>NZ_CP008953.1:7185000-7540263 GCF_000732925.1 Amycolatopsis japonica
TCGGGGCGCGTGGCCAGGTAGCGATCGATGTCGCGGTGGAACTCGGTGAGCAGGGCCGGGAACTCCAGTTCGCCGAGCCTGGCCTGGTACGGCGGTGTCACTTCGACGACCTCGGCGCCCGCTTTGACCAGCGAATTCTTGGTCTTCGTCATCACCGCTTCGACGTCCGGGCCGAGGACCGGCAGGCGCCAGAGCCCGATCCGGGAGCCCTTCAGCACGCCGGGCCGCAGGTGCGCGGCGTAGTCGGTCGGCTGGTTCGGCGGGTACGTGCCGGTGGCCGGGTCGCTCGGGTCGCGGCCTTGGAGCGCGGACAGGGTCAGCGCGACGTCGACGACGTGCCTGGCCATGGGGCCGGCGGTGTCCTGTTCGGCCGAGATCGGCACGACGCCGGTGCGGCTGACCAGGCCGAGGCTCGGTTTGTGGCCCACGGTCGAGGTCATCCCGGCCGGGCAGACGATCGAGCCGTCGGTCTCACTGCCGATCGCCACCTGGGCGAGTGAAGCGGCCACACCGGCGGCGGATCCTGCCGACGACCCACACGGGTTGCGGTCGAGCACGTATGGGTTGTTCGTCTGTCCACCGACGCCCGACCACCCGGAAGTGGGTTTGGCGGCGCGGAAGTTCGCCCACTCGGACAGGTTCGCCTTGCCGAGGACGACCGCGCCCGCGTCGCGCAGGCGGCGGATCAGAGTCGCGTCCTTCGCGGGCTTGCTGCGCAGTGCGCGAGACCCCGCCGTCGTCTGCTGGGAGCGGGTGTCGACGTTGTCCTTCACCAGGACCGGGATGCCGTCCAGCGGTCCGCGCGTCTTGCCCGCGCGGCGCCGGACGTCGCTCTCCGCGGCTTGCGCGATCGCGGCCGGATTGACCGCGATGATCGCGTTCACCTTCCGGTCGACCTTGTGGATGCGGTCGAGATAAGCCGAGGTCAGGCCGACCGCGGTCAGCCGTCCGGAGGACATCCGGGCCTGGAGCGCGGGGATGTCGGCGGCGTCGAGATCGAGTGGTTTTCCGGCGGCCGATGCCGCTGGTGCGGCACTCGCCGCGATGGTCGCGGCGACCAACGCCGTCAAAACTCCGAACACCGGCCGCCGCACCATCAGGTCTCCTTCGTCTAGAGAACCGGAAGCAGGGTCCGCAGCTCGTACGGGGTCACCGCGCTGCGGTAGTTATCCCATTCAACACGTTTGTTGCGAAGGAAGAAGTCGTAAACGTGCTCTCCGAGCGCTTCGGGCAGAAGTTCCGATTTTTCCATCTCCGCCAGCGCCTCCCCGAGGTTCTGCGGGAGCTGGGCGTATCCGGCGGCGCGGCGCTCGGCGTCCGACAGCTGCCAGATGTTGTCCTCGGCGGGCGGCGGGAGCTCGTAGCCCTTCTCGATGCCCTTCAGACCGGCGGCCAGGATGACCGAGTACGCCAGATAGGGGTTGCACGCGGAGTCGAGCGTGCGGATCTCCACGCGGCGTGACGACGCCTTGCCGGGCGAGTACATCGGAACCCTGACCAGCGCGGAGCGGTTGGCGCGGCCCCACGAAACGGTGGTCGGGGCCTCGCTGCCGCTGATCAGCCGCTTGTAGGAGTTCACCCACTGGTTGGTGACCGCCGAGATCTCCTTCGCGTGGTGCAGGAGCCCCGCCACGAAGGCCTTGCCCGTCGCGGACAACTCGTACGGGTCTTCCGCGTCGTAGAAGGCGTTGCGATCGCCCTCGAACAGGCTCACGTGGGTGTGCATCCCGGAACCCGGCTGGTCGGTGAAGGGTTTCGGCATGAAGGTCGCGCGGACCCCCTGGGTGAGCGCGACCTCCTTGACCACGTAACGGAAGGTCATCACGTTGTCGGCCATGGTCAGCGCGTCGGCGTACCGGAGGTCGATCTCCTGCTGACCGGGCGCGCCCTCGTGGTGGCTGAACTCGACCGAGATCCCCATCGCTTCGAGCGTCTCGATGGCGTGGCGGCGGAAGTGCGTCGCGGTCGCGTGGCTGGCCTGGTCGAAATAGCCGCCGTTGTCCGCGGGCTCGGGCTCGCTGCCGTCGTCCGGCAGGTTCGAGAGCAGGAAGAACTCGATCTCAGGGTGGACGTAGCAGGTGAAGCCCGCTTCGCCCGCCTTCGAGAGCTGCCTGCGCAGGACGTGCCGGGGATCCGCCCAGGACGGGGAGCCGTCCGGCATCGCGATGTCGCAGAACATGCGCGCCGAGTACGGGCCGCCGTCCGGGGTCTCCCAGGGGAGGACCTGGAACGTGGCGGGGTCGGGCTTCGCGACCATGTCCGACTCGTAGACGCGCGCGAAGCCTTCGATGGCCGATCCGTCGAAGCCGATGCCCTCGCTGAAGGCGCCCTCGAGTTCGGCCGGCGCCACCGCGACGGACTTGAGGAACCCCAGCACATCCGTGAACCAGAGCCTGACGAAACGGATGTCGCGCTCTTCCAAGGTACGGAGCACGAACTCCTGCTGGCGATCCATGGCCGCACCCTAACGAGAACGTGTTAACGACATGTTTCGCGACGCGCCGATCGACCGGAAGTGGTGGATCACCCCACGAGGACCGGCTCGGGCTTGGCCGCCTTGGTGATCGACAGCGAAGCGACCGAAGCTATGACGGCGAGGCTCGCGGCGATGTACCAAGCGAGCGCGTAGCTGCCCGACGCGTCGCGGATCGCGCCGGCGCCGAAGGCCGCGAGACCGGCTCCGAGCTGGTGGCTGGCGAAAACCCAGCCGAAGACGATCGGCCCGGCGGCGCCGTATTGCCGGACACAGAGCGCGACGGTGGGCGGAACCGTCGCCACCCAGTCGAGGCCGTAGAAGACGATGAACGCCCACATGCTCGGTTCCACCGTTCCGCTCAACAGTTGCGGGAGCAGAGCGAGCGAAACGCCGCGAAGGGCGTAGTAGACGCCGAGCAGGATCCGGGGATCGACGCGGTCGGTGAGCCAGCCCGAGGCGATCGTGCCTGCGACGTCGAAGATGCCGACGAGGGCGAGAAGGCCGGCGGCGGTCGTCTGTGGCATGCCGTGGTCGTGCGCCGCGGGCACGAAGTGCGTGCTGACCAGGCCGTTCGTCGTGGCGCCGCAGATCGCGAAGCCGGCGGCGAGCAACCAGAACGTCCTCGTGCGCGCCGCCGAACCGAGGACCGACAGCGCGCGGCGGGCGGAACCACCCGTGCGGGCGACGGGAGCGACTTCGCCTGGCTCCGCTCCGTAGGCGGTCGTTCCGACGTCGGACGGGTGATCGCGGACCACCAGGAGAACGACGGGGACGACGGCCAGCGCGGCGATGGCGATGACGAGCGACGCCGTCCGCCAGCCTTCGTCGACGGCGAGGTTCGCCACGATCGGCAAGAAGATCAGCTGGCCGGTGGCGCCCGCCGCGGTGAGGACGCCGGTGACGACGCCGCGGCTGCGGACGAACCAGCGGGCGGCGACCGTGGCGGCGAAACTCATCGCCATCGAGCCGGTGCCGACGCCGACCAGCACGCCCCAGCAGAGGATGAGCTGCCAGCTCGCGTTCATGAACACCGTGCCGCCCGCGCCGATCGCGACGACGAACAACGCCGTCGAAGCGACGCGTCGCATGCCGAAGCGCTCCATGAGAGCCGCGGCGAAGGGCGAGAAGAGACCGTAGAGGACGAGGTTCACGGAGACGGCCGACGCGATCGTCGCGCGTGACCAGCCGAACTCGTTGTGAAGCGGGTCGATGAGCACGCCGGGGGCCGCGCGGAAACCGGCGGCGGCGAGCAGGGCGATGAATGCGGCGGCGGCGACGAACCACGCGCGGTGGAGACGGGTCTCGGTTTGCACGGATACAGCGTCATCGGCGGCGGCGATCGACGAAAGCGGCCGGAAGGACACTGTGCGCAAGATTCGGGCCATGGACATAGGCTCTGGCCATGCGCTGCCGTCACCTCGTGCCGGCGCTGCTGCTCACGGTCGGGCTCATCGGCGGTTGCGCGGGGTCTCCCCCGCTCCCGCCTGCCCAGGACTACGTGAGCGCGGCGGCCGACTCCCTCGTCTCGTTGCGCAGCGTGCGGTTCACGCTCGGGGTGAACGGTGTCGTCACCGGGTTGCCGGTGCGCGGGCTCAACGGCGAAGTCAGCCTCGAGGGCGGCGCGGTCGGTAAGGCCGATCTGCAGGACGACTTCGAACGGATGAAGGTCGACTACCGGCTGTCCGGCTCGGAGATCACGCTCAGTGGGCCCCGTGGGGAGCGGGTGATTCCGGCTTCGCCGCCGTACACGCCTGAAGCGATGCTCGGGCCTGAAGGTGGGCTTCGGAGGCTGCTGACCGGGGCGACCGAGTTGCGGGGCGAGCGGTGGGAGCGGGTGCAGGACACCGAGTCGTTCCGGATCGCCGCGAAGGTGCCGGCCGCGGTGATCGGCGGGATCGTGCCGGAAATCAAGTCGGACGTGTTCGTGAAGCTGTGGATTTCGCGGGACGAGCCGCGGCGGCTGGTGCGGGTGTGGTTGCAGGTGCCGCCGACGAAGCCGGAGGAGTTCGCGGTGATGCTGGAGTTGGCGTTGAGCAGGCATAACGCGGTGGTCGTGGGGGCCGGGCGGTAGCAAAGGTCCCCCGCTCCCTTTTGGGCGGGAAATGCCTGGTCAGCGGGCCCGGTGGTAGCAAAGGTCCCTTGCTCCCCCGCTAGGTGCAGCGGGTGTCGGGGGCGGGCAGTTCGCCATCGATCAGGTAGGCGAGGCCGGCGCTGTCGACGCACTCGTTGCCGTCGAGGAAGACAGTGTGCTGCGCGCCCTCGAACGTGAGCAAAGCTCCCTTGAGGTCCCTCGCCAGGTTCACACCGGACGCATACGGGGTCGCCGGGTCGTCGGTGGTCGAGATGATCAGGGGCTGCGGCAGGCCGTCGACATCCGGCTTGTGCACCTCCGACGTCGCGGGCACCGGCCACACCGAGCAGATGTCCAGTTCGCTCATGTCCGGCGTGCCGCCGGTCAGGAACGGCGCGCCCTGAAGCATCCGCCGGTGAGCGTCGTCGATGACGCGTCTGTCGGCGATCCGCGCACTGTCGACGCATCGGACGGCGAAGTACACGTCGAGGATGCCGGTGTACCGGCCGTCCGGCTCGCGGCCGTAGTAGTTGTCGGCCAGCGCGACCAGCGTCTTGCCACTTCCCCGCTTGAGCTCGGCGAACCCGTCGTTGAGGAATTTCCACGCGTCCTGCGAGTACAGCGCGGCACTGGTGCCGGTGATGGCGTCCTCGAACGAGAGCTTGCGGGTCCCCGCGGGTGCCGGGGCGGTGATCAGCGGCTGGACCAGGTCCTGGAACGCCTTCGTCATCGCGTCCGCGTCACGGCCGAGCGCGCAATCCGGGCGAGCCGCGCACCACTTGCCGAATTCGGCGAACGTGTTCTGGAAGCCCGCCATCTGTGTGACCAGCGATTCGGCGGTGTCGAGTTCGGGATCGACCGCGCCGTCGAGGAGCAGCGCCCGCACCTTGTCCGGGTAGGCCTCGGCATAGGCGGTCCCGATCTGCGTCCCGTACGAAAAGCCCAGGTAGGTGAGTTTCTCGTCGCCGAGGGCCGAGCGCAGGACGTCGAGATCGCGGACGACGTCCCTGGTCCCGATGTTGGCGAGAAGCTCTGTGCCGTGCTTCGTGCGCTCGGCGCACTTCGCGGCGTACGACTTGGCGTCGGCGAGCTGCTTCGCGATCCCGGCGGGCGTGGAGTCGCTTTCCGAATCTTCCGCGCGATCCGCGTCGCGTTCGGCATCGGTGAGGCAGACGAGCTTCGGCTCGCTGGTCCCGACGCCACGCGGATCGAATCCGACGATGTCGAAGCGCTCGGCCAGCGCCGCCGCGGGCCGCGACTTCGCGATCCGCGCCGCGGCCGAGACGCCCGAGCCACCGGGGCCACCCGGATTGAGCACGAGAGAGCCGATGCGTCTCCCGGAGCTTTTCGTCTTGTGCCGGAGGACGCCGATCGAGATCGTTTCGCCGTCCGGCTTCAGGTAGTCGAGCGGCACGGTGAGTTTCGCGCAGTCGAACGCCTTGTCCTTGAACGACGCGCACGCGCCCCACGCCAGTTTCTGCTTGCTGAACTTCTCGAGTGCCTTCGGGTCCGGAGTCGGCGACGCAGTGGTGGTCGGCGACGCCGACGGCGCGGGCTGTGGCTGCTGTGTCGTGCAGGAGGCGACCAGCACGGCGACAACGAGCACGGCCGGGACGCGGCGAAGGCTCATCTCGCGATCTTCGCAGCGTCCCGGCCGCTCAAGGCCCTTCGCGCCGAACTCGTTATTTGGCGGCGCAGCGCGTGCCCTCGTCCGGCAGGGCGCCGTTCACCAGGTAGTCGATACCGATCTGGTCGACGCACGACACGCCCTGGAGGAACACCGTGTGCTGGTTTCCCTCGAACGTGAGCAAAGCTCCCTTGATCGCTTTCGCGAGGTTGACGCCCGCCTGATACGGGGTCGCCGGATCGTTCGTGGTCGAGATGACCAGCGTCTTCGGCAGGCCCTCGACGTTCGGCTGATGCGGTTCCGAGGTGTTCGGCACGGGCCAGAAGGCGCAGGAGTCACGTGCGGCTCCGTCCGGCTTGCCGTCGTCGAGGAACGGCGCCGCCTGCGCGTACCGCTTCTGCGCGTCGAGGATCTTCGCCGGATCGGTGACCCGGGGGTCGTCGACGCAGCGGATCGCGACGAAGGCGTCCTGCGTCGTCCCGTAGCGGCCGTCGGCGCCGCGCTCGTTGTAGAGGTCGGCCAGTTTTTCCAGGCCGTCGCCGCGCTGGCGCTTCAGGTCGTTGAGCGCGGAGTTCAGCGGTTCCCAGAGATCTTCCTGGTAGAGGGCCTGTATCACGCCCGTCGTCGCGTCCTCGTACGACAGTTTCCGGCCGTCGCTGACCGGCACCGGGAAGTCGATCAGGGGCCGCACCAGGTCTTGGAACGCCTTCGTCACGCCGGCGGCGTCGCGCCCCAGTGCGCAGTCCTCACGCGCGGCGCACCAGTTCGAGAACTCCCCGAACGCCTTGCCGAAACCCTGACCCTGCCCGACCAGCGACTCCACCGCGTCCTGCTCCGGGTCGACGGCTCCGTCGAGCACCAGCGCGCGGACGTTCGCCGGGAACGCCTCGGCGTAGGCGGACCCGATCCGCGTCCCGTAGGAGTAGCCGAGATAGTTCAGCTTCGGCTCGCCGAGGACCGATCGCAGGATGTCCATGTCCTTGACGACGTCACGCGTGCCCAGGTTCGCGAGCATCGCGGCGCCGTGTTCGGTCCGCTCGGCACACTTCGCCGCGAAGTCCTGGGACTCGGCCTCCTGCTTTTTCACCCCCTCGGGTGAGCCGTCGGTCTCGCTGTCGTCCGCGCGGTCCGCGTCGCGTTCGGCGTCGGTCAGGCAGCGGACCTGGGGCTGGCTCGCGCCGATGCCGCGCGGGTCGAAGCCGACCATGTCGAAGCGCTTGCCCAGCTCGTTCGTCGCCGTCCGGGAGGCGAGACCGGCCGCGGCCTGCATCCCGGAAGCGCCGGGGCCGCCGGGATTGACCACGAGCGCCCCAATCCTTTCGTCGGTATCCAGCGCCTTGCGGCGCAACAGGCCGAGCGTGATCGAGTCGCCTTCGGGCTTCGCGTAGTCGAGCGGGACGGTGAGCCGGGCGCACTGTGCGTCCTTCACTCGAAACGCCGCTTTCGCGTCATCGGATGTCGCGTAGGGTGCACAGTCGGCCCAGGTCAGGCTCTGTCCGTACAACTTCTCCAGTCCGGCGGGCACCGGTCCGGTCGGAGCGTGCGACTCGGTGGCCGGAGGCGGCGGCTGGGTTCTACCCTCTCCCGACGAGCACGCGGCGACGGTGACCGCGAGCAGGCCGGACAGCGTGATCGCGGCGAATCGACGGGCACGGGACCTGGCGCTGACATGAGTGGACACGGTTGGATCGTGCCATCGGCCGTGGAACTCGGCCGCACCACCACTGCGTTGGTGATACGGGTGCGGACGGCAGAAGAGCAGACGGGAGCACAGGGGTGGCAGCACTGATCAGCCGGGTGGGCAAGAAGCTGCGCCGGATCATCCAGCGGCCGGGCAGCGTCGAGCTGACCCGCTACGAAGCGCTGCTGCCGGCCATCGAGAAGCTCGAGCCCGAGTTGGAGAAGCTCTCCGACGAGGAGCTGACAGAGCGGGCCGGCAAGCTTCGGGAAGCCGCTTCCTTCGGCAACGAACAGCTGATCGAGGTCTGCGCGCTCGGTCGCGAGGCCGCGCGGCGGGCACTCGGCGAGCGTGCCTTCGATGTCCAGTTGCTGGGCACGATGGGCCTGCTCAGCGGGCATATCGTGCAGATGGAGACCGGTGAGGGCAAGACGCTGGCGGGTGCGCTGGCCGGCGCCGGGTACGCCCTGCGCGGGAAGCACGTCCACGTCGTCACGGTGAACGACTACCTCGCCCGTCGTGACGCGGAGTGGATGGGCCCGATCTACGCCCTGCTC
This sequence comes from Amycolatopsis japonica, assembly GCF_000732925.1. Lineage (NCBI taxonomy): Bacteria > Bacillati > Actinomycetota > Actinomycetes > Pseudonocardiales > Pseudonocardiaceae > Amycolatopsis > Amycolatopsis japonica. The sequence continues at coordinate 7,193,410 of NZ_CP008953.1, forward strand.
GGCGTCTCCGTCGGCTGGGTCGAGCCCGCGCATTCCCGCGACGAACGCCGCGAGGCGTACGCGAAGGAGGTCACGTACGGCGCCGTCAGCGAGATCGGCTTCGACGTGCTGCGCGACCGCCTGGTGACGCGCGAAGAGGACCTCGTCCAGCGCGAGCCGGAGGTGGCGATCGTCGACGAGGCCGACTCGGTGCTGGTCGACGAGGCCCGCGTGCCGCTGGTGATGGCCGGATCGATCGACCACACCGACGCCGACGAAGAGGTCGCGAACATCGTCCGGCGGCTGCGGCTCGGGCTCCACTACGAGACCGACGCCGACGGCCGCAACGCCTGGCTGACCAAGGCCGGCGCTTCGGTGGTCGAGAAGGCCCTCGGCGACGACATCAACCTCTACGACGAGACGGGCTCGGACAGGCTGCCCGCGGTGAACGTGGCGCTGCACGCGCACGCGCTGCTCACTCGCGACGTCGACTACCTCGTGCGCGACGGCAAGGTGCAGCTGATCAACGCCGCACGCGGCCGCGTCGCCGAACTTCAGCGCTGGCCGGACGGCCTCCAGGCCGCCGTCGAAGCGAAGGAGCAGGTCAAGGCGACCGACCGGGGCGAGATCCTCGACTCGATCACCGTGCAGGCGCTGCTGGCGCGTTATCCCGAGGTCGCGGGCATGACCGGTACCGCGGTCGCGGTCGCCGAACAGCTGCGCGAGTTCTACAAGCTCGAGGTCGCGGTCATCCCGCCGAACACGCCGAACATCCGTGAAGACCAGGAGGACCGGATCTTCGGGTCGCCGTCGCAGAAGCTGCGCGCGATCGAGGAGGAGATCCGGCGGGTGCACGAGAGCGGGCGGCCGATCCTCGTCGGCACCCAGGACGTCGCCGAATCCGAAGAGCTGGCCGAGAAGCTGGCGAAGGTCGACCTCGAATGCGTCGTGCTCAACGCGCGCAACGACGCCGAGGAGGCCGCGATCATCGCCGACGCCGGCAAGAAGGGCGCGGTCACCGTCTCGACCCAGATGGCGGGCCGAGGCACCGACATCCGGTTGGGCGGCAAGGACGGCGACGGCCGCGACGAGGTCGTCGAGCTGGGCGGCCTGCACGTGATCGGCACCGCCCGTTACCCGTCGAGCAGGCTGGACGGCCAGCTGCGCGGCCGGTCCGGGCGACAGGGCGACCCGGGCAGCGCGGTGTTCTTCGCCAGCCTGAACGACGAGCTCGTGCTGTCGAACGCGCCGGACATCCCCGAGGGCATCAGCTCGGACGTGGGCAGCGGCGAGATCGTCGACCCGGCGGCGCTGCGGCAGATCAACCACGCCCAGCGCGTCGCCGAGGGCGTCGACCTGGAGATCCACCGGAACACCTGGCGCTACACGCGGCTGATCGAGCGGCAGCGCGGCGAGCTGCTGGAGCACCGGGACAAGGTGCTGCGGACGGCGCACGCGGCGGAGGTGCTGGAGAAGGCGCACCCGGAGAAGTTCAAGGAGCTTTCGGAGAAGGTCGACGACGAGGCTCGCGTCGAGCAGCTGAGCCGCGAGGTGCTGCTGTTCCACATCGACCAGCTGTGGTCGGACCACCTGGCGTTCCTGACCGACGTGCGGGAGAGCATCCACCTGCGGGCGCTGGCGCGGGAGACGCCGATCGACGAATTCCACCGCGCGGCGATCCCCGAGTTCCACAAGATCATCCCGGAGGCGGCCGAGCGGGCGGCGAAGACGCTCGAGGAGGCCGAGATCACCGACAACGGGATCGACCTCGGTGACGCGGGGGTGCGGCGGGCGAACACGACGTGGACCTACCTGGTGCACGACAACCCGTTCGACTCCGACTTCGAGCAGACCATCAAGAAGGTACGGAGCATGATCAAGCGCAAGTAGCGCGCGGGGAGCGGGGGACCTTTGCTGTCACTCTCTTTTGGAGAGCGGTAGCAAAGGTCCCCCGCTCTCTTTTCGCGCCGCCGCACCCGGGTGGGCGATTCGGCACATCCGGTCGTCCCCGCGGACGCCGGTGGGTGAGAATGTCGGCATGCCGCAACTGCGCATCGCACTGGCCCAGGTCAACACCACCGTCGGCGACCTCGAAGGCAACGCCGAGCTCACCGTCGAGTGGACTCGCAAGGCCGCCGAAGCAGGCGCCCACATCGTCGTCTTCCCGGAGATGTCCCTCACCGGTTACCCCGTCGAGGACCTCTCCCTCCGCCCGACCTTCGCCTCCGCCTCGAAGCAGATGGTCGAAGTTCTCGCCCGGCGGCTCGAAGAAGCCGGCTGTGGCGAGGTGCTCACCTACATCGGCTACCTCGACCTGGACGAGACCGGCCCGCGTGACGCGGCCGCCGCGCTGTACCGCGGCGAAGTGGTCGCACGCCAGTTCAAGCACCACCTGCCCAACTACGGCGTCTTCGACGAGCACCGCTGGTTCAAGCCGGGCCAGGAGCTCGAAGTCGTCCGCTTCCACGGCGTCGACGTCGGCATGGTGATCTGCGAGGACGTCTGGCAGGACGGCGGCCCGATCTCCGCGCTGGGCAAGGCCGGAGTGGACCTCGTGGTCGCGCCCAACGCTTCGCCCTACGAGCGTGCGAAGGACGACATCCGCCTGCCGCTCATCGCCCGCCGCGCGGCCGAGGCCGGGGCGCCGCTGGTGTACACGAACCAGATCGGCGGTCAGGACGACCTCGTCTTCGACGGCGACTCGATCGTGGTCGGCGCGGACGGACGGCTGCTGGCGCGCGCACCGCAGTTCGTCGAGCACCTGCTCGTCGTCGACACGGACCTCGTCGCCGGTGGTCACACCGCCGAAGGCGAGTTCGAAGGCCTGCGGGTCAAGCGTCGCGTGCTCGGCGAAGACCCGGTCCCGGCGTACACCCCGAGCACCGAGTCCGCGATCAGCGAGCCGCTGTCGGACGAAGCCGAGGTGTGGCACGCGCTCGTCGTCGGTCTGCGGGACTACGTGCACAAGAACGGCTTCTCGTCGGTGACGTTCGGGTTCTCGGGCGGCATCGACTCGGCGGTCGTGGCGGCGCTGGCCGCCGACGCGCTGGGCGGCGACAACGTCTACGGCGTTTCGATGCCTTCGGAGTACTCCTCGGAGCACTCGAAGGGCGACGCCGAAGACCTCGCCCGCCGGATCGGCGCGCACTATCGCGTCGAACCGATCGCGGACATGGTCAAGGTCTACGTCGAGCAGCTTCAGCTGACCGGGCTCGCCGAGGAGAACATCCAGGCCCGTGTCCGCGGCATGCTGCTGATGGCGCTGTCCAATCAGGACGGTCACCTGGTGCTGGCGACCGGCAACAAGACCGAACTCGCCGTCGGCTACTCGACGATCTACGGCGACGCCGTCGGGGCCTTCGCGCCGATCAAGGACCTGTTCAAGACGCACGTCTGGCACTTGGCCAAGTGGCGCAACAAGGAAGCCGAGAAGAACGGCGAAACCCCGCCGATCCCGGAGAACTCGATCACCAAGCCGCCGTCCGCGGAGCTGCGCCCGGGTCAGCTGGACAGTGACTCGCTGCCCGACTACCTGATGCTCGACGACATCCTCGACGACTACATCGAGGGAGACCGCGGCTACGTCGACCTGGTCGACGCGGGCTTCGAGCCGGAGACCATCGACCGCGTGGTGCGAATGGTCGACAAGGCCGAATACAAGCGCCGCCAGTATCCGCCGGGCACCAAGATCACGTTCAAGGCGTTCGGGCGGGACCGGCGGCTGCCGATGACCAACGGCTGGCGGGAGGGCACCGTCGTGACCCGCTCAGCTCAGCGCGACCTGCTTCCCGGCTGAGTTCGTCAGCACGGCCACCAGGCCGGGCTTCTCGTCGCGCCGGACGAGCATGTCCATCCCGAGCGCGCGGACCGCGGCTTCGACCGCGGCCGGCTCGGGGTGGACGCCGGTGACCATGAGCAGCGGGATCGACGGGAGCCCCCGCGTCGTCGGATGCGGGGTGCTCCCCCAGTCGATGAGGAAGGGCGCGAGCCCGTCGAGGCCGCCCGCACCGGTGAGGCGCCAGGTCAGCAGTTCGCCGTCGTCGGTGGTCCGTGACATCTCGGACGCTTCGCCCGGGTCGTAGCCGCGTTGGCGTGCCTCAGCGATCGCTTCGTCGATGCCGTCCACACGCGCCGCCCAGGTGATCAGGGCGGGAGCGGTCAGCTCGTCGATGCCGAACGGACGCGGCCCGATGTGCTCGGGCTGATCCGGATCGGGACCGACCACCTCGAGGTAGGCACCGGCGCCCAGATCGGCCAGGTAGTTGGCCGTACCGAAACCGACATGCCTTCCGCCGCGTACCGGCGTGACGCCGGTCAGCTCGGCGACGCGCTCGACGGCCTCTTCGAGGTCCGGCCCGGCGTAGACGAGGTGATCCAGCACGAGGTCGCTCATGTCCATACTCCTACCGCAGCGACGGCTCCGGCGGCACCGCGGCCTGGCGATGGATCCGAAACTGTCGGACCGCTCTCGTACCCTGGGCTCATGACGGCACCGGGCTACTCCGTGTTCGGCACCGCGATCGGTGACTGCGGCATCGCGTGGAGCGAACGCGGGGTCATCGCGGTCCAGCTCCCCGAGGGCAGTGAAGAGAAGACGAGGGCGCGACTGGCCGCGCGTCTTCCTCAGGCGACCGAATCCACCCCACCGGAGGAGATCCAGCGCGCGATCGACGGGATCGTCTCGTTGATGGACGGCAAGCGCACGGACCTCACCGGCGTCGAACTCGATTACGAAGGAGTACCGGACTTCCACCACCGCGTGTACGAATTCATCCGCACGATCCCCGCGGGCAAGACGCTGACCTACGGCGACATCGCGAACATCCTCGGCATGCCCGGCGGCGCGCAGGCCGTGGGGCAGGCGATGGGCCGGAACCCGGTCCCGATCATCGTGCCGTGCCATCGCGTCCTCGCCGCCGGCGGCAAGGACGGCGGCTTCTCCGCGCGCGGAGGGGTCGCCACCAAGCGCCGGATGCTGGTCATCGAAGGCGCTTTGGCGGACGAACCGACCTTGTTCTAGGTTCTAGTCGCTCTGACCCGGCGACCAGGGCTTGAGCCAAGGTGTCTCCGGCCAGCCTTCCGCGGCGGCCATCAACGGGATCGCCGTCGCGCCGTCGATGTGCTCGCGGATGATGTCGGCGTGCCCGGCGTGCCGTGCGGTCTCCTCGATGAGGTGGAGCAGCACCCAGCGGACCGACCACGCGTCGACGTCCTGGGGGTACCAGGGCACGCCCTTGGGCACCGGGACCGGCTGGCCGAGGTCGGCGATACCCGCGATGACGTCCGCGGTGCGGCGGGCGACTTCGTCGTAGCGCGCGAAGACGTCTTCGAGCGTCTCGCCGTCAGCCATCACGTAGCCGGCTTCGTACTCCTTCATCGCCTCGTCCATCGGCTTCGAGGGCTTCTGAAGGAGGATGTCGATCCAGCCGTCTTCGGTGAACGCGGTGTGTTTGATCAGGCCGCCGACGCTCAGTGAGCTTCTGGTCGGGACGGCTCTGGCCTGTTCTTCGGTGAGGCCGTGCGCGGCGATGCGCAGGACGTGGCGTTGCTGCTCGAGGTACGCGAGGAGTCCTTCGCGCTCGTCGGCGACCGGGGGAACGTTTCCAGCCATGATGGCTCCTTCCGTTGGAAGAGGATCATGGCACCCGGCACCGGCTTCCTGGGGCGATTCGGCCCGGAAGGGAGCAAGGGACCTTTGCTACCACTTACCCCTGCGGCCGCACGAACGGGAACAGCACCGTCTGCCGGATCGACGCCCCGGTCAGCATCATCAGCAGCCGGTCGACGCCGATGCCGAGCCCGCCGGTCGGCGGCATCCCGTGTTCGAGCGCGAGCAGGAAGTCCTCGTCAAGCTCCATCGCCTCGACGTCCCCGCTCGCGGCGCGCAGCGACTGGGCCTCCAGCCGCCGTCGTTGCTCGAGCGGGTCGGTCAGCTCGGTATAGGCCGTGCCGACCTCGGAGCCGAACGCGATCAGGTCCCAGCGCTCGGCCAGCCGCGGGTCCACGCGATGTTGCCGGGTCAGCGGCGAGACGTCGGTCGGATAGTCGGTGTAGAAGGTCGGCAGCACGGTCGCGCCTTCGACCAGGTGCTCGTGCGCCTTCAGCACGAGATCGCCGTGCCCGGCGTCCTCGTTCACCGGCACCCCGGCCGCGCGGCACAGCCGCTGGAGTTCGGCGACGGAGGTGCTCGCGTCGATCTTCTCCCCGAGCGCAGCCGAGACGGCTTCGTGGACCGGGATCACCGGCCAGTCACCGGAAATGTCGTACTCGACGACCTTCCCGTCCGGCCCCGGACGGCGAACCACCTGCGCGCCGTACGCGGCCTCCGCGGCGCACTGCACGAGTTCGCGCGTCAAGGTCCGCATGGTGTTGTAGTCGGCATACGCCTGATATGCCTCCAGCATGGTGAATTCGGGGTTGTGCGTCGCGTCGACACCCTCGTTGCGGAAGTTCCGGTTCAGCTCGAAGACTCGCTCGACGCCCGCCACGCAAAGCCGCTTCAGGTAGAGCTCGGGCGCGATCCGCAGGTACATCCGCATGTCGTAGGCGTTGATATGCGTGATGAACGGGCGGGCGTTGGCGCCGCCGTGCACGGTCTGCAACATCGGCGTCTCGACTTCGAGGTAGTCGCCCTGGTGCAGCCGCTCCCGCACCGCGCGCACGACGGTCGAACGCATCCGCAGCATCGCCGTCGAGTCCGGGTTCACCGCGAGGTCCAGGTACCGCTGCCGCACCCGCGTCTCCGGGTCGGTGAGGCCTTTTCGCTTGTCCGGCAACGGATGCAGGCTCTTCGCCGTCACGGTCCATTCGTCGACGAGCACGGAAAGCTCACCGCGCCGCGACGTCACGACCTGCCCGCTCACGCCGACATGGTCACCGAGGTCGACGCCTCGCCGCCAACCGCCGAGGTCGAGCACGGAGGCGTCGAGCATCAGCTGGATCTCGCCGCTGAAATCCTTGACCCGCGCGAAACAGAGCCCACCGAGGTTGCGCATCGCGAGCACCCGGCCCGCGACGCGGACCCGATGACCGGTGTGGGTGTCCGGGCTCAGATCGCCGAACTTCGAAACGACGTCGCCGAGCAGATCTTCCCGGGCGAAACCGACCGGGTAGGGGTCGATCCCGGCTTCCCGCAAGCGATCCAGCTTCGCCATCCGCACACGGACCTGGTCGGGGCGGCGTACCTCCTTGGGCGCGGGAGTGGCCGCGTTCGCTTCGATACGGTGGACTTCGGCGACGAATTCCTCGGTGACCGTCTCCAGTTTCAGCGCCCGTCCCGATCGTCCTGTCGGGACGAAACCTTCGAGCGCGCCGGCGACGATACCGACCCGCGGCAGCCGTCGAGCCGAGGAATAGCACAGGAAACGCGGCTCCCAGTCGGGCCCGTACTTGGCGTTGGACCGGTAGAGCGATTCCAGCTGGAAGAACCGTGACGCCATGCTGAGCACGCCGCGCCAGGCGCGCAGCACCGGGCCCGCGCCGATCCGCTCTCCCTCGGAGAAGACCGCGCGGAACATCGCGAAGTTCAGCGAAATCCGTTGCGCGCCAAGGTGTGAGCTCGCCGCGACGACCTCGGCGACCATGTACTCGTTGAGCCCGTTCTCGGCGTCGCGGTCGCGCCGCATCAGGTCGAGCGACAGGCCTCGACGGCCCCACGGCACGAACGACAGCATGCCGCGAAGCTCGCCCTTGGCGTCGTACGCCTCCACCATCACGCTACGGCCGTCGCTCGGATCGCCGAGCCTGCCGAGCGCCATCGAGAACCCGCGTTCGGTCTCCGCGCCACGCCATTGCTGCGCGTGCAGCAACAGCCCCGCCATTTCGTCGGCCGGGATTTCGCTGTGCCGCCGGACTTTCGTGCTGTATCCGGCCCTTTCGATCCGTTTGACCGCTTGCCGGACCGAGCGGCGTTCCGGCCCGGCGAGGCTGAAGTCACGGACGTCGAGGACGGCTTCGTCGCCGATCTCCAGCGCGCGAAGGCCCGCGTCGGCGTAGACCTTCGCGCCGTGTTCGCTCGCGCCGAGCACGCCCGGCGTCCAGCCGTAGGTGCGCGCCTCGTTCAGCCAGGCGCGGACCGCGTCGGGCCAGGCGTCGGGATCGCCGATGGGATCCGCGCTCGCGACACTGGTGCCCGCGAGCACACGGTAGGCCACGGCGGCGCGGCCATTCGGCGAGAAGACGACGCTCTTCTCGCGCCTGGTGGCGAAATAGCCGAGGGAGTCGTCTTCGCCGTGTTCGGCCAGAAGACGGCGTACGCGCAGTTCTTCCTCGTCTGTCCTCAAGCGACGGCTGCGCACGCCGCGGAAGAGCGTGTACAGCGCGGCCGTCGCGACCGCCGTGGCGCTGAGGTCGAGCACGAGATCGAGCCAGGCGGGCCCTTCGCCGATGCCGACCCGGCGCAGCTGGATGTTCTCCCCGGTCGTGTGGTTGACCACCCAGGCGAACCGCGCCCAGGTGTCGGCGAGACGACCAGGAAAGGCTTCGCTCAAGCCCCAACCGACCAGGATGACCGCGGCCAAGCCGCCGAACAGCACCGTGAAGCCGTCACGCCAGGCGCCGGGCGCGAGCCGGGCGGGGAACGCGGGACGCAGGATCCAGAGGAACGCGATCATCCCGATCGAGATCAGGTCGGCGATGGCCAGTACCCACACCTGATGCGGGATGTGCCGGACCTGCCACGGACCCAGTTTCAGCAGTTCGGGCGACCACAGCAGGGCGGCCTGGAAGGCCAGCGTCACCGCCAGGCCGCCGACCTGGAACAGCAGAAGCGTGTAGAGGGCCGCTCGTTTGCGGCGGCGAAGCGCGGCACCGAGGACCACGAGCAGCAAGACGATCACGAGGCTCGCGTTCGTCGGGATGCTCAAGGCCGAGAAGGCGATGTCACCCGTCCTGAGCACCGGCCCCTTCACGCCGCCGGCGAGCAGGAGGATCACCGAGAACACGGCCGCGAGCTGCACGAGGGTGGCGACGATCCCGCCGGCCCTCGCCTTCCACGGCGCGACTCGGCTCACTGGGTTTGCCATTCTGGTCCTTCGCGGTACACACAGGGGATCGACAGCTGTACTTACTTGACGTCACACAACCCTGTGTGGTTGTCAACGATCATCATCCTCTGGTCTGAATTTCCTCATCCACAGGCGTGACGCCGCGGTGTGAAGCTGGTCGCAGGCCCTTGGGAGCGGTATCCGGGCATGTCAGGCTTTGTCCTGTTCAGCTCCACGACCCGGGGACCTCTTCGAGGCCTCGAGGGAAGGACGGTCGACAAGGATGTCTGCCACCGAAAAGGATTCCGGCGAGCTCACCGCTCCGTACGGGACCGGCGCGGCGCCCCAGGCCACATCTGGGAAGAAGGTCCGCATACATCACCTTCGCGACATGAAGGAGCGCGGCGAAGCCTGGCCGATGCTCACCGCCTACGACATGTACACCGCCGCGCTGTTCGACGAAGTGGGCATTCCCGTGCTGCTCGTCGGGGATTCCGCGTCGAACAACGTGTTCGGTTACGACACTTCGCTTCCGGTGACCGTGGAGGAGCTGCTTCCGTTGGTCCGCGCGGTCACCCGATCGGTGAAGCGGTCCCTGGTCGTCGCCGATCTGCCGTTCGGTTCGTATCAGCTTTCACCGCAGCAGGCGCTCGAGACGTCGGTGCGGTTCATGAAGGAAGGCCGCGCGCACGCGGTGAAACTCGAAGGCGGACGGAAATTCGCTCCGCACGTCGAGGCGCTGACGTCGGCCGGCGTCCCCGTGATGGGACATATCGGATTCACGCCGCAGAGTGAACACAATCTGGGCGGCTACCGCGTCCAGGGGCGCGGCGAAGCGGCCGAAGCGCTGCTCGCCGACGCGCTCGCCCTGGAGGAGGCCGGCGCCTTCGCGGTCGTCATGGAGATGGTGCCCGCCGAAGCGGCGAAGCGGATCACGCACGAACTGAAGATCCCGACCGTCGGCATCGGCGCCGGGCCGGACTGCGACGCGCAGGTGCTCGTCTGGCAGGACATGGCCGGGCTTCGGCGCGGCAAGACCCCTCGCTTCGTGAAGAAGTACGCCGACCTCGCCGGCGTGCTGGCCGGGGCGGCGTCCGCGTTCGCGGAGGACGTCCGGCGAGGCGAATTCCCGGCGCCGGAGCACTCCTTCCACGACTGACCCGCCTCTGACCTGCAAAAAGAGAGCAAGGGACCTTTGCTACCACTCCCGACCGAGGAGCGCGGTAGCAAAGGTCCCTTGCTCTCTTTTCGGGTGGGCCCTGCCTGATCACCCTCCTTTAGTTGTTCACGTATATGAACTTCAATCATGTCCTTGACTCTCATTCGTAAAGAGGCTTAACGTCTAGCCCGTCGCCGCCACGACCGAATTTCGATCCCTCGACGAGGAGGACCACGGATGCGTGTTCGTGAGCGGGTTCTGGCCGTTGCGGCCGGTACGGCCCTGCTGTCCACGTTGGCGGCGTACCCGGCACAGGCCGCGACGGTCCGCGTAGGGACTTCGGAGCAGCTCACGGCGGCGCTCGCTTCGGTCACTCCAGGCACCGTCATCGAACTCGCGGCCGACACGACATTCACGGGCAACTTCAAGGCGGCGAAGAGCGGCACGTCCAGCAGCCGCATCACGCTGAAGGGTCCGCGAAGCGCGGTCATCAAGGCCTCGGCCGGGCGCACGCTCGAACTGACCGGCAGCTACTGGAACCTGACCGGCTTCACCCTCACCGGTGGCCAGAAAGGCCTGATGGCGACGGGCGTCAAGAACACCGTCGTCGACGGCATCAAGGTCGCCGGTGTCGGCCACGAGGGCATCCATTTCCAGTACACGAGCACCGACAACGTCGTGAAGAACTCAGAGGTGACCGACACCGGCCGCGAGTACGCGGGCTACGGCGAAGGCATCTACTTCGGTTCCGCGAAGGGCAACTGGCCCGGCGGCACGCCCGACCGGAGCGACCGGAACAAGGCGCTGAACAACAAGATCGGCCCGAACGTGCGAGCCGAGTCGATCGACATCAAGGAAGGCACCACCGGCGGCGAACTGCGCGGCAACATCTTCGACGGGACCGGGCAGAGCGGCGAGCACTTCGCCGACAGCTGGGTGGACATGAAGGGCAACAACTACGTGGTCGCGGACAACCGGGGCAGCAAGGTCTTCGTGCACGACGCGACCTACGGCGGCTTCGAGGTCCACGTCCAGCTCGACGGTTGGGGCCGCGGCAACACCTTCTCCGGCAACACCGCGGACGTGCAGTCCAGCTACGCGTACGGCTTCTATCTCGTGAAAGCCGCGACGGGTAACAAGGTCTGCGCGAGCAACAAGGTGACCGGCGCCGGGAAGGGATTCGCGAACGTGGCCGCCACGGCGGGCTGCTGACGCGACCGAAGACCGGGGGCCCGCTCAGCCCGGCGGCGGGGGCGGGCCCCCACCCTTCGAACACTCGCCGATTCGGGCAGAGTGTTCTTATGGATGACCTGTACCCGCCGATCCAGGTGCGCGCCGAGGGCATGCTCGACGTCGGCGACGGGCACCGGATCTACTGCCAGGAAGCCGGGAATCCGGACGGCAAACCCGTGGTCGTGCTGCACGGAGGCCCTGGTAGCGGCATCTCCCCCATGGCCAGGCGGCATTTCGATCCCGAGGCCTACCGGATCATCCTGTTCGACCAGCGCGGCGCCGGGCGCAGCACTCCGCATATCGGCACGCCGGACGTCGACCTGTCGGCCAACACCCTCTGGCACCTCGTCGCGGACATGGAAAAGCTGCGCGAACGGCTGAATCTCGACCAGTGGCAGCTCTTCGGCGGTTCGTGGGGCGCGACCCTCGCCCTCGCCTACGCCGAAACCCACCCGAGCCGCGTCAGCGAGATCATCCTGCGCGGCGTGTTCACCGTCCGCCGCGGCGAACTCGACTGGATCTACAACGGCGGCGCCGCGAACCTCTTCCCCCGCGAGTGGGAAGACTTCCTCGCGCCGATCCCCGAAGACCGCCGCGACGACCCACTGTCGGCGTACCGCGAGCTCGTCTATCACCCCGATCGGGCGATCCGGGAACGTGCGGCCATCGCCTGGAGCACCTGGGAAGGCGCGATCGTCTGCCTGCGCCCGGATCCCGCCTTCCACAACCAGTACGCGTCGCCGGAGTTCGCGGTCACCTTCGCCCGGCTGGCGCTGCACTACTTCTGCCATGGGGCGTGGCTTGAGGAAGGGCAGCTGATCCGGGAGGCCGGGAAGCTGTCGGGGATTCCTGGCGTGATCGTGCAGGGTCGGTACGACGCGGTGTGCCCGCCGGCGACCGCTTACGAGCTGCACCGGGCTTGGCCGGACTCGAAGCTGGAGCTCGTCGAAGCGGCCGGACACGCGGTGACGGATCCGGGGATGCTGGCGGCGCTTCGGGAAGCGACGGACTCTTTTCGCTCGCCTTGAGTCGGCCGGGGCATTCGAACCGAGAGCATGCCTGCCACCCAAAGGCGGCGAGGTCATGTATCACCTGGTTCCTACCTGATCCCACGAGCAGGCAACCTGATCACAACAACCCTTTGTCCATCTGAGAGAATATCTTCTGAATTCCGCTCGACTTATCGACCACCCGATAACGATTGAATACTTCAACCGCCCTAGCCTCACCGCCCTCCAGTTTATGAAGAGTCAGCAAAGCACACTCCCTTACATCCTGATCCGAATCAGAAAGCCATCCATAAAACACCCACGTAGCCTCCTTCGCGAGAGTCACACAGCGCTCTGAAATCCGATCATTTCCTCGCTCAATCTCGGAAGAGTGCGGTTGACTGAAAACAATCTGCTGTATCAGCTCGGCGATACATTTACGCACGGGACCGAGAACCACATCTGGCAGCATCGCGAGGAGAACCTCGAGCGCAGGCAACGCCGATTCGTACGATTCCCCCTGAACTAGGACTTCATTATCAATACTCCAGTATGCCGCTTTCGCTTCCACTTCCGACGTAGCTTCAATAACAGAGTTAAAAGCGCTTGGCAGCCCATCACCGACACCCGAAGCAGTTCTCAGTGAAGCCCAATCGATGGATTCAATCAGCGCTGTCGCCACGACATTCACGAAACAACCTCGATTCCCCATGGACCACCAGGCTTCACCAGTGTACCCGGAGGGAATTGCGACTGATCAAAGGTTCCTTGACAACGCGTGCAGATCGGCACCTGCCCTGACGTGCGCGGGCGGATGGCTTCAGTGAACTGAACAGATTTGGGATCGATCCCGAGCTGACGGACAACATCATCTTCTGCGCACCCCGTCGGATTACTGTTGCAACCTGCCGCAGTACGTCCTGTAGCAGGGTCGAATCCTCCCGTAACAGTAGCCTTGCTTGCGCCGACCTCTTCCGCCAAATCGTCCCGAGCCTTTCGAGCGGCGCCAAGCAGGCACTTGTCGTCGTTATGGGTGAGAACCGGTGTCTGGCCTGCGACGACAAAGTACGTGTGGTCACCATCGACGGTCAGGTTGTAGACCCGCCGCACCTCCGACCATGACCGCGTCCCCGTGACCGTCGCATCCCGATGATCCCCGGTCTCCAGCCGATGACCGGCCTTCAGATCAACAGCGTGAGACCACCGCTTCTCCGACTCCACCCAGAACGGATGCTCATCCGTCGCCACCACAGACCCACGATCGGCACCGCTCGCGACACCGACCTCGACCAGAGTCCGCTTACTCGCATGCGAACGGGCATCCGTCACCACCCGAACCGCAGTACGCCCCGTCGTCGGATCCTTCGCCAGGACCTTGTCCCCGACCCTCACATCCTTGATCGGCTTACGAGACCCGTCACCCATCACCACCAGCGTGTTCGGATCAAAACTGTTCTTCGACACACAGCTCGTAGCCGAACCGCTCGACGACTCGTCGTGATGCTTACCCCGGCTCTTGTTCCGCCCAGCCAAACCACCCAAAGCGGACAAAAGATCATCAGGAGAAGCCCCCGACTGAGCAACCTCCGACACCGCCGTCACGGTCTCTGCGACGTTCTGGACGACGTTCCCGTCCCCCACCACCTGCTTCTTGAAGAAATCGAAAACCCGACCCGAATCCTGCACATCCGCCTTGAACGCCTGCACCACCCGAGCCGGCGTCAACGGCGACGACGACACCAGATCCGTCCCCTTGAACACCGGCTTCAAAGCCGCCTTCAACGTCGGAATCGGATTCCGCTTCGCCGTCCGCTCCGCGGCACCCCGCGCGGCAGCCGCGGCCGCCTTCTTCTTCGCCAGGATCGCCGCGGCCCGCCGAGCCGCGGCCGCAGCGGCGGCGGCAGCCGCCTTACGAGCAGCCGCAACAGCAGAAGCCTTCCGAGCAGCAGCCGCCGCAGCATCATCAACACCCCGGCGAGCAGCACCGGCGACATCGTCGCCATAGCGACGGCCAAGACCGATCGCGTCGTCGGCGTGGCGGCCCGCTCGCCGGCCGTTGCCGATGAAGTCGCCCGCCTTTCGAGCCCACTTCGCCGCGGTCGCGGCGTTGCCACCGAACGGGATCGCGCCCGCCGCCGACCAGGCGGCGTTCTCCCAGTCACCTTCAGCGGCGTAGATCGCGGCGTTCGCGAGGTCGGCGATCTCGCCGATGCCGGGGATCATGCCCGCCACGTCCAGGGCGGTGTGCACGATGGTGCCCGCCTTGTCCCACAGGTCACTGAACCAGCCGTGGCCATCCGGGTCGAAGTAGTTCAGCGGCGAACCCAGCACATACGAGTAGCGGTTCGCGCTGATCGACGGCGAGAACGGGAGCTCGATGCTGTCGCGCGAAGCGAACGTGCCGGAACCCGGCTGGTACCACCGCGCCCCCATGTTGACGTTCCCGTTGTCGGGATCCGTCCAGTCGCCCTGGAAACCGACCGTCCGCGAGGCACCGGTCGACGCGATCCGCTTGCCGTACGGGTCGTACGCCGTCGAGTCGACGACGCCACCCGATGCGGGCGCCAGCGCGCCGACGACGTCGCCGTGCCGGTCGGAAAGCGTGAGCCGGGAATCGGCTCCCTGCGAGAGCGACACCAAAGAGCCATCCGGACCGCGGCCGAAGCGCGAGACTCCGTCGCTGACTGTGTCTCGTTCCATGCCCGCGTACGAGAACTTCTGCCCGCCTCGGGTGGCGAGCCGGTCGAAGTCGTCGTAGGTGTACTCGGTCGTGCCGAACTTGACCAGCCTGTCGAAGGCGTCGAAGGAGTACTTCTCCTCCATGCCGGACGACGTGCGTGAACTCAGCGAACCGCGCAGCGAGTAGGCGTAGGTGTAGTCGCCGTCGGCGAGGACGCGGTTCCGCTCGTCGTAGGTCGCGTTCTTGTCACCCGCCTTGACCCGGTTGCCCGAGTCGTCCCAGCCGTACTCGGTCGACTTACCCGACGGGTCCGTCCAGGAGAGCATTCGACCCTGGAAGTCGTACGAGTAGCTGTTCTGACCGGAGCCGGCCAGCCCCGCGGTCGTCTTCGTCTTGACCCGGTCGTTCGGGTCGTAGGTGTAGGCGATCGACGAGAGGACCGTGCCGTTCGCTTCCTTCAGGACATCGGACTTCGGCCGCGCGAGGTTGTCGTAGTCGTAGGTCCGGACGCGACCGGCGCCGTAGTCGATCGTCTTGACCTTGCCGGCTTCGTTGTAGCCGTAGGTCAGTTTGCCGCCGGTCGCGCCGTCGGTCACGGAGTCCAGACGGCCCTTGAGGTAGCCGTAACCGGTGGTGCCGGCGGCGTCCTTCCGGGTGATGACGCGCCCGGCGTTGTCGTACTCGAAGGACGACGCGCCGGAGGTACCGGTCGCGGTCAGCAGACCACCGCGGTCGTTGTAGGTGTACGCGTTACTTCCTGCCACCCGCACACGGCCGTCGGCGTCATAGGTCCGCACCTTGCCGGTGGTCTGCGTCTCGGCGCCCGAGCCGGTCTCCGTGAGCATCCGGTTCAGCGCGTCGAACGTCCGGTCGCGGTTCACGTTTCCGGGCGCGGTCAGCCGGGTCGCGTTGCCCGTGGCGTCGTAGGACTGCGTCCAGGTCCGGTCGGCCGGCGCGGGATGTGCGGCGGTGGACGGCTCGACCACCGACTCCGGCAGGTTCAGGCTGTTGTAGGTGAAGACGGTCTTGTTGGATCGGCCGTCGGTGAACCTGGTGCGGTTTCCGGCCGCGTCGTAGCCGAATGACGTCGTGATCGTCTTCCCGTCCGCGACGGGCTCGATCTGGCTGGACAGCCGGTTCGCCGCGTCGTAGCTGAACGTGGTGACCCGCTTTTCCCAGTCCTCCGACGTCCGCATGTTGCCGGCGGGGTCGTAGGTGAACTTGCGCTCCCGCAACAGCGGCTGCGAGCCGGTCCACTGGCCGTCGACGTCGAACTCGGAGATCACGCGCCCGGCCAGGTCGTAGTTGAGCCGTTTCGTGGCGCCCGCGCCGTCGCTCGCCCGGACCAGCCTGCCCTGCCGGTCATAGCCCCGCTTGGTGGTGACCCCGGCCGGGTCGACCGCGGTGATCAGCTGGTTCAGCTTGTCGTAGGTGTTCAGGCTCTTCTCGCCGGCCGGATTCTCGATCGCCACCACGTTGCCCGCGTCGTCGTGCCGGTACTTCGTGGTGTACGCGGCAGGCGTCGGGAACCGCTCCACCGCGGTCGACGTGGCCTTGCGGCCCAGTTCGTCATAGGTCGCTTCGACCCGGGCACCCGTCGGCGAAGTCGCGGACAGGGGCAGGCCGGTCATCGTGTACGAGTACTTCCAGACACCGGCGGCCGTGCCGTTGTCCTGCGGGTCGTGCCGCTCAAGCAGCCTTCCCAGCTGGTCGTACCGCAGTTCGGTCGCGTGCTGCCGGGCGTCGATCTGCTTGATCACGCGCCCCACGGCGTCGTACCGGATCTCCTTGGTCGGTGTGATCGGCGCCGTGGCGCCGGGCGGCGTGTACGACGGCAGGCTCGCCTTCACCAGCTGCCCGAGTTTGTCGTACTCGGCCGTGGTGACGCGACCGAGCGGGTCCTTCGTGTGCGTGACCGAACCGAAGGTGTCGTAGCCGGTGATCATGGTCGCTTGCGCGTCCACCGGCGCGCCGCCGTTCGACTCCGTGCGGACTCGCGGACCGGTGGCCCGGATGGGCCTGGCCAGCTGGTCGTACGCCATCGTCGTCGTGTATTGGGACGACGACTGGCTCCCACGAGGATCGGTGACGGACACCGGCATCCCGCGTTCGTCGTAGTCCCAGCTGGTGATCAGTCGTTCCTGACCATTGTGGACGGTCTGCTTGATTCGCTGGCCGGAGGCGTTGTATTCGAATTCGGTGACCTCAAGGGTGTTCACCTGTCCGCCACCGGTGTTCGAGGGATTACCGGACTTCTCGGTGCGGATCACATTGCCGCTGCGGTCGTAGGTGAACCTCGTGCTGCGATCGAGTCCGCCGGGGTCTTCGATCGACTGTGTGAGCCTGTTGACCGTGTCGTAGTCGTAGGTCGTGGTCCGGTTTCCGGCCGTGGTCTGCTTGGTCAGGTTCCCGGCGCCGTCGTAGCTGTTGTTCTCCAGCACGAGGTCTCGAACGTATCCGGTGACGGGATCCTTGTAGCCCTCCGCGACGACCTGAGCGACCAGATCGTTGGCGTAGTAGTTGTTCCGCGTCGTACGGCCCATCGCGTCGACATGCAGGATCTGTCGTCCGGACTCGTCGTACCGGAAGGACTCGAGCACCGTCGGCTTCGAGTTCGCCGGATCGGTATCCCCTTCCCCGTCACCCGGGCGGCCGTCCCCGTCCGCAGGGTCGACCACGCCACCGTGCCAGCCGTGCAGGCGCACCTCGGCGACTTCATTGCGAGCCGTATAGGCGTAGGACTTCTTCACACCGCTCGCGTCGATTTCGAACATCCGGTTGCCGAAGACGTCGAAGCCGTACCGTGTCTCCTTGCCCTCCGGGTTGACGAGGTGCACGAGACGGCCATGGTCGTCGTACTCACGAGTGGTGACGCGGGAAGGGTCACCGCCGACGAGGTCCGAAACCTCCTCGCGCTCGATGTTCCCGTCCTTGTCGTAGGACATGACCGTCCGCGCACGATGCTTGACACCGGTGACGGCGTTCGTGGTCTCAGGCCCTGTCTCGGCCCTCACGCGAGAAAGCGCGTCGTATTCGTAGGTGGTCGTGATGCCGTCGGGGTACGCGTCCACGTAGATCGTGGAAGAGGTCCGCCGTCCGGCGGCGTCGTAGACGAATCGTGTCCGCATTCCGGACGCTTGCTGGATCTCGCCGAGATCGCCGGTGCTGTAGTACCGGAAGTTCGTGCTCTCCCCCGTCGCGCTCACCGTCGACAGCAACAGGTCGGCCGGAACCGGGACGCTCACGTTGTCGAGCGGCTGCTCGGTGCCCGTGGTGTAGCTGTGCACGACCTCGCCGCCGTCGGGCATCTTCTGACTGAGAAGGTCGCCCTTGGCGTTGTAGAGGTATGTGGTCAGGTACCGGTTGTCCTCGGCGTTCGTGGACCTTCCGTCCCGGCTCCAGACGACCTTGTCGTTACGCGGATCGAGCGGGTTGTCCGGGCTGAAGTGGTAGCCGAAATATTCGGTCTGGCAGCGACCGGGCATCTGGCAGGTCCGCTTGCTGATGACGTTGCCCCGCTGGTCGAATCCGAGCGTGACCTCATTGAGGTTCTCGGAGACGATGGTGTTCTGGTTGCCTTCGTCGTCGTAGTCGTAGGTTCGGATCCCGTAGCCGACTTCCCCGGCGGGCTGCCCGGCCTGGTCTTCCGGGCGGACGCCGAGCCCCAGCGGGGTGACCGTCCGCAGAATCCGGCCCCGAACCGGGTCGTAGTCGAAGGTGTGGTTGCGGTTTCCCGGATCGGTGAACTGAACGGTGCGGATCAGATTGTTCTCTTCACCGGTGATCACCGGCACGCCGAGCCGCCAGTTCCCGCCGTTGCGATCGGTGTAGCTCTTCACCCGCTCGCTGACCGTGTCGTATTCCACCTCGGCGGCGATCTTGCCGCTGGGCAGGGTGATCTTGCTGAGCCCTTCGGACGGCTGAGCAGCCTGGAACTGCTCGCGGACCGCGTTGTCCCCTAAAGGTTTGGTGTAGACGGCCACCTCGTCGATCGCTCCGGCGAAGTACCCGTGGTCGTTGCCGGGCTTGGCAGGCCAGTTACCGGAGACGAAGCCGGCGCCCACGTACGTCTTGGTCTGGTTGCCGTGATCGATCACGCCCTGCTTGGTCGCGACCTGGGCACCGTCAAGATAAAGCCACTGTGTCGCCAGCGATCCGGAAAGCACCACGTGATGCCACTTGTTGTCGTTGACCACACCGGGGGTGCTCATCGGCGCGGTCGTGCCGTCCGCGAACTGCCCGTAGAGCTTTCCGTTCGTCCCGACGTACAACGCCGGGGTGTAGGCGTTCTGCAGGGAACCCGAGATCTCGTTCTGCTGATAGCCCAGCAGGACACCGGCACCACTGGTCTTGAACCACAACCCGACCGAGAGATCCCTGCTTTTCTTGACCGCCCCGTCCGGGAGTTGCAGTACCGAGGTCGTCCCGTTGAAGGTCGCCGCGGTGTCGGCCGAGCCCGGCACCGCTCCCGCCGTGCCGAGCACGACGTTCTTGTACTTGCCGTTGTCCTTGCCCCGGTTGAGCGCAACCTGGCTGACGGCTGTCTCGCCGTTCTGATCACCCAATCGCCAGTAGCCGTCCGGTGCCGTGTCATTGACGACCGTGCGGAACCTGGACTGATCGGCGTAGTCGTACCGGGTGATGTTCGCCAGAGGGTCTTCGACCTGTCGCAACCGGTTGCCCTCGTAGGAGTACTTCCAGTTCCGGATCTGGCCGTTGACCTCGGTCGCGAACACCTCGGCGACCTTGCGATCCTGGATCAGGAAGACCAATTGCCGCCCGCTGGCCAGATCGAGGGCACGGGTGAGGGCGTCACCCTCCCAGTAGATCCTGACGCCGCGCCCGACGCCGTCGGTGTAACCGGTCAGCTTGCCCGCGGAGTCGAAGCGATACGTGGTCGCCGACTTGTCGGTCAGCGACCAGCCGCCGTCCGGCTCGGATTTGAAACCGGCGAACCGGCCCTGCGGCGGCGCGTAGGTACCGTCCGGGTTCAGCCCGAACCTCAGCTGCTGGCCGTCGGGATAGGTGACCAGGGCGTTCCCCGCGTAGTCCCGGGCCACGCGCATGTCGTACTTCGTCGCCCATCCCGTGCCGAACCAGTGGTCGCGGCGGGGATCCAAGGTGTTGTAGGTCCGGATGACACTCAGGCCGGGGCCGGCCGTCGGCATCTGGACGTCGATCGCACTGGAGTGGTAATTGCCGACCATCGGGTCGAAGTCACGGTCGGTTCCGCTGTGCGGGGTCATGGCCATATGCGAGGTGATCGCCGGTTGCGGGACGGCGCTCAAGATGGCACTGAACGGCAGCGCTTCGCTCTCGCTGGTGCCGTCGAACGCGAACGAGCGCCAGAGGTAGATCTTGTTCCAGAACAACTTCTTGTCCGGAACCGTCCACGTCGGACTCGTCTGGTGTGCCGAGCTGAAGCAGTTGACCGGGTTGTCGTTCGCGCCCTTTTCGCAAACCTCGAACCGGTACTTCAGGGTGCTGCCCGCGGGCGGGTCGACGTCGATACCGCTCGCCCACAACTGCGGGGTCAGCGTCTGGACGGAGGCGCCGTTGAGCGGGTACTGCTGCTTGATGAACGGCGGCACGTCGTACACGTCGAGGCCGATACGAGCGGGCGCGACCTGGTGATCGGTGAAGTAGTCGCCGGGCTTGCGAAGCATGCTGAAGTCGAGGAGATAGCTGCCCACCTCGATCGGCTTGATCTCCGCGTCGAGTGTGACGGAAGCGCCTCGCGCCACGTCACCGGGAAGCTCGGCCGCGAGGTGAGAAGCGCGAAAGTTACCACTCCGGTCGTAGACGCGGTATCCCAGCGCGAAGTCGTTACGAGACCAGGCCTGCGCACCGCGGTTCGTCACGGTGATCTTGACCTTGCCCGATGCCGTGCGGGTGACCGGCGGTTCCGGTGTGGCGCGGTCGATGCGGTAGTCGGCGTTGTAAGGCGAGTGCGTCACGTAGAGCCGCGGGGGGTTGGCCGTGCCGAAGCCGGTGAAGCGCTTCCACGCCGCCGGGTCCGTCGGCGCCTGAAGGGCGAGACCATGGTTCGGAGCGCCGCCCGCCCACTGCTGGACGAGGTCCCGGCCGCCGACGCCCAGGTCGATCAGTTCGTGGGCGGTCGGGCAGTTCGACCTGGTCGCCAAGGGGGCCATGTACCCGTGCGAGAAGACCCCGCCACCCAGCGCACCGCCGATCGGGGGTGTTCCGGAGGAACCCCAGTCCGCGGTGACCGGGTGCACGCTCATCGGACGGGGAGTACAGGAGCCGGACCAGAAGTTGGTCAGCTGCAGCTGCGCGCCGAAGATCCGGTTGTCCTTCAGATCTCCGCCGATGCCGCCGAAGCGCAGGTAGCTCGAAGCGGTCTTGCCGCCGCTGCGGCCGATACGCAACTCGCCGTGGTTGGTGTACCGAGTGCCGTTCTCCACCACTAGGTTGCCGGTGCTGACCGACTCCTTGACCACGGTGGGATCGACCCGCACGGGGTAGACTCTTGCCGGGTCCCGCAGCCACGCGGAGTCGAGTTCCACCCGGAGGATCTGCTTGCCATCACGGCTTCCGAGCCGGTAGGTGACGCCATAGGAGGTCGCGGGTTCACCGCTTTCCTGACGGCTCGAGTCGAGCATGTAACCCAGCGGGACACGCAGGACGACGGCGCCGGCCTGATTGACGAAGACCACCTGACCATCGGCGATCCTCGCCTCGAGTCCCTTCAGATCCAGCGCGAACTCCCAGGCATGGGGAGCGTCGGGATTCTTGAGGACGAACCACTCCTTGGCCGCGCCCGCGGTGAACTCGACCCGCATGTCGGCGTTCGGCAGAACGTCGGGGTACCCGACCGCGTTGCTTTCCGCGTGCCCGGCCGTCGCCCGCGCACCCAGCAGGCTGAAGGCCGCCTCATGCCCGGCGCCGTCGCTCACCCGCATCGAGCCGCTTGTCTGTCCCATGTGGACCTGAAGCTCGTCGCCCGCCTTGCGCCAGCCGCCTGCCTGATCGGGGACGGCGCGGGTGTCGATGGGACCGAATCCACCCTCGGGCCGCGGGAAGTTCAGCGGGTCTTGGCCGTAGACGGTGGTCTGCGTACCGTCGGGATTGGCGTAAACACTGCTGTGCGTGGTGCGCTGCTGCGGCAGTTCCTTGCTGGCCTGCGCGTCGAAACCACGCACCTGCGCGGCAGGCGGCGGTACGACCGTCGCGCTGCTGCGCTTGTCAGAGGCGGGTTCGGGAAAGGCGATCGGCGGGTACTTCGACTGAAGTGAAGCGGCTGTCGCCCGATTGACCGCGGGAGTGGCGGCGTTGTCGGGGGTCGGACGGTCCGCGACGCCTTCCGCGGATCCCGACTCCTGCTTCGGTGCGTCCGCCACAGCCGACGCACCCGCCTCGTCCGACGACGGAAACCGTTGCGAAGCCGCCGGCCCCAGCGTCGCCACGAGTGCGACGATCAGCAGCAACGCGAGCGTCACCCGGAGTCTTGCGCGCAGGACAGGTCCACGACGGATCCGCTTCATGACTTCCCCCCTTGGGCTGCCCAACCAGGACGGCCCTCGGCTCCTTGAGAGCAGGTCGGCGAGTTGATATTGCTGGGTGACGAGACGTCCGGCAAGGCCTTTTGCCGATTTTGGGCCAAATGGCCGTGGTCGAATGGGCACACGTGGATGACCGAACGGTGATCGATCATGCGTTCGATAGTTCGATTAGCGCGTTAGCCGATGATGAGCTAGATCACAAATCTTCGACAGGGTCGACCGAATCACACTTTCGGCCGAATGACGGCGCTCTGACCAGCCGCTAGCGTCCGGCGTGCTCATAGTCAAAAACGAGGGCGCTGGGGGCGGAAGGTCGCGTCGCGTTACAGAATGGGCAACTCTGTCGCGCCGACGCGATTTTTTGTGCGTTCGTGAGCACTTTCCGCGCATGGCACTCTCCGTATTCGGAGAAGGAAGGTCCAATGCGGACTCGAAGATCCCTGGTCGTCTCCGCGGCCGCCACGGTGCTGCTCGGCACCGTGGTCACCACGGCGCCCCCGGCACAGGCCGCACCGGCGCTCCCGACGGGGTTCGCCCTGATCGACACACCCACCGGCCAGCAGGCCGGAGATCTCACCGACGCCGCCTACCTCCCGGACGGAAGTGCGCTGACCGCCGGCCGCCTGGGATCGGTACAGCTGGTACCGCGAGGTGGCCAGCCGGTACAGATCGCCTCACTTCCGGTGCACACCGCCGGTTCGCTCGGCCTCACCGGCATCGCGGTGGCACCGGACTTCACCACCAGTCGAACGGTCTATACCACTCGGGCGCTCGCGACCAGTACGTCCACTCAGGTGTTCCGCCTCAGCAAATGGCGGGCGGAGGGTGTGGGCGCACCGACGGGACTCACGGACGAGACCCCAGTTCTGGAGTTCCCGGTCAACGCCGACAGCAAGGGGATCCAGGACGTTGTCGTGGATCCCGGCGGCGATGTCCTCTGGGTCGCTGTCGGGGACAACGCGACCGTTCAAGCTCCGGCCGGTGCGACCAAGGACAATGTGGACAAGTACGCACTGCGAGCGCTGGATCCCGCTCATCCGACGGGCAAGGTACTTCGCATCGGCACGGACGGCAAAGGCCGGGTGGACAATCCGTTCTACGACCCGGGGGCTCCGACGTCCTGGCGCAGCCGCAACTACACGAGCGGACTGCGCGACCCTCGGATCGCGGTGGATCCGCGAGGCGGTGTCGTCGTCACCGACATCGGCTGGGCGGCCCGCAGCGAAGCGAATCTCGCCTTCCCCGGCCAGAACTTGAAATGGCCCTGTTGGGAAGGGACCACGCGTGCACCTGGCTATCGCGACCTCCCGGAATGCGCGAACGTCGCGAACTCCGCACCGATCAGTGAGGCGACCCAGGGCGCGACGGATACCCTTGTCGGCGGAGTTCCCTACACCGGGACTTCGTATCCCGAGATTTATCGGGGACTTCATTTCGTAGCCAACAAGAGCGGTCACACGCTTTCGACTTTCGCGTTCGACGCTGGGGGCAAGCCCACCCAGGCGATCAACGCGATCGCCTCCGACATCGGCGATCCGGTCGCCGTTCTGACGGCACCGAACGGCGACGTCGTGCTGGCCGACTCCGCATCTTCCAAACTGCGCAGGTTGAGCTACAAGCCGGCGAACAAGGCTCCCTTCGCGGCGTTCACCGGAACCGTGACGCCGGACACGAAGAAGATCTCGCTCGACGCGGGAGGGTCGAGCGACCCGGACCTGGACACCCTCGACTACCAATGGACCTTCGGCGACGGCACCATCGGTAGCGGTCAGGTCGTGGAACACACCTACTCGACCGGCGACGCGGTGACGGTCAGTCTCACGGTGAGCGACGCGCACGGTGCGGTGACGAACGCCAGCCAGACCTTCCTTCCCGGTGAAGCCACACCCTCGCTTTCGCTCGCGACTGCTGACCCGAACACCGTCTTTTCCGGCGGCGAAACAGTCTCCGTGGGTGTTTCCTCGGCCGAGGACCCCACGGATGGACCGCTGACCGCGAAGTGGCGGGCCGAGCGGATGCGCTGTCCTCTGAGCGACACCTGCGAATACACCACGCTGCGTACCGGCACGGGCCCCACCTTCTCATTCGCCTTCCCGAACGAGACCGACACCCGTGTCGTGGTCATCGCGACGGCGGAGAACAGCCGTGGCGTCATCACGAGTCAGCGGTACACCGTCAACCCCCGGACGGCTCGGTTGGCCGTCGCCGGCAACCGTCCGGCGCGGATCAAGATCGGGGCGAACGAGAGCACCAACCGGCTGGTGACCGTGAACTCCCCCGTTCAGATCTCCGCGCCTCCCAAATCCCTGGACGCGGCGAACTTCGTCAAATGGCCGGACAACCAGAGCACCGAGCCGGTCCGTCAGGTCCAAATGCCCGTCGCGGGACTCACCCTCCGTGCCGAGTACCAGACCCCGATCCAGAAGCGCTACGCGGACGAGGCTCCTATCCGGACGCTGATGGGTGCTCCGGTGGGGCTGGAACTCATCGAGGGTGACGGCCATTGGCAGCAGTACGCATCCGGCCGTCTGTATTGGACGGATCAGCACGGCGTCAAAGCCGTCGCCGGAGAGATCCTGACCAAGTACGTCACGCTCGGGGCGCACGCGTTCCTCGGATCTCCTTCCACCGACGAGCTGGTGGCCAGGGCGGGTAACGGTCGCTACAACGACTTCACTGGCGGACCGACCACGGGTGCCGGCTCGATCTACTGGACGTCGAGCATCGGAGCGATGGCGATCCACGGCGAGATCCGGGCGAAGTGGCAGGCGACCAACGGCGAGGCAGGGTCGCTCGGCTTCCCGACCACCGACCAAAAGGGCACTCCGGACGGGATCGGCCGCTACATCCACTTCATGAACAACAACGCCTCGATCTACTGGACCGAGGCGACCGGCGCCCACTTCGTGATGGGCAGTATCTGGCAGAAGTGGCGGTCACTGGACTGGGAGCGGTTCTTCGGTTACCCGACCACCGACGAGACGGCCACGCCCGACGGTGTCGGACGATACAACCACTTCAGTGGGAACGGCTCGATCTACTGGTCGGCGTCGACGGGCGCCTTCGAGATCCACGGCTCGATTCGCGAGCGCTACAAGGCGATCGGCTGGCAAACCGGCGTCGGCTATCCCATCACCGACGAGACGTGGACTCCTGGCAACACCGGTAAGTACAACCACTTCCGCCAAGGCGGCTTCGATCATTCGATCTACTGGCGTGCGGGAACGAACGTCGCCTGGGAGGTCAAGGGATTGATCCGGCTGCGCTGGCGGGACCTCGGCTGGCAGACGTCGTATCTCGGCTTCCCGATCAGTGGCGAGTACAACACGCCGACGGGTAAGCGCAGCGACTTCCAGTACGGCTACATCACCTACAACGGATCGACGGGAGCGATCGAAGACCGTCGGTATTGAGTGAAAACGCCGGTGCGGCCCACAAAGGGCCGCACCGGCGTTGTCTCACAGCCGTCCGCCCGACGTCGTGTCGCCGGAAAGCCGTTGCGCCAGATAGACCGGCACGGTCGAGGCCAGGATCAGCACCGCCGCCACGACGTTGACGATCGGGGCCTGGTTCGGCCGGAACAGGTTGTTCAGGATCCAGATCGGCAGGGTCTCCAGCCCGGTCCCGAGGGTGAACGTCGTGACGATGATTTCGTCGAACGACAGGGCGAAGGCGAGCAGGCCGCCGGCCAGCAGGGCCGACCGCAGCATCGGGAAGGTCACCAGCCGGAACGTCGTGAGCCCGTCGGCGCCGAGGTCCATCGACGCCTCTTCGAGGTTGCCGCCCATCCGCCGCAGGCGGGCGACGACGTTGTTGAACACCACCACGATGCAGAACGTCGCGTGCGCGACGATCGCGGTGAACAGGCCGAGGTCGATGCCGAGGATCGTGCGGAAGGCGTTGTTCAGCGCGATACCGGTGACGATACCGGGCAGCGCGATCGGCAGGATGATCAGCAGCGACACCTGGTTGCGGCCGAAGAAACGGTACTTCTGCAGTGCGAAGGCCGCCATCGTGCCGAGTATCAGGGCGATCGCGGTCGCCGCGAGTCCTGCTTGGACACTCGTGCCGAGCGCGTTGAGCGCGCCTTCGTTCTCCGCGGCCCGGCTCCACCATTCGAGGGTGAAGCTCGACGGCGGCCAGCCGAAGGTGGTGTCCGCGTTGAAAGAGTTGAGCAGGACCACCAGCAGCGGGAAGTAGATGACGCCGAGGCCGAGCACGAGCGCGGCCAGCAGCAGGTATTTGGTCGTCCGGGAAAGCCGCATCGCGCGCTCCTACAGGTTGTCCAGCGCGCCCGTGCGGCGCACGGCGGCGAGGTAGGCGAGCATGATCACCACGGGCACGGTCGCGACGGTCGCCGCGAACGGCAGGTTGTTGGCCGCGCCGATGTTGTCGTAGACGACGTTGCCCAGCATCTGCGACGTGCCGCCGACGATCTTCACCGCGATGTAGTCGCCCAGCGACAACGAGAACGTGAAGATCGAGCCGGCGACGACGGCCGGGAAGGTCACCGGCAGCACCACCGAGCGGAAGGTCCGGAACGGCCGGGCGCCGAGGTCGCCCGAGGCGTCCACCAAGGAGTTCGGCAGCCGCTCCAGGCCCGCGTAGATCGGCAGGATCATGTACGGCAGCCAGAGATACGACAGTGTGATCACGGTCGCGAGCACGCCGTAGCCGGGGGTGTCGAGGCCGAACGGGTTGAGCAGCCAGTGCAGAACCCCGTTGCCCGACAACATGGTCCGCCACGCGTAGGCCTTCACCAGGTAGCTCGCCCACAGCGGCGTCATGACGGCGATCACCAGCAGCCGCCGTGCCCTGGGTGAGGCGAATTTGGCCATGTAGAACGCCATCGGGAAGGCGATGATCGCGGTGACCACCGTGACCAGCGCGGCGATCCCGACCGTCCGGAGGGTGATCGTGCGGTACACCGCGTCGCTGAACAGGGTGACGAAGTTGTTCAGCGACCACTCGGTCACGACCTGGCCGGTGAAGACGTCGGTGCTCCAGAACGCGGTCACGAACAACGCGGCCAGCGCGCCGAGGTAGGCGAGGCCGAGCCACAGCATCGGCGCGGAGAGCAGGATTCCCAGGCGCAGCTTGGGTTTGCGGTACAGGTAGGCGGAGGCTTTCCGCCTCGGTGAATCGAGGGTGGTCGTCATCGTCTCCACCAGGTGTGGGATGGGACCGGGAGCGGCCGGCGGGGGGCCCACCGGCCGCTCCCGGAGTTCGGGAGGTCAGCCCTTGATCTCGGTCCAGGCGCGGGTCCACTCGCCGTAGTCCTTGCACTTGACGTCGGTGCGGCCGTCGAGGCACTGCGTGATCGGCGTCGTCCAGTACTGGATCTTCGAGGCGTACGCGGCGTCACCGGCGTGGTAGGTCTCGCAGTGCTTCTTGTCCTTGGTTTCGGCGCACGCCTTCGGGTTCGAGGGCGATTCACCGAAGTACTCGGCGACCTGGGCGTTCGCCTTCGGGCTGACGATGTGGTTCAGCCACTTGTAGGAGCACGTCTTGTGCGGCGACTTCGCGCCCACCATCCAGGTGTCCGACCAGCCGGTCGCGCCTTCGGACGGCAGCACGGACTCGACCGGCGCGCCCTCGCTCTTGGTCAGGTTCACCGTCACCTGCCAGGCGGTGCCGACGACGGCGTCGCCGCTCTTGAGCGCCTGGCTTTCCTTCAGGTAGTCCGACCAGTACTCCCCCACCATCGGGCGCTGCTGCTTGAGCAGATCGACGGCGGCCTGGAACTGCTTGTCGTCCAAGGCGTACGGGTTCTTGATCCCGAGTTCGGGCTTGTGCGTCTGCAGGTACAGCGCGGCGTCGGCGATGTAGATCGGCGAGTCGTAGGCCGAGATCTTGCCCTTGTACGGGCTGTTCGCGTCGAACATGACCGACCACGACGTCGGTGCCGGGGTCACCTTGTCCGTGCGCCAGGTGAGCAGGTTCGCGCCCCAGCCGTGCGGCACGCCGTAGGACACGTTGTCGACGCTGTTCCAGGGGCGGTTCTTGAGGAAGTCGAAGACGTCGGCGTAGTTCGGGACGAGCGCGGTGTTCACCGGTTCGACGTCGCCGGACGCGATGAGCCGTAGCGAAGCGTCACCGGAGGCGGAGATGACGTCGTACTGTCCGGTCTTCATCAGGCTCACGGCCTCGTCAGAGGTGCCGAACGCCTTGACGTTGACCTTGCAGCCGGTCTCCTTCTCGAAGCCGGTGACCCAGTCGACGGCCGGGTCGTTGGAGCCGTTCTCCGCGTAGCCGGGCCAGGCCAGCACGTTGACCTGGCCTTCCGGCTGGCCGAGCTGCGCGAGCGCGTCGAGCTTCGGCGGGGTGAACCCCTGTCCGCCGGGCGCGGCGGCGGTCGAACTGGATCCGGACGTTCCGCAGGCGGCCACGAGCAGGCCGGCGCCGAGCAGGCCGGCGAGCGCGAGTTTCCTGTTCTTCATTGAACAACCTTTCGGTACAGGGGGAGAACTAACCGGCTTCGGGGACGCGGAAGCTGTGTTCGTGCCGCCAGCTCAGGCGGACACGGCCGCCTTCGAAGTCCGCGGGTTCGGCGGTGTTCTGCCGGACCACGGAGAGCTGGCCACCGGCGTCGAGCGTGACCTCGTAGCGCACGGTCGCACCGGCGTAGACGGTGTTGGTGACGGTGCCGGTGGCGCTGGTCTCGCCGACCTCGGCGGATTTCGAGAGATCGGCGTCGATGCGGATCTTCTCGGGGCGGATGCTGAACACACCGGGTTTGCCGATGATGTTCTCGGCGCCGCCGCCGCTGAGCAGGTTCGAGGTGCCGACGAAGCCGGCGACGAACGCCGTCGCGGGCCGCTCGTAGACCTCGACCGGTGAACCGACCTGTTCGATGCGGCCGGCGTTGAACACCGCGATGCGGTCGCTCATCGTCAACGCCTCGTCCTGGTCGTGGGTGACGAAGATGAAGGTGATGCCGACCTCGCGCTGGATCTGCTTCAGCTCGGTCTGCATGGTGTGGCGCAGTTTCAGGTCGAGCGCGCCGAGCGGTTCGTCGAGCAGGAGCACCTTGGGCCGGTTGACCAGTGCCCTGGCGAGAGCGACCCGTTGCCGCTGGCCGCCGGAGAGCTGGTCGGGTTTGCGCTCCCCGAACTCACCGAGCCGGACGGTGTCGAGGGCTTCCTTCGCGCGCTGACGGCGCTCCGCGCGAGGGACGCGTTTCACCCGAAGGCCGTACTCGACGTTCTGCTGCACCGTCATATGCGGGAAGAGCGCGTAGTCCTGGAAGACGGTGTTGACGTCGCGGTCGAACGGCGCGAGGCGGCTGACATCGCGGCCGTGGAGTTCGATCGTGCCCGCCGTCGGCAGTTCGAAGCCGGCGATCATGCGGAGCACGGTCGTCTTGCCGGAACCGGACGGGCCGAGCATGGAGAAGAACTCGCCGGGCGGGATGTCGAGGTCGACGCCGTCGACCGCGTGGACCTGGCCGAACTCCTTGCGCAGCCCGCGCAGCCGGATGGCCGGAATCCCGCCTCCACCTGCGGAAGTGGTAGCAAAGGTCCCTTGCTCCCCCGCGGCGGCGGTGGGCGCTTGATGAGGCATGGCGTGCCTTTCGGTGGTCGTCACAGCGCGCTCATCACGTGCTTGACGCGGGTGTAGTCCTCGAGGCCGTAGAGCGAGAGGTCCTTGCCGTAGCCGGACTTCTTGAAGCCGCCGTGCGGCATTTCGGCGACCAGCGGGATATGCGTGTTGATCCACACGCAGCCGAAATCGAGCTTCCCGGCCAGCCGCATCGCCCGCTGGTGGTCGGTGGTCCACACCGACGACGCGAGCGCGTACTCGACGCCGTTGGCCGCGGCGAGCGCTTCGGCTTCGGTCTCGAAGCGCTGCACGGTGATGACCGGGCCGAAGATCTCCGTCTGGCTGATCTCGTCGTCCTGGCGGACGCCGGAGATCACCGTCGGTTCGTAGAAGTAACCCTCGTCCCCATGCCGCTTACCTCCACAGTGGACCATCGCGTGCGAGGGCAGCCGGTCGACGAAACCGGCGACCCGGTCGAGCTGGGCGGCGTTGTTGAGGGGCCCGTAGCTGACCGACGTGTCATCGGGTTTGCCGGTGGTGGTCGCCCGCGCCTGCCTGGTGAGAGCCGCGACGAAGGTGTCGTGGACCTCGTCGGCGACCAGGACACGCGTCGCCGCCGTACAGTCCTGGCCCGCGTTGAAGTAGCCGGCGGCGGCGATACCTTCTGCGGCCGCTTCGATGTCGGCGTCCGCGAAGACGACTACGGGCGCTTTACCGCCGAGTTCGAGGTGTACGCGCTTAACGTCCTTCGCGGCCGAAGCGGCGACTTCGATCCCGGCTCGTACGGAACCGGTGATGGACACCATCGCGGGGATCTCGTGCTCGACGAGCGCCCGCCCGGTTTCGCGGTCGCCGCAGATCACGTTGAGTACGCCGGGTGGCAGGAATTCGGCGCAGATCTCGGCGAAGAGAAGGGTCGACGCGGGCGTCGTGTCGGCCGGTTTGAGCACCACGGTGTTCCCCGCGGCGAGCGCGGGCGCGATCTTCCAGACCGCCATGAGGAGCGGATAGTTCCACGGCGTAACCTGCGCGCACACGCCGATCGGTTCTCGGCGGACGAAAGAGGTATGTCCTTCCATGTACTCGCCCGCCGACCGTCCTTCGAGGACACGCGCGGCCCCCGCGAAGAAACGCAACTGGTCGACGATCATCGGCAGTTCTTCGGCCGCGGTGAGCGCGACCGGCTTGCCGGTGTTCGCCGATTCGACGAGGACGAGGCCGTCCGCGCGAGCCTCGACGGCGTCCGCGATCTTCAGCAGCGCGAGCTGGCGCTGCGCGGGTGTGGTCTCGCGCCAGGTTTCGAAGGCGGCGGCCGCGACCTTGAGCGCGCGGTCGACGTCTTCGGGGCCGGCGACGGCGGCGGTGCAATACGGGCGGCCGGTGACGGGATCGACGACGTCGGCGACCTTGCCCGACGCGGATCCGGTGTACTCACCGCCGATGAAGTGCTTCAACTGCTGCACGAGACCTCCAGGGGCCTGGGGGCGTGAGGTGGTAGCAAAGGTCCCTTGCTCCCTTGTGGGGCGGCGCGGGAGCTAAAACATATAAGTCCATAGGTTAAATGACAAGACGATGGTGCAAGATTGGTTCCATCGGGTAGCGGTACGGGCGAAGGGCCACCATGCGTAAGGGGATGTCGCACAGCGCGCGATCAGCGATGTTCGCTCCGCTCGACCAGATCGGCCGGGCGGAAGCGGTCACCTCGCGGCTGGTCGACGCCATCACGCTCGGGCTGCTGGCCGATTCGGAACAGCTGCCGAGCGAAGCCGAGCTGGCCGCCCAGTTCGGCGTCTCCACCGTGACGGTTCGCGAAGCGCTCGTGGCCTTGCGACAGCAGGGCCTTGTCGAGACGCGACGCGGCCGAGGCGGCGGAAGCTTCGTGAAGACGCCTGCCAACCCTTCGGCCGCTTCGTGGCGAGAGCGCCTTCGCACGGTCTCGCTGTCCGAGCTTCGCGACGTCGGCGATCACTACCTCGCCATCGCGGGCGCGGCGGCCAAACTCGCCGCCGAGCGGAGTTCGCCCGAAGACATCGAGCGGCTCGAACTGGCGACCGAGGACATCCGCACCGCCACCGGCGCGGAAGCGTCGCGCGCCGAGCGCCAGTTCCATCTCGAAGTCGCCGCGGCCGCCCAATCGCCGCGGCTGACCAGGGAAGAAGTGCAGTTGCAGAGCGAACGTGGTGGTTTGCTGTGGCTTCCGCTCGAGCCGCACGGCACCCGCGAGAACGCCTACGCCGAACACCGCGCGATCGCCGCCGCCATCGCACAGGGCGACGGCGAGCTGGCCAGGAAGCTCACCGAGGAGCACATCCTCGAAGCGATAGACCGGCTGGCGGACGTGCATTTAGACCTTCTGGCCCCTTAAGCTGCGACATCCGCGCATCCGAGGTGAGCATCGTGAACGACACACCGTCCGCCGGTTCCGAGGTCGTCGAACAGGTATCCGCCCTGGTCGAGGACGTCTTCGG
Organism: Amycolatopsis japonica; assembly: GCF_000732925.1. Lineage (NCBI taxonomy): Bacteria > Bacillati > Actinomycetota > Actinomycetes > Pseudonocardiales > Pseudonocardiaceae > Amycolatopsis > Amycolatopsis japonica. Next base: position 7,225,967 of record NZ_CP008953.1, read on the forward strand.
CCGGCTGAAGCCGGTACTGACCGGCGCCGAGGGGCTCCTGGCCGCATCCGCCGATGCCACCGCGGAAGACCTGACCCGTCTCCGGCCGCAGGTCTTCGAGGTCCTCGGCGGCCTGGTCGTGGGCGCCGGGTTCATCAGCGCGCCGAACGCGCTGGCCGATCAGGAATTCGGCTTCGAATGGTGGACCGAGACCGGTGACGCCGAGCCGGTGCAGCTGGTCATCAGCCTCGATCCGGACAGCGAGAACTTCCTGGACTACACCCGGCAATCGTGGTTCACCGTCCCGCGTGACACGGGCCGCCGCCACATCAACGGCCCGTACGTCGACTACCTCTGCACCGACGAATACACGCTGACCTTCACCGTCCCCGTCCAGCGCGACGGGGCCTTCGCGGGCGTCGTCGGCGCGGACATCTACGTGCGCGAGGTCGAGCGCCTGCTGCAGCCGAAGCTGCGCGCCCTCGGCGGCCGCGCGGCGCTGGTCAACGCGCAGGGCAGGGTGATCGTGTCGAACAACGCGCGGCAGGCGACGGGCTCGCTGGTCCGCGAGGTCGACGTCCCGGCGTGGTGGTCCGCCGGCGCGGAGCCGGTCACGACGGAGACCGGAGCACAGCTGCGGCGCTGCGGGGACTCGCCGATCGCCTTGGTCAGGTCCGAGCGCTGACCTGCAGCGCCAGCCAGAATTCGGCGCGTACGCCAGGGGAATCGAGGTCGCGGCCGGTGAGTTCGGCGACCTTGCGCATGCGGTTGCGCAAGGTGTGCCGGTGGACGCCGAGCCGCGCGGACGCCAGATCCCAGTGACCGTGGTGTTCAAGCCAGCAGGTCAGTGAGGCGACCAGCTCCCCCCTGCCGGTTTCGTCATGATGCCGCAGCGGCGCCAGCAAGCTGTCCGAAAACGCTTGCGCCGCTTGGGAATCGACGATCTCCAGGAAGCCACGCCCGGCGTGTTCGGCGAACCGGACCAGCGGGGTCCGCTCGGCCTTCGCCGCTTCCGCCGCCTGTTTCGCCTGCCGTAGCCCGACCGGGAAGTCCACAGTGGATACAGGTTCGGACAGCCCTGCGTGCATTCCGCCGATCCGGGAAGCGTGCCGGGCGACCGCCTCAACGTCGCCGACAGCGAGCACGAACGCCCCGGACTCGCCGAAGAACACCTTGTCTCCGGAAGTCTCGGCGTCGAGCGCGTCGGCGAGCGCCCGTCGCGCACTCGCCGGACCGGTGACGGCCAGCACGGACCATGGCGCTTCCGGGACACCGCCCCAGAGCGACTTCATCGTCCGCGTGGCGAGTTCGCCGTGCCCCGCGGCGAGCAGGTCGCACAGCCCGGACCTCAGCCGCCGCAGGGCTCCACTGTGCTCACGGTTCTGTTCCAGGGCAAGGGAAAGCAACGACACCGCGGTATTGACGATATGCTGCCCGGCGGCGTCGAGCGGCTCACGGGTGCCGACGGCGAGCACACCCCGCGCGCGCGTGTCGAGCGTCTGCAGGACCACCTCGTACTCCCCCGCCACCGTCACCAGCGTGCCCGCGCGCAGCCGCGCGAAGTCGTCCTGGAGTTCGTCGGCGAAGGGCCGCGCGGAAGGCGAAGCCTCGGTGACCGCACCGGACGAATCGAGCAGGAGTACCCAGCCGTCGACCAGCTTCGCCAGCTTCCGCACCACACCGCCGGGACCGCCTTTGCCGACGGCGGTCCTCGTCAGCTCCTGCTGTCCCTTGCCGGTGCGTACGAGCGAGGCGTATTCGTCGGCGGCGACCGCGCGGGATACCGCGCGAGTGATCGCGATGAACGGCGTCTTCCTCGGCACCTCCAGAACCGGGAGCCCGACCTCTTCGGCGGTGTCCACAAGGGACCGAGGGATGCTCTCGTGACTGAGGCCGACCCCGAAACCGAGCCCCGCCACGCCCGCGTCGACTAGCCGCCGGACGTACCCGGGTGACGTGGTCTCGTCGAGGGCGAGACCGGTGGTCAGCAGCAGTTCGCCTCCTTCGAGGAAGGCCTGCGGATCGGTCAGTTCGGTGGGATGGACCCAGCCGATCGGCCGGTCGAGCGCCGCCTCGGCCGCGCGCACCCGCAGGCTGAGCGGGCGTTCGGCCACGAGGGCGGCGAGGGTCAGTGCCATGTTGTCCAACTCTACGCCTCGATATCGACAAGATGTCGAGCTGACGGCGCCGGGCGCGGCTCCCATCCTGGAGGGCGACCACCGTCCCTCGCGTCCGCAGGAGTTTGGCCGTGACCGCCACCACCGCAACGCAGCGCAGGCTGCGCACCGAGATCCCCGGCCCCGCTTCGCGCGCCCTGCAGGAACGACGCGCGGCCGTCGTCGCCGCCGGTGTGAGCTCGGTGCTGCCCGTCTACGTCACCTCGGCCGAAGGCGGCCTGCTCACCGACGCCGACGGCAACGTCCTGATCGACTTCGGCTCCGGTATCGCGGTGACCAACGTCGGCCACGCCGCCCCCGCCGTCGTGGACCGCGTCCGCGAGCAGGCGGGCCGGTTCACGCACACGTGTTTCATGGTCACGCCGTACGAGGGCTACGTCGAGGTGTGCGAAGCGCTCGACAAGCTGACGCCGGGTACGCACGAGAAGCGTTCGGTGCTGTTCAACTCCGGCGCCGAAGCCGTCGAGAACGCGGTGAAGATCGCCCGCGCCGCGACCGGCCGTCAGGCGGTCGTCGTGTTCGACCACGCCTACCACGGCCGCACCAACCTGACGATGGCGCTGACCGCGAAGTCCATCCCCTACAAGCACGGCTTCGGCCCGTTCGCGCCCGAGGTCTACCGGGTGCCGGGGTCGTACCCGTACCGCGACGGCCTGTCCGGTCCCGAGGCCGCGCGGATCGCCATCGACCGGATCGAGAAGCAGATCGGCGGCGACCAGGTCGCGGCGGTCGTGCTGGAGCCGGTGCAGGGTGAAGGCGGTTTCATCGAGCCCGCCCCCGGTTTCCTTCCCGCGCTTTCCCGCTGGTGCACCGAAAACGGTGTCGTGTTCGTCGCCGACGAGGTGCAGACCGGGTTCTGCCGCACCGGCGAGTGGTTCGCGTCCACGCACGAAGAGGTCGTGCCGGACCTGATCGCCACCGCCAAGGGCATCGCGGGCGGGTTGCCGCTCGCCGCGGTCACCGGCCGCGCGGAACTGCTCGACGCCGTCCCGCCGGGTGGCCTCGGCGGCACCTACGGCGGTAACCCGATCGCGTGCGCCGCGGCGCTCGGCTCGATCGAGATCATGCGGCAGGAGAACCTCGCGGCTTCGGCGAAGCGCATCGAGAACACGGTGCTGCCGCGGCTGCGCGCGCTGGCCGAGGAGACCGGTGTGATCGGCGACGTCCGCGGCCGCGGCGCGATGCTGGCCGCCGAATTCGTGAAGCCGGGCACCACCGAACCCGACGCCGACCTGACCAAACGCGTCGCGCAGGCCTGTCACCAGGCGGGCGTCGTCGTCCTCACCTGCGGCACCTACGGCAACGTCGTCCGTCTGCTGCCGCCGTTGTCCCTGTCCACCGAACTGCTCGAAGAGGGCCTGTCGGTCCTCGATCACGCTGTCCGTACGGAGGCCTCCAAGTGACCACATTCCCTTACTGGGTAGCCGGAAAGCCGGTCACCAGCGACGAGACCGTCGTCGTCCGTCACTCCTTCGACGGCAGCGAGGCGGGTTCGCACCACGTTCCGTCCACTTCGGACATCGAAGCCGCGGTCCAGGCCGCGCACGACGTCCAGGACGAGTTCGCGACGCTGCCCGCGCACGTCCGGGCGGGCGCGTTGGACCACGTGTCCCGAGTTTTGGGTGAGCGGTCCGAAGAGATCGCGCAGCTGATCACCGCCGAGTCCGGCAAGCCGTTGAAGTGGGCGCGCGGCGAGATCGGGCGCGCGGCGTCGACGTTCCGCTGGGCCGCCGAGGAGGCCCGCCGGTTCTCCGGTGACCTGCAGCGGCTCGACACCGACCCCGGCGGCACCGGACGGCTCGCGCTGGTGCGCCGCGTGCCGAAGGGACCGGTGCTCGGCATCACGCCGTTCAACTTCCCGCTGAACCTGGTGGCGCACAAGGTCGCGCCGGCGATCGCGGTCGGCGCGCCGATCGTGCTCAAGCCCGCGCCCGCGACGCCGCTGACCGCGTTGCTGCTCGGCGAGATCCTCGCCGAGACCCAGCTGCCCGCCGGCAGCTGGTCGATCCTCCCGGTGAGCAACGAGGAATCGGCCAAGCTGGTGGCCGACCCGCGCCTGCCGGTCGTGTCGTTCACCGGTTCCGTGCCGGTGGGCTGGGGGATCCGGGACAGCGTGCCGCGCAAGCACGTCGCGCTCGAACTCGGGGGCAACGCCGCGGTACTCGTCTGTCCTGATTGGACGGACCTGGACTTCGCGGCGCAGCGGATCGCGACGTTCGCGATGTACCAGGCCGGTCAGTCGTGCATCTCGGTGCAGCGCGTGTACGCGCACGCCGACGTCTACGAAGAGCTTCAGGCCAAGGTGCTGGAGCAGGTACGCGCGCTCGGGACCGGCAACCCGCGCACCGACGGCGTGGACGTCGGGCCGCTGATCAACACCGCGGCCGCATCCCGGGTGGAATCGTGGATCACGGCGGCGGTCGAGGCGGGCGGCGAACTGCTGACCGGCGGCAAGCGTGACGGCGCCACCGTCGAGCCGACGGTGCTCGCGAACGTGCCGGAGGACGCGTCGGTGATGGCCGACGAGGTCTTCGGGCCGGTCGTGTCGATCACCCGCGTGGACTCGGTGGAAGACGGCGTGCGCCGGATCAACGACTCGCGTTTCGGTCTGCAGGCGGGCGTGTTCACGCGTGACCTGCCGACGGCGTTCGACGTGTCCGCGAAGCTGCGGGTCGGTGGCGTGCTCGTCGGCGACGTGCCGAGTTTCCGCGCCGACCAGATGCCCTACGGCGGGGTGAAGGACTCCGGTGTCGGCCGCGAGGGCCCGGCGTCGGCGATGGCGGACTTCACCGAAGAGCGCGTCACCGTCCTGACCGGCCTGACCCTCTGACGCCCCGCATTTCGTCCTCTGGATGCGCTACTACCGCATTCAGAGGACGAAATGCGTGAGGTGGGCGTGCGCTTCGACGAGCGAAGGGCCGTACCAGGTCAGATAGCGACCGGAGACCAGGACGTGCTTCGCGCCGGGGAACGCTTCGGGGCCGTCGGCGTCAGTGAACTCGTAGGGCTCGTCGGGCAACACGAGCAGGTTCGCCTCTTCGGCCGCGAAGCGCGCTTGGAGCTCGTCGAGCTTCGGGCGCGGGTAACGCTCTTCGTGGTCCGCGTAGACGTTGCCGATTCCGACGCGATGCAGCACGTCACCGCCGAAGGTGTCCCGGCCGAGCACGATCCACGGCTTCCGCCAGACCGGCACGACCGCGCGGAACCGCTCCGGCACCGTCTCCCGCCAGATCTCCTCCGCCTCGACCAGCCACTCGGGCTCGGCGAGGTCGTAGGCCTGCGTCAGGATCCGCCGGATCGAGGCGAGCGCACTGGGCACGGTCGCCGACGCCTCCATCACCCAGACCGGGATTCCGTTGGCGCGTAAGCGTTCCACGTCCTCCGGCCGGTTCTCCTCGGAGTTCGCCAGCACCAGATCCGGTTCGAGTTCGAGTACCTTGTCGACGTTCGGGTACTTGGAGCCGCCCACCCGCGGGACGTCCAGATCGACCGGATGGGTGCAGTAGTCCGTCGCGCCGGCGAGCCGTCCCGGCGCGCTCACCTCGACGGCCTCGGTCAGCGACGGCACGAGCGAGACCACCCGCGACGCCGGTTCGCGCAGCGGGACCACTTCGCCGAGGTCGTCGATCATGCCCGCTCGAACGACAGTTTCCGCTTGTCGACGTCCACCGCGGTGAGCCGGACGCGGATCCGCTCGCCCTCCGGCAGCTTTTCGCCCGTGCACTTGGACATCACCGGCGGATCCTCGACCAGGATCTCGGCCTTGGTCTCCTCCGCGCGCAGCACGATCGCGCTGAACTCGCCGCCGATGTGCTCGGCCATCACCCAGACCTCGACCTGGTCGATGGTGGCGCGTTCGACCTTGGCCGCCAGCGTGTCGGACGCCGACATCTGTTCCGGCACCTCCGAAAGCGCCGCGCGCACCCACTCGGGCACTTCGCGGCCGGCGCTCACCGCGAGACAGATCTCGGTGGCGAACCGGTCGACCAGGCGCCGGATCGGCGCGGTGACATGGGCGTACGCGCCGCCGATCCCGGCGTGCGTCGTCAGCTCCGGCAGTTCGCCGTCGAACGCGGTGTACCCGGCGCCGCGCAAAAGCCTTGTGGTGTCGGCGAAAAGCGCCATGGACGCGGGCTGCCCGGGGTCGAGCGCGGCCAGGAACTCCGACACGCTCTTGCCTTCCGGCCAGTCGATGTTCAGCGCCTGCGCGGACCGGCCCAGCCATTCGACCGCCTCGGGGTCGGGCTGCGGCAGCGTGCGCAGGACGCCGATCTTCGCGTCGATCATGATCTTGGCCGCGGCCATGCCGGTGAGCAGCGAGATCTCGGCGTTCCACGCGTCGACGTCGTTGCGCGGCCGCTGGATCAGCGCCCAGCCGCCGTCGGGGTCGCCGCTGATCTCCTGCTCCGGCAGCTGCAGTTCGACCGCGCCGCGCCGGATCGCGAGCTCGCGCCGCAGGCGGCCGAGCTCGGGCAGCGCGGCGACCGAGGGATGCGGGTCGCCCGCGTCGATGGAGGCCTGGACGGTCTCGTAGTCGAACTGCTCGGTGGACCGGACCAATGCCCGGCGGACCTTGGTCGCCGTCGGCTCGCCGTTCGCGTCGACGTCGACGGTCCACAGCACGGCGGGCCGGGTCTCCCCCGGCAGCAGGCTCGCCGCGCCTTCGGACAGCACCGGCGGATGCAGCGGCACGTTCCCGTCGGGCAGGTAGAGCGTCTGCCCGCGGCGGCGTGCCTCCTTGTCGAGCGCGCCACCCGGCGGGATGAACGCGGCCAGATCGGCGATCGCGTAGTGGACCCGGAAGCCGCCGCCGTCGACGCGTTCGATCAGCACCGCCTGGTCGAGGTCCTTGGCGCCGGGCGGGTCGATGGTGACGAAGGGCAGACCGGTGGCGTCCTCGCGTTCCCCGGCCGACTCGAGCGGGTCGACGACCGCCGCCTCCGCCTCGGCGAGCACGTCGGGCCCGAACGACTCCGGCAGCACGAACTCGGCGCGCAGGTGACCGAAGTCCCCTCCCGCCGCATGTGTCCTGATCACGAGTGGAGGCACCACCCAACCCTATCCCGATCCGGCGCCGTTGATCGCCCGTTCGGGTGCGGGCCGGTCGGGTGTACGTTACGGATCGAAATGAAAACCGATACCCTTTTCAAAACGACAGGAAGGGCCGTGGCGTGAAGATCGCGTTCGTCGGGAAGGGCGGCAGCGGCAAGACCACGCTGGCGTCGCTGTTCACCGCGTACCTGGCAGGCGGCGGGAAACCGGTGCTGGCGATCGACGCGGACATCAACCAGCATCTCGCCGTCGCGCTCGGCGCGAGCGAGGAAGAGGCCATCGCGTGGCCGACGCTCGGCGACAACATGGGCCTGATCAAGGAGTACCTGCGCGGCGACAACCCGCGGATCGCCGACGCGGCCTCGATGATCAAGACGACGCCGCCGGGGCGCGGGTCGCGGCTGGTCCGGCCGTTCGAGGACAACCCGATCTTCGAGGCGTGCTTCCGCGAGTTCGGCGGCGTGCGGCTCGGCGTCACCGGGCAGTTCGACGAGGACGACCTCGGCGTCGCGTGCTACCACTCGAAGGTCGGCGCGGCGGAACTGCTGCTGAACCACATGATCGACGACGCGGGCGAGTACGTCGTCATGGACATGACCGCGGGCGCCGACGCGTTCGCGTCCGGGCTGTTCACGCGGTTCGACGTGACGTTCCTGGTGTGCGAGCCGACCGTGCGCAGCGTCGGCGTGTACCGGCAGTACGCCGACTACGCGCGGGACTTCGGCGTGCGGCTGGTCGTCGTGGGCAACAAGGTGACCGAGGACGAGGACATCGAGTTCCTGCGCGAAGAGGTCGGCGACGCCCTGCTGGGCTGGATGGAGAACTCGCGGCACGTCCGCGCCGCCGAACGCGGCCGCGCGCGCCCGATCGGCGAACTCGAGGCGCACAACCTCGGGACGCTGGGCTCGATGCTCGCGACCGTCGACGGCGAGCGGCGCGACTGGGCCCGCTACCAGCGGCAGGGCGTCGAGTTCCACCTGCGCAACGCGCGGGCGTGGGGCAGCGGGCGGGCCGGGGAAGACCTCACGGCCCAGGTGGACCCGGAGTTCGTGATGGGACCGGCACTCGCCGGACAGGACGCCTGATCGCAGTGTGCGCGGAGGCGTGACTCGCGTGATCAGGGACGTGACTCGCGTGATTGGAGGCGTGACTCGGGTGTTCCGCCGCTGAGCACGCGAGTTCCGGCTTCGATCACGCGAGTCACGCCGCTGATCACGTGAGTGCGGGCCTGGTGCGGGTCAGTCGCCGTTCCACTTGGCGTCTTCGGCGTCGGCCTGCTTCGTGCGTTCCTTGGCGATTTCCAAGGCGCGCCTGGCCGTCGCCTCGTCCGGGTACGGGCCCAGGAGGTCGATGCTGCGGCCTCGTTCCAGGTGCTCGACCTGGTTCGTCTTGGTGTTGAAGTACCAGCCCTGATCCGGGTTCGGGTCGCTCGACATACGTCAAGCCTGACATCACCCGGACGTCCTGTCATCACTTGCGATAGCGGTAGGGGATCTCCGTGGGATCGCCGGTCGGGCCGAACTCGCCGCCCTCGGGCTGATCCACCTTCGAACTTTCCGGCACGTTCTCGGCGAGCTCGTCGAACCAGCCCCGGTGCATCGGCACACCACGCGGCGGAGTCGCCGGTTCCGGCGCGACGGGAATCCCCTGCGGGGGTGACGCCGGCATCGCGGCCGACGGCGGCGCCGTGACAGGCGGATCGGGAGGACTGACGGGCGGCTCCGGCTCGGCCGGACTCGCCGCGGCGGGTCGCACCTCCGGAGTGGCCGGAGGGGCGCTGACCGCCGGCGGCTGCATCCGGCTGGGCTGGGGCAGCGGAGGCGGCGCCTGGGCCGGGGGCGCCTGGGACACGGGTGGCTGAGGCGCGGGCACCTGCTGAGAAGCGGGCGCCTGAGTCGCGGGTGGCTGAGGCGCCTGAGGTGTGGGCGCTTGAGGTGCGGGAGCCTGCGGAGCCCCGTGATTGCCCGGCAACGGCGGAGCGGGCGGCCCGGAAGGCGGCGCGACCGTACGCCACACCGGCGCGGGTCCGATGTTCATCGGCGCCGGAGCACGCGGCGGCTGCCCGGTCGCGGGCGGCGCGGCCTGCGAAGGCGGCGGAGGCGCCTGGCGCTGCGAAGGCTTCGGGATCGGGTCCAGGCACGAGACGAGCACAGTGGTGTTCGCCGGATCTTCGACCTTCCGCCCACTGCGCTCGCGGTAGATCATCTCGCCTTCGGTGTCCATCTCGACCAGGTAGCCGGCCTCCGCCAGCTGCTCTTCGTCGAGGTCGACGAGCTTTTCGTAGCGCGAAGGGACGACACGGTAGATCGGCCAGGCGAGCCTGCCGTTCTCCTGATGGAACTGCGCCAGCAACGCGGCCATCTGCTGCTGCCAGGGCAGCGACATCCCCTCGGCCAGCGAACGCGGCAACACGACGTAACCGGGGTCGACGCCCGGCCAGCCCTGGTTCAGCTGATCGGCCAGCGGCGTGCTCGACGCCGGCCGCGCCGCCTGCCGTGCGGGCTGGGCGGTGCCGAAGAGATCGCGGGGATCGACCTCCGGGCCGTTCCCCGCCGCGGGCTTGCCTCGCCTTCCGAATTTCCGTGCCACGTTCTTCATCCTCTGCCAGTGTGCGGCCGCTCGCCGGTGGACAGGCCGCCACTTCGGGTGAATCGGATGGTCCCGCGATCGCGATACCACGCTTTCACCATGCTAAACGCCAGGACGGACCGCCTGCGCGACCACTTCGGCCTCGTCGAAGGAGAAGTCGCGGATGTGCACCGGCACCCCGGTCTGCTGCGCTTCGACGATCTTGCCGTCACCCAGGTACATCATCACGTGGTGGATGGTCGCCGGGTTCGACGGCACGGTGGCGAGGAACAGCAGATCACCCGGCTGCGCCTGACGCACCGGCAGCATCGCGCCGCCCTTGTACTGGTCACGCGAAACCCGCGGAATGATGATCCCCGCCGACTCGTAGGCCCGCAGCATCAGGCCGGAACAGTCATAGCTGTTCGGACCGGTGGCGCCCCAGACGTACGGCTTGCCCTGCTCGGCGAGGGCGAACTTGATGGCCTGCGCGGCCGCCTGGCTCGGCGGCACGACACTGCCCACGCTCGTCCCGCAGCCGACGACGTCGACGATCTGGCCCTCGTTCTGCACGAGGAGCGCCGCCATCGGTTCCCAGTTGTGGTACCGGTCGGGGAAGCCGGAGCGTTCGACGCGCTGGGCGGCGTCGCCGGGCCGCATGTTCTCCCAGTCCGGCACCGCGAGCAGCACGTCGAAGAACTTGTTGACCTGGTACGGCGGGTCGGTGACCTGCGCGACGGTGCCCCAGCCCATCGACGGCCGCATCTGGAAGATGCCGAGCGAGTCGCGGTCGCCGTAGGTCAGGTTCCGCAGTTTGGACTCGGTCATCCCGGCCTGGATCGCCACCTGCCACGCGCGCGGGGACAGCGTGCGCTGTTTGCCGATCGAGATGATCAGCGCGACGATCCCCTTCTGTTCCTCGTCCAGCTTGTTGATGTCCGAAGAACCGCGATCGGTCTGCCCCGGCAGGGTCGGCCCGACCGACGCGTCGCAGGAGGTCTTGACGATCCCGCCCGACTGGGCCTCCACGTGGTCGGTCACCACCTTGGTGACCGTGCTCGTGGTGACCACCGCGGCGAAGACCGCGGCGATCAGCACGCCGACGATGATCCCGATCTTCATCGGGTCAGCCCGCTTGGGTGTACTTGGTGACCCGCCATCCCGGGTTCGTCTTGACGACGGTGACCCGGACCTTGGGGCCGTCCGTCGCGACCTCCACCTCCATCGACCCGGCGAGCGAGGAGACGACCTGCGGCTCCCCGGCGACCCTGGTCGCGGTGATGTTCGCGGGATCCACCGAGGTCATTTCCCCGGCGAGGTACTCCTCGGTGGTGTACGGCTTCAAGCCGTTCAGCCACTGCTCGGTCGTCGTGCCGTCGGGATGATTCGCCCATGCCGTCACCCACTCCTTGGCGACCCGGATCCCGTCCTGGTCAGGTGGCGCGGAAGACGGCGGCGACTGGGTGGTGAGCCTCGGCGGCAAGGTCGACGTCACGGTCACCGGCGCCGCGACGCCGGTTCGCGAGGTGGTCGTCGCCGAAGCACCCGGCCCGTTGGCCGTCTGTCCCGGTTTTCCGATGGCCTTGGGCAGCAGGATGCCCAGCGCGGTGAGCACCACCGCGAGGATCACCAGCGTGCCGATGAGGTGCCGGGGCGAGCGCAGCGGCCAGCCCCACAGTCTGCGGTAGACCGCGGTACGGCCGCGGTTGGTCCGGATCGGCATGGATCACCGACCCACGGCGTGGTCTGTGTCCCGGACTTCCTCGCGGACCTCCAGCCCGCGCGAAGGCCGGTACAGCACGAAGACCGGCTTGCCCGCGACGACCTCCGGATCGACCCGGCGAGGACGCGGCGTCGACGGCCCCGCCTGCACCGGCACGGCACCCGAATAGTCCGGCGTGGTGTAGCCGCCGCCCGCGGAGTTCATCCGTGACGGCACCACGACCGGCTCCGGTTCGTCGCTCCAGCGCCGGTCGGCGACCGGCGAGGTGTCGACCCGGCGGCTCGGGACCTGGATCGGGCTCCGCCCGCCCGAGGTGAACATCGAGTCGCCCGGATTGCCCGCGGACGGGTTGTACTGGCCGAACACCGGGACGCCTCCGCCACCGCCGGCGGGCAGCGCGGGCAGGCCGCCACCACCGCCGACCGCGCCCGGCCACGGCGCTCCCGACCACGCCGCCGCGGGGCGGATGGCACCGGAACCGTTGTCGAGCCGCTGGGAGCTGGCGAAGATCGTCGCCTCGGGCCGGAACCGCCCGCCGCCGACCGTCGCGCCCACGGGACCGCGAAGGTCTCCGTCGACGACGTCGTCGGTGTCGCGGACGTTCTGCCAGAAGGCGTCCTGCGGGGTCGGTTCGTTGTTCTTCTTGCGGAAGCGGGAGAAGAGCCCGCCGCGCGGTGAAGGCATCGCGCCGCCGACCATGCCGACGGACATCTCGACCATCTGCCACAGCCGCCGCACGGGGCGCCCGACCATGAACAGCAGCACGGTGATGATGGCCGCCAGCGCCATCTTCGTCAGCAGGGACAAGGAGTTCCCCGCGGTGAAGATCGCCTCCAGCAGGAGCGTATGCACGCCGGCCAGTACCGAGAGCACCATCAGGTTGAAGGCGACCGCGCCGACCACCTTGAGGATGCGCTGCATGATCTGTGGCTGCAGCAACGCGATCAGGCCGATCAGCGGAGCCGTCAGCACGAAGATCCGGATCAGCACCTGGGCGAGCAGCACCGTCGCCTTGGCGAGCAGCTGGAACAGCGAGTAGAAGATTCCCTGGCCGAGCGAAAGGAATCCGGCGCCGACGCGGCTGCCGTCCTCACCGGTGAAGTACCCGGTCGCGGGGCCGAGTTTGGTGGAGATGTCCTTGAACGCCGCCTTCTTGGAGTCCACCAGCGCGGCGTCGGCGTCGCCGCCCTGCTGGATCTGGCTCCAGGTGAAGGCCCGCGCGTCCAGCAGAGGCGGGCCGTACTGGATGGCCTGCGGCGAATCCGGGCTGCCGAACTCCCCGCGGAGCCAGTTGTCGTAGACGACCCGGCAATGCAGTTCGGTCGGGACCCGGTCCCACGGCTGGCGCGCCGCGACGGCCTCCGGGGTCGCCTGGCACGGTTGCGCCGCGGGCGGCGGCGGTTCGGTGGGCGGCGGGGTCTTGGCCTCGTCGATGAACCCGGCCTGGATGTTGGTCGTGGTCTGCACGATCGCGTTGTCGATCGGATCGAGGAACCGCAGCAGCGCCAACGAGGACGCGGCCAGCCAGACCGCGGCGAGCCCGTACAGCGCCCGTTTGCTGACCGCGGCGAGATCGCCGCGCCAGATGTTGCGGAACAACATGATCGACATGATCAGCGCGGCCAGGCCGAACAGCTGGGCGTAGATGTTGTTGTAGACCTTCTCGGCCCCGGCCTTGACGGCGTTGTACAGCGGACTGAGCAGGCTGCCCTGCAACACCGTGTAGTGCAGCGAGTTCGTGGCACCGACGATGTTCTTGCCGATGTTGAACAGCTGGTTGCCCGCCCAGGTGTCGATCGTCGAGTTGGGCGAGGTGATCCCGGCGAGCGGGCCACAGTCGGTTTCGAAGGTGTCCCAGACGTGTCCCGCGTACCCGTAGACGTTGTACGGGCTGCCGCCTTCGCCCTTGGCGGTGGCGGGCGGGTCGAGCGCGCCGACCATGCCCGCGCCGGGGCGTTCCGGGTTCGGTGCCTCACCACAGGCCGCGGCCGACGCCGCCGGAGCGGTCGCCACGGCCTGCAGGCCCAGGATCAGCATGACGACGAACATCGTCGCCCGGCGGCTCGGTCTGGTCTTACCGGGCCGCGGCCCCTCTTTCAGGCGGCGGCGCAGCGCGTGCCAGCCGGCGGCGAACGCGAGCACGAACGCCAGTGTCAGCACTGTGTTCATGCGGCGTCCCTGCCGGTGCCACCCTTGCCGGCGCGCGCGTGCTCGCCTTGACTCCCGTTCCCGTTATGTCCATTTTGGACGGCGCCTTGCACTTCTCCGGTTTCGGCCGCCAACGGGTCCGGGGCGCCGAGCATCTGCTCATCGGTGAGGCCGACTTCGAGTTCGGCCGCGAGCTCGAGGTCTTCTTCGAGCTCGAAGTCGTCCTCGGGTGGTGTCGGGACGTACTGCTTCTCCTCCGGGACCGCGATCTCGTTGCCCGGCTTCGACGGTTTGGCGTCGGGCGAACCCGGCGTGGTGTCCATGACCCGCCGCAGGTGTTCCAGGTGCGGGCCGGAGAAGTCGACGCGGATCCGCTCCACGCCGCCGGCGCCGTCACCGAAGATGAACTGCCGAGGCTCGACGTCACGCTGGAGATCGCGTTGCGAACCGGGACGGCGGCCCAGCGCCGCGACGACCTGTTCGTAGCCGACGCCGACCGGGACCTTCAGCAGGCGCAGCGCGTCCGCCTGGGCGTCGTCGTCGTCGAGACGGCCGACGAACACCGAGTCCAGCAGCGCCACGAAACCCTGGATCTTCAGGAAGTCCGCGGGGATCTGCGAGGAGAGCAGCACCCGGACGTTCCACTTTCGCGAGTCACGGGCGAAGCGGTTCATCAGCACGCGACCGGTCGGGACCTCGGAGAGGAAGAACGCCTCGTCGATCCAGACGCCCTTGCGCAGTTCCTTCGGCTTCTCGTAGACCGACCGTTGCGTCAGCCACGCGGCGAGGTTCAGCATCTCGACGCCGAGCGATTCCGCGTCCGTCCAGTACTCGCGCGGGACGCCGTCCTTCGGCAAGGTCAGCCCCGCCATGGTCAGCACGGTCATCCGGTCGTCGCGGGTCTCGGAGTACGGGTCCGCGTCGGTCTCCGGGATGAGCAGCGCCATCCGCTCGCGCATCTCGTCGAGGAAGTCCGCGACGACGACGGCGTGCTCGTGGTGCTCGCTGGAGTCCCGGCGCAGCGCGTCGATGACCTGGCCGGGGTCGGCGTCGAACCGGCCGCCGACCGCGCGGACGGCGCGCAGCAGCACGATCCGGGTCTGCGCCATCCGCGAGACCTCGTACGGCAGGACACCGGTGAGGACGTCGAGCACGAGACGACGGCGCGTCGCGCCCGCGAGGGCCTTCTCCCGCCGCCAGGAACGCTCGGGGTCGTCCTCGTCCATGAAATGCTCGATCTGCGGCTCGGCGACCACCCGGTACGGGTTGAGGATGCCGGGCTGCGCGTTGAGCAGGTTGATCGGCCGCGCGTACGGCCGCAGCTCGGGCAGGTCGCACAGCCGCGACAGCGGGCCCGAGGGGTCGAGGATCGTCCAGTGCGCGCCCGCGCGGAGCGTCTTGTAGACGATG
The DNA here is from genome assembly GCF_000732925.1 of Amycolatopsis japonica. Taxonomy (NCBI): domain Bacteria; kingdom Bacillati; phylum Actinomycetota; class Actinomycetes; order Pseudonocardiales; family Pseudonocardiaceae; genus Amycolatopsis; species Amycolatopsis japonica. The sequence goes on from NZ_CP008953.1 coordinate 7,241,024, forward strand.
CCGCCGCCGAGGAACGACTTGCCGCCACCGAGGCCGGCGACCATCGCCGTCAGCCCGGAACCGTCGCGGATCTCCTGCGCCATCCACGGGTCCCACGCCACCGGGCGCCGGGTCGCGGTCACGGTCTCGCCGAGCAGGATGCCGCGGCGGTCGCCCACCTCGGCCGTCGCCGTCGGCACCGCCGAGGACGCCCACACGACCGAACCGCGGCGCATGTACGCCGCCGAGGCCAGCGGCTCGCCGGGGATGAACTCCCTGGCCAGCGCGTACTGGGCCTCGGGATGCTCGACGGCGATCTTCGGCTTGTAGAGGTCGAGAAGCTGCTGGGCCAGGCGCAGCGCGTCGCGCTCCGTCGGCCCGGACACCGCCAGCCGCCACCACGAACGCACGCGGGTGGCCAGCGCGGTGAAGCCCGACGTCATCTCGTCGTCGATCTCCAGCACCCGGCCCGCCTGGCGCGCCAGCGACTGCGGCGGCTCCAGTTCGTGCTCGTCGGTGTAGTGCTTGACCTGCGAACGCACCTTGTTCATCTGGCGCTGCAGCTCACCGGCGACCTCTTCGGGGCGCCGGACGTAGATCCGCGCGGACACCTCGACCGCGGCGGGCAGCCGGTCCGCGTGCTGGATCCAGGGGTCGTCGACCTCGGGGATCTGCAGGCCGTGCATCTGGCCGACGGTGAGGACCGCGAGATGCCGCGAGACCCCGGCGTTCGACCCGGTGCGGCCGCGGACGGTGACCGTCGGCGCGTACGGCTCGGCGTGGAAATCCGCCGCGTCGGTGAAGCTGGCGAGGTCCTCGGGCTCCCAGGCGGCGCCCGGGACCGCGGGCATGTTGCGCGGCGCGGGCAGGCCCAGCGAGCACGAGCGGTGCATCAGCCAGGACATCTCCTCGGCGTGCACCGGACGGCCTTCGAGCCCGGCCGAGCCGATCACCTGGTCGAGGTGCTCGACCTCGGAGTCGAGCGCCGCCAGCTCGGCGTCGACGGCCTCCGGCAGGATCTTGCGCAGCACCGGGGCGGCGCTCTCGACCGCGCGGTCGATCATCCGCCGGGTCTGCACCTGGACGCCGAGGTAGACCTCTTTTTCGGCCATCGAACGGCCCATCAGCTGCTGCTGCTCGCCGATGAGGTAGTCGTCGAAGGACAACGCGCCCTGGACGTCCTGGGGACGGCCGACGGCGTTGTGCACGTGGGCCTCGGCCCACATGCGGATCGGGTACGGCCGGTTGGTCACGCGCAGGTGCAGCCAGCGGCCCTGGAGCTCCGCGTACTGCCCGGCGATGGCCGCGATCAGGTCGCGGCGCTGCGAGTCCGACCGGAACGACCAGCGCTGCGGCGCGAGCCGGTACCAGGCGTACACCTCATAACCGGTGCGTAACAGGTGCCCGTCGATGCTTCGCGCCGCGATCGACGGGGTATACGAGGGTATGGCCGCCTCTCCGGGCAACCGCCTCCCCTTGCCGGCCTTCTTGGGCTGCGCGGAGCGGACCTGCTGGGGCGGGTTCCAGGCCCCTTGCTGCAGGTCTCGATCACGTTTTCCTCGGCTTCCGCCGCGACCGAACAACGACTACCTCCCGGCCCGAGCCGCGGGGCGGCTCCGACGCGCTCGTGGTGTTCCCTGAGCTCCGGCGCCGCCGCCGTAGCCGTGGTGCTGGTACTGCCGTCTCCTGCGGTGCTTCGGTAGCGGGCGGCTCGCCCGTACCCGGACGCGGGACGCGCTGGCCGCGCCACCCGTGCCCGTGGTCCGTTCTCTTGGTGTGTTGAGCTCTTTCGCCGCCATCGCGGCCACGGCGCCCAGCGGACGCTCGTGGCTGATCTTGGCCGTGATCAATCTGGTGATCACAATTGTGGCGACGAAGGCCCAGGCGGTCGAGAAGAACCCGAAGCTCCAGCCCGCCCACCGTTCGACGGTGAGCACGAGCAGGAAGACCGGGATACCGACGAGCCACGCGACGTAGCGGGCTCTCCAGGGAAAAGTCGCTTTCGGCGGGCCGAGCCATACGGCATCGACCCGGTAGACCTCGTCATCGGTGCGGATACGCAACGCGAGCCCTCAGCCTGTGAAGAGGCCGGCGATCCACTGGCCCACGTTGACTCCGGCGCCACTCACGGCGAGGCCGATGATCGCCAGCGCGATCACGACACCGGCGAGTCGGCGCATGACACCCGCGTTGTCCCCTTTGCCACCGCCCAGCCACAACAGGAGGAGCGCGACGGCCAGCAGCACCAGGGGGATGATGTTGTCGATCAGCCAGGTACGGACGTTGCCGGTGCCGAGCTCGCCGGCGGCCAGCGTGTCGAGGGTGGTCAAGGTCATCATCGCATTACTCCCGGTGCGCGGAGAGGGGGTTCGCGCGGTTCTGGCTCGGTGGTGCTTCGAACATCATGGCGTCACGAGGCGTAGTGGTCAAAGCGCGCTCTGTAGATGTCGTTTTGTCTACAGTTCACAGAGCGAGGCACAGCACCACGACCATCCTCGGTCTCCATCATCGTTGCAAGGGTCGTCTGGATTAACCCCGGCCACCCGTATTTCGCAGTGTGCGAACGGCCTCACTCGCTTGCGAGGCATCTTGCTCACTGTGAGTACGGGTCGGCCGAGGAGAATCCGGCCTCGACCAGTGTGACATGACTCGTTCGGTGGCTTCTCGCGAGTCCGCTGGGTGAGCACGCATTCCACAAAAAACGCGAACGCCGATCAAGCGAAAGTCACGCTTCCGTTACCCAAAGCGAAATCGGGACGGCCATTTTCACTACATAGCGTGATTATCGGCCCGTCGAGAACACATTCGCGGGAAAAGCGCCGGCTTCGACGGCCTGGCGGCTCAAAGGCCCGCACAGCTCGTGAAGCCGTTTCGTCTTCTCTTCGCCGAGATGCTCCCAAGGCCCCGCCGAAGCCGCGTTCGTGGCGACTTCGAGCCGCTCGCGAAGATCGTTCCCGGCCTCGGTCAGGCCGCCCTGGTCATCGAGGACGCCCTGCTCGCGAAGCTTGGCCGCCGCGGCGTCCCACTGCTCGTCGCTCCAGCCGCGGGAGGCCTTGGCCGCCTCGGGCAGGAACCCCTTGCCGGTGGCGGTGTGCGAGACGAGAGCGGCGAGCCCGTCGACCCCGTTGGCGACGAGCGCGGCGATGTGGCCGTCCCCGCGGTGCTCGCGCAACAGGGTGATGGCGTGCCAGAGGACGAGATGAGGCTCGCTCGGCCAGTCGAGGCCGGCGTGCCCGGCGTAGAGCGGACGGCCGTCGGGCTGGCAGCCGCCGGTCGCCTCGCGGGCGAGTTCGGCCGCCTCGGCGACCGCTTCGGAGCCGAGGGTCTCTTTGCCGAGGAGCCGGGTCAGCGCCGCGTCGACGGCTTCGAACCGGGCTTCGATGATCTTTTCGGGCGTGGCCAGCGTCCAGGCGCGCGGGATGTGGCGGGCGACCAGTTCGGGATTGAAGTTGTAGAACGTCGCCGCGACCACGCCGGGCCCGACCGCGCCCATCGGCGCCGCGCGGCCCGCGAAGTACGTCATGCGCCCCGGTCGGAGACCGGCGCCCGTGAGCGCCTCTTCCGTCTCGGGGGCGAAGTAGGTAAGGGAATGCAGTACATCGAACGTCCCGCGGAAACGTCCCGTGACCCGACTCGCTTCACCCATGGGGGCACCCTACCGGCAGGTAACTGGCGTGCGCAGATTTCGGCGTCGAATGGAGCAAGAGACCTGCCGCGGTGCCCGTGGGAGCAAGGGACCTTTGCTACCACTTGGCGGAGCAGGGGGGCGTGTGGTGACCGTGTGGATTTCGTTGCGTTGGGTGACCCGAAATCCACACAGTCCTCGCGAAGGGGAGCAAGGGACCTTTGCTACCACCCCCGAGACGACGCGGGAACCGAACCGGCTCGGCTACGTCATACTCCTGAAGACGGATCACCACAGCGCACGGGGAGCGACGATGTCCGCCCAGATGGAACAACTGATCGCCCAGTTCGAGAACTTCCAGGCCAAGGTGCGCCAGGCCGAGGCGCGCTTCGCCGAAGTCGGCGACATGCAGGAGCGGATCGCGCAGGTCGAGACCTCCGTGACCTCCCCCTCCGGCGAGGTCACGGTCGTCGCCGGGGCGGGCGGAACCGTCACCGACCTCCGGCTCAGCGCGGGCGCCATGCGCCTCGAAGCGGGCCACCTGTCCTCGGTGATCATGAGCACCCTGCGCAAGGCCGTCGCCGGCGCCGCTCAGCAGCAGGCCGGGATCGTGGACGAGACGTTCGGCGAGGCGTTCGGCGTCAACACGTCGGAACAGGTTCGCGAGGCGCAGGCCGAGGCGTTCGGAACCGTCGAGGAAGAACCCGCGTCACAGCGGCAGCAACCGCAGCAGCCATCCCGCCCGGCGCGCCGCCCCGCCCCGCGGGACGACGACGACTACTTCGACGACGGCTCCTTCCTGCGCCGCAGCTGACCGAACCGACCGAGGGACTCCCACGATGTCAAAGGGAATCGAGACGAACATCGCGGCGATCGCCGCGTATGCCCAGCAACTCCCCTATTACGAGCAGGAAGCGGAGAAGTTCGGCGCCAAGATCGACGCCGCCGACGTGACCGACGAGGCGTGGGGAGTCGTCGGGATCTGGGCCAAGCAGGGCTACACCGATCGGCTCGGCGAACTCCGTTCGCTGATGAACGACATGAAGGACGGCGTGGACGGGTTCATCTCCAAGCTGAACAAGGCCTCGGAGATGTACCGGGGCATCGAGGAAGCCGGAAAGGTCGAGTTCGGCAAGCACGAGGCGACCATCGACGAAACGCTCGGAAAGTAGGGGTCATGACCGAGGAGAAGTCGAGCATCGCCGACGGGATCGACGTCCAGGCGTACGACGAGAGCATGAGCGCGAACCTCGATCGCGCGATGGGGCACGTGCCGGTGGCGGGCACGATCTACAAGTCGGGCAAGTCGATCGCCTCGCACGCCCAGCAGGCGGCCCAGGCGGACAACCCGGCCGAACTGGCTTCCGCGGGTGCCGCGCTGGTCGGAGACGGGGCCGCTTTCGTCGGCGCCGCCGCGACGGACATGGTCACCTTCGCGATGGACCCGATCGGCTGGCTGGTCAGCCACGGGCTGAACATGCTGCTCGAACTGGTCCAGCCGCTGCAGGACGCGTTGCACCAGGTCACCGGCGACGGCCCGGCCATCGGGCACGCGTCGGAGAACTTCGTGACCCTCGCGAACGGTTTCGTCGCCCTCGCCGACGACTTCGAGAAGACCGGTGACGCGGCGCTCGCCGAGTGGGTGGACGACGCCGGCAAAGCCGCGAAGGAGGCGCTGGGCGACTTCTCGGCCGGGATCCGCGGCGTCGGCTCCGCCGCCGGATCGGTGGCCGAGGTGCTGCAGATGTGGTCGATGGTCATGGTGGTCATCGAGGAGCTGATCAAGGGCATCATCACCGAGCTGATCTCCTGGCTGATCACCATCTGGCTGCCCGCGCTGGCCGCGTCGGTGATCAGCTTCGGCAGCTCGGTCGCCGCCGCGATGACCGCGTCCATCGCCAAGGCCGCCAGCGTGCTGCAGAAGGTGACCAAGTACCTCGGCAAGTTCGGCAAGCTGCTCGACACCTTCATCGAGTACCTCGCGAAGTACGCGACCAAGGTCGTGGACATGACGAGGAAGTTCCGGATCGGTACCTACGCCGGTGAGTCGAAGTTCTCGCTGAACGTCCTGGAGAACACCGCCGGGGTCGCGCTCACGCCGAGCAACCGGGTGCTCACCACGATGTTCGGCACCTCGGTCGGCGCGCGCCCGCTGGTCTCCGGCGCGGCCGTCAAGGGCGGCATCGGAGCCGGCAAGGCCGCGTACACCGAAGGCAAGGAAGCCGTGACGCCGGAGGGGGAGAACGAGCCGTGGTTCAACAAGAGCGAGATCGGCGGGGACAAGAGCCCGGAGGAGACGCGGGGGAACCTCGACATCTGAGCGACTCCCGGCAGCGGGCGGCGGAAAAGATCTTCGCGCACCAAGAGCGCATGGAGGACAAGGCTGAGAAGGCCCTCGTCCGTCCTGGCTTCCGCGAACGGGTCGAGGAACTGGTGGCCGCCCAGTGGCGCGAGCCGGTCATCGTGCTGCGACTGGGCGACACCGATCTGGGTTTCGACGTACCCGGCAGGCGCCTGGACGGCACGGTCAAGGGGAAGCGGCTCGTCCGGCGGTTCTTCTGGAACGTCTTCCGCGGTATCGGCGGCGCGTTCGTCTACGTCTTCGCGCTGCTGAACGGTGCGGGCAGCGGCGGCGGCAAGGGCGGTCACCCGTTCCAGCGGGAGATCCGCGTGAAGGGCCCCGCGAACGCGATGGCGCTCGAACCCGCCGATCGGGTCCGGAAGGCGAGCGGGCCCTGGCTGGTGTGCTCGCCGTCCGCGATCGCGATGGTGGACACCGGTTCGACCTACCGGGACCTGGCCGACGCGCCGCCGCCGGAGATCCTCTGGCAGGCCAGGAAACCGCAGGCTCCCGCGATCGACTTCCGCAAACGGGTCCTGACCTGGCCGGACGGTTCGAGTTTCGCGTTCACGCTGCACGGACGCACCGAGGAGCGGTACCTGCGGGAGCGTTTCGAGTTCCCGGACACCATTCACTGGACCGGACGGCCGGACGCGCCGAGGTAGCTCGCTCGGTTCTTGAGGGCTGAAGGACGCCTTCCCCGCATGCGATGCGAGGAGGGCGTCCTTCGCCGCATTTGCCGAGGGCCCTCGAGAAGTAGTACGGACGAGCCGGCGTGTAAGCCGGATCCTGTCCCCGCCCCGCCTTGCGGCGGCACGGGTGGCGGCCATCCATCTAGGCCCGCCGTCGCCGACGGGCTCGAGCGGCCTACCCGCAGACTCGGGCGGGCAGCCCTCGATCGCCTGCGCAGGAGCCTCGCGGCTCCCTCTTGACCTTGCTCCGGGTGGGGTTTACCTAGCCGTCCTGGTCACCCAGGACGCTGGTGGTCTCTTACACCACCGTTTCACCCTTACCTCCGCCCGCGAAGCGAGCGAAGGCGGTCTGTTTTCTGTGGCACTGTCCCGCGGGTCGCCCCGGGTTGCCGTTAACAACCACCCTGCCCTGTGGAGTCCGGACTTTCCTCGAACCGGTCTCCCGGCTCGCGGCCGCCCCGCCGACTCGTCCGTCGGCGAATCCTACTGCACGGGTGCCGGCAGGCAGTTCAGGTTGCGCCGTCCGTCGGGTTCGACCACGAACCACACGTGGTCGGTGCCCTGCCCGGTCCATTCGCCGGGCCGCGCGTTGGCGAATTTGTAGAGCGGCCAACCGGCCAAGGTCACCTGCTTGGCGCCTTCGGGACGCTTGATGGTGTCGACCAGTGCCGGATCGATGCCGGTCACCAGGGGCGTGCCGGTCGTCGTGACGGGGGTCCACACCGCGGCGCAGTCCCCGAGGCAGGTCGAACGGGCCTTGTGCGGGTTGTCGCGTTCGTAGCGGAACAGCACGGCGCCGGTCTCGTCGAGGACGGCTTGCCCCATCCGTGTCATGTAGACGGCGGTGAGCCGCGTGCCGGGCGGAGGGTCCGTCGGAGTACTGGCGCGCGAAGTGACGGGCTGCGACACCCGCGGGCTGGGGAGCGATTCCGTCACCGGAGCCTGAGCCGTCCGCGACGCGGGTTCAGCCGCCTGCCACCACATCGCGGCGCCCACGACGAGCGCCGCGATGACGACGAGCATGGTCAACCGCGATCGGCGCATCAGGCGTCTCCGTTTCTCCCGGGTGGCTGACGGGGTTCTGTGCCGCGATCTCGTTGGTCCAGTGGAGGACGGCGGACGGGCTGTCGAGGCCGACGACACCGACGAGGCGTCCCTTGCGGACGAAGCCGGTGACGGGCCGTTCGCCACCGACGGGTGAAGCGAGCGCGACGGTGTCGGTGCCGAGCTTCGGGATGCCGCCCGCCTGGATGCGCATGCCGTGCTGTTCGGACCAGAACCGCGGCACCGGCGCGAAAGGCCGCGAAGCCTGCGGCCCGGCGAGGAGGTTCTCCGCGGCCGCACGGCCCATCTCGACTGCGTTGAGCCAGTGCTCGACCCGCCGCGGCGTCTCGTCGAAACGCAGGTTCGGCCATTGCGCGACGTCCCCGGCGGCGACGATGTTGTTCATTCCCAGCACGTGACAGGTCGGCGAGCAGACGACGCCGTCGTCGAGCGGCAGTTTCGCCCCGCGCAGCCACGAGATCGACGGCACCGTGCCGACGGCCACCACGACACACGAGACATCGAGGATCCAGCCGTCGGACGACCGCAGCCGCAACCCGTTCGGCGTGGTCTGCCAGTTGTCGATGGACGCGCCCAGCGCCAGCCGCACCCCGCGCGAGCGGTGCAGCGCCGAGAGCTTCTGCCCGATGTGCTTGCCGACGACCTCGCCGAGCAGATGCGCCGACCGGCCGATGACGGTGACCTCCCGGCCGATCTCGCGCAGGCTGGCGGCGACCTCGCAGCCGATGAACCCGCTGCCCAGCACCGCGACCGGCCCGTGGTCGGCGGCGAGGTTGTCGCGCAGTTCCGCGGCGTCGGCCAGGGTCCGGACCACGACCACCCGCGGATGTCCGTGCGGCACACCGGAAAGCCTTCGCGGTTCGACGCCGCTGGCGATGACGAGCCCGTCGTAGGGCAGCTCCTCGGCCCCGGGCAGATGGACGACCTGGCGGCCCGGCTGCAGATGGGTCGCCGGGGTGTTGAATCGCCATTCGGCGTCGATCTCGTCGGGCCTGGCGAGCATCATCTCCGCCGGGCCGGTGGCGCCGGTCAGCAGTTGCTTCGACAACGCCGGCCGGTGATAAGGCGGCTCCGGCTCGTTGCCGACGATCACCAGTTCGCCGTCGAACCGCAGTTCCCGCAACCGTTCCGCGCAGCGCAGCCCGGCCAGCCCGCCGCCGACCACGACGATCCGTTCGCTCATCGTCGCGCCCCCTGTAATCGGATCGCCCGCATCGGACAGGCTCTGGCCGCGGCTTGTACGAGCGGCACCTGTTTGGCGCCGGGTTTCCGGAGGTAGCGCAGCTGTCCGTCGCCCTGCAATTGGAAGACCTGCGGTGCTTCGGCCTGACAGATGGCGTAGCGGTGGCACTTCTTGTCGTCGACGGAGATCCGGACCGGCTCGGCCCGGCCGGTGTCGCCTTCGAGCAGTCCCAGCAGGACCAGCGCCCGCGGCGGGAGCACCCGCAGCACGGTGAGCACGACGGCCGGGGTGAGCACGGTGATCCCGCCGAGCCAGACCGTCGCGAGGTTCCCGTTCGCGGACGCGCCCAGCCAGGAGTGGATCGCGAGCAGGCCGACCGCGAAGTAGCCGGCCTGATGGAACCGCTGCCCCCGGGGATCGGCCGCGCCACGGCGCACCGCCGCGGTGACCGAGACGGCGATGAACAGTTCCAGCCCGACGACACCGGCCGCGTGCCGCGCGAACCCACCACCGGCGAACGGGATCAGCAGTGCGAGGACACCGAACGACTCGTCGTCGAGGAACAGATAGGACAGTCCATGGACGACACCGGTGGCGAGACTGAACACCGCGAGCACGACGTGACCTCCGCGCAACGCTTCGTGACCGGTGACGCGCCTGATCCAGCCGGTGGCGCTCAGTACGCCCCACACCAGCGTCAGGCACATGGTCACGTAGGCGAACCGGGCCGACAGGGCGGCGATGTCCCGCACCCCGCTGTCATGAGGTGACGGGGCCGGGATGACCGCCAGGAGCGCGGAGTTCATACGCGCCTGCCCGATGCCCCGAGCACCCGGACGAGCCCGAAGGTCGCGCCCCCGGCGATCCCCGCCATGAGCACGCCGAGCGCGAGGTCGCCGCCGTCGAGTTCGTCACCGCCGCCGGGAGCGACCATCAGCGAGGTGGTCTCGGCGATGCCGGTGCTTTCGAGCAGGGTCATATGCCGCATGACGGTGTCGACGGCGGTCTGCGCGAAGGACCGCATCGCGTCGTCGCGGGTGGCGGCCCGCACCTGGGAGGCGAGACCGAAGATGCTCCCCTGCGCGGCGCGGGCGCGATTGACGTAGAGGCGGTCGAAGTCGGCGCCGGCGGCCCCGGTGATCTCGTCGATCCAGGAACGCTGTTCCGCGGTGGGTTCGGCGGGGAGTTCGACGCGGACCTTCGAAGCGAGCGCCCGGACCTGGGCGTCGAGCCGGTCGTGGTCGTCGGCGAGTTTCCGGCCGACCTCCCGTACCCGCTGCCCGCTCCCGCGCTGTTCCGCCTGACGACCGATCGGCCCTTCCCACAAACTCCCTTGGCGCACCTGGACGAGCAGTTCACGATCATGGGCGTCGATTTCCGCGAAGGCATGGGTGGGCGTTCCCGCCCATATCACCAAGCAGGCGATCACCAGTCCGAACAGCCGATAGATCATTTCACCCGTCCCCGTCCTCGAAGTGCCTCACTGGGAGTACGGCGAACCGGAGCGGCCGGTTCGATCTAGCCGGAGCAGGCCAGTGTGATGTGCATCACACGACACATTTAGAACCGTTTATCGCCGCGATACGTACCGGCCGACTAAATGTAAACGACCCACTACTGCACATGGCTCACGGCGATAGTCTGCGCTACGGTGTACGAACCCGTGAAATCCTCCACCGCCGGGGAGGTAGCGAATCTTATGGAAGCAGTGGGCAGAGGATGCCGGTTCGATGGCGACCATCGGCCGGGCGAGGTTCCGGACGAGTTCATTTCGGTGCTGTACAAGGATTTCCGGGATACGTTGTTCGGGCAGGTGATGTACCTGACGGGCCATGATCAACAATGGACGGAAGACGTGGTCCAGGAAACACTGATCCGCGCCTGGCAGCATTCGGACACGTTGAACCGCGAGCCAGGAATGTTGCGCGGCTGGCTGCTCACGGTCGCCAAGCGGATCGTGATAGACGGCTGGCGAAACCGGCGCGCCCGGCCACAGGAGGTCGAGCTGGACAGTTCCGAAAACGCCGAAATAGCGGACCGGACCGAACAGTCACTGTCCGCACTCGTCATTTCCGAAGCACTGCGTTATCTGGACGGCAAATATCAGGCCGTCATCTACGAGACGTATCTGACCGGGCATACGGTCCGGGAGGCGGCGGTGATATTGGGGATCCCGGAGGGAACGGTCAAATCACGGCTGTACGCGGCCATGAAGACATTGCGACGGTCGTTAGGAGAACTGGGGTCCCGATGAGGAAGCGAAAGGTGAAACACACCGATGTGGCGGCGTACGTACTCGGCGTGCTGGACCGCGCCGAGGCGCACGCCTTCGAGAAGCATTTGAAGGGCTGCGCGCGATGCGGACGGCAGGTCGCGGAATTCGCGTCGGTGGAAGACGCGCTGGCGAAGGCCGATCTGCGCTACCTGTCCCCCGTCGCCGCGCGATGTCGCGGCCGGCTGTCGATGATCACGGCCAACCTCGTCGTGGTCTTCCTGGCGTGCGTCGTCGCGGCCTTGATGTCGTCGCAACGATCGTCCCGGCGGATCTCGTCGGATGCGGACATCCCGGCTCCTGCTCCCCTCGACGACCAGCGATCACTCCCGTTACCGCTTACATGCGAGTAGTCTGCCGCAAGCCGACACGAAGGTCTCTACGGTGCATACCGAAGTAAATCCCGAGAGTCCCTTCGGCGGGCCTTCGGTACCGAAGCGCCGCGCCGCCGGGTTACTGGGTCGAGATGGCGAACTCGACACGATCACCGGACTGCTCCGCGCCGCCCTGCGGGGCCGCGCCGTCAGCGCGGTGGTGGTCGGCGAGTTCGGGATGGGCAAGTCCTCGATGCTCACCGCGGCCGGTGAGCTCGCCGAAGCGGCCGGGTTCACCGTCGCGATCGCCACCGCGTCCCGGCTGGAAACCCACCTGAGCGGCGGCGTCGGCCGTCAGCTGGTCGAAGGGCTCACCCACGCGCCCGCCGAACCCGGATCGCCGCGGCCGCGCACGCCGCACGCGGCCGAAATCCTGCCGGATCACCCTCCCCGGACCGAACGGGAACAGACGGAGGCGCTCGACGCCTTCTTCCGCATCGTCCGGCACGCCGCCGAGCAGGGGCCGGTCTTCCTCGGCATCGACAACATCCACCTCGCCGACCCGTGGTCGATGCGCTGCCTCGCCTACATCCGGCACCGGGTCGAGCAGTTGCCGGTGGTGGTCGTGCTGACCTCGCTGATCGGGCATCTGCAGACCGGTGAGGTCGCCCTGCTGGAGATGTCCGGCTGCACCCCGGCGACCATCCGGCTGCGCGGGCTCGGGACCCGGCACGTCGCCGAATTCCTCCAGGTCTCCGTCGGACGGTTCGCCGAGGAATGCCGCGAGGTCACCGGCGGCAACCCGTTCCTGCTCGGCGCGCTGCGCCGCCGCCTGGTCCCGGGGATGGATCTGGACACCGCGGGCTCGGCGATGATCGGCGAGGTGCTGCGGGTCCGCATGCACGAGTACACCGCCGCGCCGAAAGTGCTCGAAGCCGTCGCGATCCTCGGCGAGGACGCGAGTTTCGACCTGCTGGCACAACTCGCCGGGGTCGACGAGAGCACCGCTCTGGAGGCCATCGACACGATGGTGCGCGTGCACCTGCTGACCAACAGCCACCGGCCGTCGCTGACCTACCGGTTCGTCCGCAACTCGGTGCTCGCCGACATGCCGCTCACCACCAGGGCCGTCACCCAGTCGCGGGCGGCGCGGCTCCTGCACGACGCGGGTGCCGCGCCGGAGCGGGTCGGCGTCCATCTCCTGGAGGCGACCGCGATCAGGATCCCTTGGGCGGTCGACGTCCTGCGGCTGGCCGCCCGGCATTCCGTGGTCGAGGGCGACCCGGAGCTGTCCGTCCGGTTCCTCTCACGCGCGCTCGAAGAACGGCTCAGCGAACGCAAGCGGATGGCGATCCTGCTTCAGCTCGCGCACGCGGAATTCCACTGCGACCAGGATTCGGCCCCCGCCAGGGTGCGCGAGGCCATCGACCACATCGACGACCGGGAAACCGCGGCCTTCGTCGCGACGGCCATGATCCTTTCCCTGTGCTGCGGCCCGGACGCGCGGCTGGCGATCAACTCCGCCGGCCAGTTCGCCGCGCGGCTCGACGCGGGCGGGCCCGACGCCGTCTGGCCGCTGCTGTGCATGACCTATCTCGCCGAAGCAGGCAGCAGACTCGGGCCACCGCCGGACTTCCGCGACTTCGAACGGCAATGGGCGCCGCTGAACGATCCCGCCTCGCGGCAGAGCCGATCCGGTCTCCTCGCGCTCGACACGGTGCGCGGCGGAGAGTCCTCGGCGAACGCCGTCCGGCATTTCGGGGAGGCGTTGTCCGGCGAGCAGCCCGAACTGTTCGAGCAGCCGTACTTCTTCACGCTCGCGACGGCCGCCCTCGCCGACGAACCCGCGCTCACCGACAAGCTCTGCCAAGTGCTCGACACCGAACGCCTGCCGTGGGACTTCCACGTGCCGAAGGGCGCCCTCGCCACCCTCGCCCGCGGGATCGCCCTGCAGGCGGGCGGAGACCTGGTGCGGGCGAGTGTCCACTTCGAATCGCTGGTGCGGCAGTTCGACGAACGCGGGGTCACCAGCCGCTGCCCGATCGCGGTGCTGTGCGCGGCGAGGCTGATCGAGGTCTCGGTCGACCTCGGCCGCCACGACGTCGCCAAAGCGCTGCTGGATCGCGTCGATTTCGGGGCCACACAAGCACTTTTCACGCACAACTACCTGCTCTACGCCCGAGGCAGACTGCGTGCGGCCACCGGTGAACCGGAGCTCGGGTACGAAGATCTGCGCGGCTGCGGCCGCCGTCTCGAACACCACGGCATGCGTTTCCCCGGCTTCGCGCCTTGGCGGGCGCACGCCGCCCGCACCGCGCTGGCGCTCGGCCGTACCGACGCGGCGGCCCGGCTCGCGGAGGAGGATCTCGAGGCCGCGGAACGCTGGGGAGCGCCCAGGATCCTCGGCGGCGCGCTGACCACGGCCGGTCTCGTCCGCGAGGACGAAGAGGGCGAACGCCTGCTCACCAGGGCCGTCGACGTGCTCGGCGGGTCGACCGCGAAACTCGCGCTGGCCGAGGCGCTGACCGAACTCGGCGTGCTGCAGGCCCGGCACGGGCAGGCCGAAAAGGCGGTCGGCACGCTGCGGATGGCCGCGCAGTCGAGCAAGCATTGCGGGGCGCGACCGCTCGCGAGGCGGGCCGCGGAGGCGTTGCGGGACGCGCGGACGAGTCTCGCGACGGCGAAGGACAACGAACACGGTCTCACCAAACAGGAATACCGCGTCGCGCTGATGGCGTCACAGGGTCTCACCAACCGGGAGATCGCCGAAGCACTGCACCTGACCCGCCGCACCGTCGAACTGCATTTGTCCGGGGCCTACCGCAAACTGGGCATCACCGGACGCACCGAATTGGGTTCCGCGCTCGGGCGGTCTCAGCGCGTGGACACCGATTGACGGTTTCCGGGGGCGGCGGGTTCACTCCGCGGCATGCCGGGAATCGAATCCGAACCACTTAAATTCGCCTATTGGGTCCCCAATGTGAGCGGCGGTCTGGTCACCAGCGACATCGAGCAGCGCACCGACTGGGGATACGAGTACAACCGGGATCTCGCCGTCCTCGCGGAGAACAGCGGCTTCGAGTACGCGCTGAGCCAGGTCCGCTACACGGCCAGCTACGGTGCCGCCTACCAGCACGAATCGACCGGGTTCAGCCTCGCGCTGCTGCTCGCGACGCAGCGGCTGAAGGTGATCGCCGCCGTCCATCCAGGGCTGTGGCATCCCGGGGTGCTCGCGAAGTTCATCGCCAGCGCGGACGTGATCTCCGGCGGGCGCGCGGCGGTCAACGTGGTCAGCGGCTGGTTCAAGGACGAATTCACGAACCTCGGCGAACCGTGGCTGGAACACGACGAACGGTACCGTCGTTCGGAAGAATTCATTCGCGTGCTGAAGGAACTCTGGACGAGCGACCACGCCGAATTCGCCGGCGATTTCTTTCGGATCCACGATTTCGACATCAAACCCAAACCGGTCGGGCGGCCGCATCCGGAGATCTTCCAGGGCGGCAACTCCACCGCCGCGAGGAAGCTCGCGGGCCGGGTCTCCGACTGGTACTTCAGCAACGGCAAGGACTTCGACGGGTTCAGCGAGCAGGTCGAAGAAGTCCGCGGCTACGCGGCCCAGAACGACCACGCCGTTCGCTTCGGGCTCAACGGTTTCGTGATCGCGCGGGAGACCGAGAGCGAGGCGAAGGCCGTGCTGCGCGAGATCGTCGAGAAGGCGAACACCGAGGCGGTCGAAGGTTTCCGCGGCGCGGTCAAGCAGGCGGGAAGCTCCACATCGGACAAGAAGGGGATGTGGGCCGACTCGGAGTTCAAGGATCTGGTGCAGTACAACGACGGCTTCCGCACCGGGCTCATCGGCACGCCGGAGCAGATCGCGGACCGGGCGATCGAGTACAAGAAGCGCGGGGCGAACCTGCTGTTGCTCGGCTTCCTGCACTACCTGGAGGACGTCGAGCACTTCGGGAAACACGTGCTGCCCGTGATCCGGGAGAAGGAAGCCGCCCTCGACCGCGTTTAGTCCTCTGAATGCGGTGGGCCGCATTCAGAGGACGAAATGCGGGCGTTTACGGGAGGTAGACGGTCTGGCCCGGGTGCATGGTCGGGCCGCAGTCCTTGAGCGGCCCGCCGAAGCGCGCCTTCTCCACGTCCGGCATGGTCTTCGCGGCGTAGTCCCGGACGGCCTTCAGCTTCTCGGGGCTGGAGACGGCGTCCTTGCGCACGAAGTCGCCGTTGCGCGGCCCGCTGCCCGGGTACACGAAGATCGGCTCGTAGTCGCGGTCGATCCGCGGGTCGACGGTGATGCCGTTGCCCGCGGCCCACGGGCCCCACGAGTGGATGAAGGTCGGCTTGACCTTGTCGAACACGTAGTCGCGCAGCCCCGGCAGGTCGCCCTTCTTGAGGAAGTCCGCGACGTCCGCCTCGACCAGCCCGGCCATGTCGACCAGGTGCAGGCGGCTGGTCATCGACGAGCCGCCGAGGTCCGGCAGCAGCAGCGACGCCTGCTGGAGGCCCAGGATGTCGGCCATGGTGTTGAAGCCGCGGCCGAAGCGGTCGGCGATGAGGCACGCGGGCACCGTCGGGACTTCTTGGAACTTCTTCGACGCCGACGCGAAACCCATCCCGGACGGGATCGCGGCCGCGACCAGCACGAGCACCACGACGGTCCGCAGCGCCGCCCGCGAACGGCGCAGGAGTTCACCGGCGGCCAGCGTTCCCGCCAGCACCGAGAGGATCCAGATCGGCGTCGCGAAACGGTGCTGGCCCATCCAGTCCGGGACCATCACGCCGTAGGCGATGATGCCCAGCGCCAGCGGCACCAGCAGCGCGATCAGCGCGCGCCGCCATTCCGCGCGGACCAGCGCGTACCCGATGGTCAGGGCAAGCAGGATCGTGCCGGCGACACCGGCGTAGCCGACCAGCTCGAACGGCTGCTTCAGCGCCGAAAGCCCGGGCAGCCCCTGCCCCTTGGCGATGGACGGGTTCGCCAGCAGCCTGCCGAATTCCGCGATCCGCCAGGCGAGGTACGCCCCGAACGGGATCGCGAACGCGACCACCGACACCACGACGAACTTGATGCTCTGCCCCAGCAGCGGCTTCCGCAGCTGGAACAGGACGACGAGCGGGTACGCGCCGCCGTAGATCAGGCCTTCGGGGCGGGTCAGCGCGGCGAACGCGACCAGCACCCCGGACCAGACGGCGACCTTCGCGGTGAGCAGGGTGTCCTTGCGCACGGCCACGAACAGCAGCACGGCGAGCCACGCGACGGCCATCCCGAACAGCGAGTTCTCCAGCCCGGAGATCGTCCAGATGACGAACGACGGGATCGCGGCCAGCGTCAGCCCGACGACCAACGTCGCCAGCCAGGCGAAGCGCGCGAAGATCTGCTTCGCCGCGATGTGGCAGGCGGCCAGCGTTCCGGCGGTGAACAGGAGCCCCAGCAGCTTCGGGAACAGCACGTAGTCGGGTAGGCCGAACAGCATGCCGCTGTCGAAGACGCCGACGAGCTTGCCGAGCGCCAGCATCACCAGCCACGTCGAGTTCGACCAGCCCTCGACCGAGGGCTGCCCCGGCTGCAGCACCGGGCCGAGGCCGTCGGTGAAGCTGCGCGCGTAGGAGAAGGTGATGGCCGCGTCGTCGACGATCCAGTGGCCGTAGAGGGTGGCGTGCCAGGCCAGCGCCGCCACTCCGGCGAGGACCGCCAGGTACGGTGCGACACGGGCGGCCAGGCCACGACGGGCCGGCGTCTCCGCCGGATCGGGCACGCCTTGTTCGGAAGCTTCGCTGAGTGCGCTCGCCGTCATGTCCCCGTCTTTGCCTTTTCGCTCACGTGCCGTCGCCGAAACTGTAGCCAATACCCCATCGGCCGCCCGCGACACGTCATATCCAGGCGTGATCCGCGCCACAATCTCCTGGCTAGGAGAGGTGCGAAATGTCGTTCACCAACCGGACCGAGGCGTTGCCGTCCGGGTAGAACTCGACGATCGACAGCGAGGCCAGGTCCAGGTGCAGGCGGAACAGCAGCGACGGCCCGGCGTCCAGGCCCATCCGCAGCAGCGCCTTGATCGGCGTGACATGGCTGACCAGCACCAGCGTCCGGCCGCCGTACTTCGCGATCAGCTCGTCGCGGGCCTTACGGACCCGCCGGTGCACGCCGTCGAAGCTCTCCCCGCCCGGCGCCGCGATCGAAGTGTCGGAAAGCCAGCTGGTCTGGAATTCGGGGTCGCGGTCCATGGCCTCTTTGAAGGTGAGGCCCTCCCACTCGCCGAAGTCGGTCTCGATCAGCCCGGGGTGGGTCTCGACCCGGCCGCCGAGCGCGTCCGCGATCGCCTGCGCGGTCTGCTGGGTGCGGATCAGCGGTGAGGCGATGATCGGCGCCGCCTCGCCGTCGACGACCAGGCCCTCCATCGCGCCGAGGCGTTTCGCGGCGGCGGCCGCCTGCTGCTTGCCGTGCTCGGTGAGGGGTACGTCGCCGCGGCCGGAGTACCGCTTCTCGACCGACATCGCCGTCTGGCCGTGCCGCACGAGGAGCAGTTTGGTCGGGGTCCCGGTCGCGCCGGTCCAGCCGACGGGGCTGACCCTGTCCTGCTTCACGGTCTTCTTCGGCGCTTCCGCCTGCTTCCCCGCGTCCATCGCCTCGTTCGCGAGGCCGTCCGCGTGGGAGTTCTCCGCACGCGGGATCCACTCGTAGCGCACGCGCGAGAACCGCGCCGCCAGCTCCTTGGCTTCGGCGTTCAGCGGCTGCATCGACGGGTGCTTGACCTTCCAGCGCCCGGACATCTGCTCCACCACGAGCTTCGAGTCCATCCGGACGTCCACTGTGGACGCTCCGAGCTCGGCGGCCGCGGCGAGCCCGGCGATCAGGCCGCCGTACTCGGCGACGTTGTTGGTCGCGATGCCGACGTAGGCCTTGCGCTCGGCGAGCACCTCGCCGGTGGCCGCGTCCTTGACGACCGCGCCGTACCCGGCGGGCCCCGGGTTGCCCCGCGAACCTCCGTCGGCCTCGACGAGCACGTGGTCGGTCACAGGCCGGACTCCAGGGTGCGCACCAGGATGGCGCCGCAGTTCTCGCACTGGATGACGTTGTCCTCCGGGGCCGCCTTGATCTCGGCGATCTCGCGGCGGTCGATGTCGAGCTGGCAGGCGCCGCAGCGGCGGGCCCGCAGCAACGCCGCGCCGATGCCCTTGTGCGCGCGGACCCGCTCGTAGAGCTTCAGCAGGTCTTCCGGGAAGCGCGGCAGGAGCTTGGCGCGGTCTTCGTCGCGGCGTGCCTTGGTGGTGTCGAGGTCGGTGAAGTGCTCGTCGCGGCGCCCGATGGCTTCGGCGACCTCGCCCTCGGCCTTCGCGACCTCGGCGCTGGTGCGCTGGGCGTCGAGTTCGAGCGCCTCGCGGCGTTCCATCAGTTCGAGCAGGTCGTCCTCGAGCGCGGACTGACGCCGGCTGAGGCTGTTCAGCTCGTGCTCGATGTCGGTCATCTGCTTCGCCGCGACGGAACCGGATTCGAGGAGTTTGCGGTCGCGGTCTCCGCGAGCGCGCACCGACTCGATCTCCTTCTCCTGACGGGCGATCTCGCGGTCGAGGTCGGACGCCGCCGTCTGGACCGAGACCAGCGCGTCACGTCGTTCGCGCACCGTCTTCTCGCCCGCGTCGATCTCGGCGATCTCCGGCAGGGTGCGGCGACGGTGGGCGGTACGCGAGAGTTCCGCGTCCACCTTCGCGAGTTCGAGCAGCTGGCGCTGGACGGCGGGGTCGGCCTTCACGGTGCTCCTTGGAGTTCTTAGTGCTCGGTTCGGGTGGCCCGTAGCGTCCACGGGTCGGTGCACCGCGTGGAGACGTGAACGTCGACGTTACCCGCAAACGCGGCACGGACGACGCCCGAGGCTTGCTCGCACCACGGCCACTCGCTCGCCCAGTGGGTGACGCCGACCAGGGCGGGGACTTCGGCGATGTCGGCGAGGTGCTCGCCGGCGGGATGATGCCGGAGATCGGCGGTGACGTACGCGTCGACCCCGGCGGCGGTGGCCCGCTTGAGATAGCTGTCGCCGGAGCCACCGGAAACGGCCACGCGGCGGATCGGGCGATCCGGGTCGCCCGCGCCGTAGACGCCGGGCTCCGTGCGGGGCAAGGCGTTCGCGACGCGTTCGACGAAGGCGGAGAACGGTTCGGGCGCGGGCAATTCACCGATGCGGCCGATGCCGGTGACGCCGTCTTCGCGGGGATCGAGCGGCCCGAGGACGGTCAGGCCGATGGCGTCGGCCAGCGCGTCGGAGACGCCGGGGGACGCGGAATCGGCGTTGGTGTGCGCGCAGTAGAGGGCGACACCGGCCCGGATCAGGCGGTGCACGAGGCGCCCCTTCGTGCTGTCCGCCGGCACGCCGTGGACTCCGCGCAGCAGCAGCGGATGGTGCGCGACGATCAGCTGCGCGCCCCCGGCGATCGCCTCGTCGACGGTCTCGTCGACCGGGTCGACGCAGAACAGGACCTTGTCCACGTGCTCGGCCGGGTCGCCGCAGACGAGTCCGACGGCGTCCCACGATTCGGCGAGTTCGGGCGGATACGCCTGCTCCAGGGCGGCGATGACTTCGGCTAGCGCGGGCACCCGGGGATTTTCGCATGTAGCGTTTCCGGGCATGCGACTTCGGGTGCTCTGTGCTGTTTCGCTGCTTCTCGTGGTGTCACCCGCGCCGGCATCGGCGTCTCCAGGCCTTTGGGAACTGACCGACCTGGCCGCTCAGCGCGTCCAGATCGCCGACAAGGTCGCGGCCGCGAAGTTCGGCACGCCGTCGCCGATCGACGACCCGGTGCGCGAACGGCAGATCCTCGACTCGATGGCCGCGAAGGCGCCCGGCCTCGGTCTCGACGCCGACAGCGTGGTGCGGTTCTTCCGCGACCAGATCGAGGCGAACAAGGTCGTGCAGCGCGGCCTGTACGCGCGGTGGACCGAGCACCCCGGCACGCGGCCGCCCGGGCGACCCGATCTGGGGACCGAGGTGCGGCCGGTGATCGACCGGCTCAACGCGGGGCTGCTCACCGAACTCGCGGAGACCCGGGACGCGCGGGCGCGGCGGTCGTGCGATGCGCGGCTCGCGGTCACGGTGCGGCTTGCCGACGCGCGGCGTGGGCTGGACCGGCTGCACTCGGGGGCGCTTTCGGAGGCCGTGCGGTCGGCGTGTTCACGCTCCTGACCTGCGGATGGGGAGCAAGGGACCTTTGCTACCACTTGGGCCAGGGACGTCGCTGACCTGCGGAAAGAGAGCAAGGGACCTTTGCTACCACCCCGGCTCAGTCCAGGGCCTTCGCGTCCTTGTTGATCGCCCAGCGGCCGGCCGCGCGCATCACGCGCCCCGTCCACAGCACCGCGCGATAGGCCTTCGTCGCCTGATCGGCGACGTCGGGCCGGACGACCTGGTACGGCGCGACGGACGCGCTCGACCGGAGGTGCAACGGCATCCTGGTCATCGCCTCTTTCGGCGATCTCGCCTGGACGAAGTGGTGCTCCGACAGGATCCGCCCGACCTCGTAGGGGTGCGGAAGCTTGACGGTGATGCGGTACCAGCGGAGCCCGGTTGCCGGCGACTCGACGCTGGGTGTTGGTGCGCTCATACGCGACCTTCCTGCGTGTTTCTCTCCAGGAGGTCTACTCCCGCTTCGTCCCGGCTTTCCAGCTTCGCGCGCCCGGTAGCCGTTCGGAGCCGGTGAGCGGTCGATCTCCGTCGGCCTTCACACTGATCAGGTGCTGCACATCGTCTTCGTCTGTTCCGGCAACATCTGCCGTTCCCCGATGGCCGAGCTCGTCTTCCGCGCGAAGGCCGAGGAGGCGGGTCTCGATCACCTCGTGCAGGTGTCCAGCGCGGGCACCGGCGGCTGGCACGTGGGCGAGGCCGCGGACAAGCGGGCCCGCGCGAAGCTCGCCGAACACGGCTACCCGACCGGCCATGTCGCGGCCGAGGTCGACCGCGGACATCTGGCCGCCGACCTGCTGCTCGCGGCGGACGAAGGACATCTGTCGTTCCTCCGGCGCAAGGTGTCGGACCCGGCGAAGGTCCGCCTTCTGCGCGAGTTCGATCCGTCCGCGCCCGAGGGCGCCGAGGTCCCGGACCCGTACTACGGCGAGGACGACGGTTTCGAGGACGTCCTCGGCATGATCGAGCGGGCCGTTCCGGGCCTGCTCGACTGGGTGCGCGCACACGCCTGAGGCCGACCGCTTACCGTGGTGGGGTGCGGTTGAAGTTCCTGCTGAAGCCCGGGTGGCTGGCATTGACGTTGGTGGTGTTCACCTTCGCCATCACTTGCTTCACCCTGCTGGCGCCATGGCAGTTCTCCCGCAACACCGAACGCGAGCACCAGAACGCGGCGCTGCGGGAGTCGTTCTCCGGGCAGCCGCGCTCGCTGGAGGAGCTGCTCCCCAACGGCGCCGTGCCTGATCAGCGCACCGAATGGCACCTGGTCGCGTTGAAGGGCACGTACCTGCCCGAGGGCGAGGTCGTGGCCCGTCTGCGCTCCGTACAGGGCGAAGCGGCCTTCGAGGTCCTAACTCCGTTCCGGACCGTCGAGGGCACGATCGTGCTGGTGGACCGCGGGTACGTCCGGCTCGACGACAAATCGCGCGCGCTCCCCTTCGCCCCGCCCCCGGCCGGAACGGTCGACATCGTCACGCGCGCACGTCACGACGAGAAGGACGGGAAGAACCGCGACGCCTTCGCCGACGAGTCGACCGGCGGGAAGCTGCAGAGCTACGTCGTCGATTCGCAGGTCGTCGCGCGGGCCGCGAAGCTGGACATCCGTCCGGGTTATTTCCAACTCGACGTGAACCAGCCCGGCGTCCTAGGCGCGCTGCCACTGCCGCAGACCGACGCGGGACCGTTCTTCTCCTACGCCCTGCAGTGGATCGCGTTCGGCGCGATGGCGGTGATGGGGTGGCTGTACTTCACCGTCCGCGAGCTGAAGCCGGGCGGCGCGCTGACCACCGAGCGGCCGCAGCGGCGCAAAAGCGTCGCGGAGATGCTGGCCGAAGACGAACGCTCCGAAGTGGCCACCTGATTCGACCCGAAAATGGACCTTTCGCAGGTCCATTTCGCGTGTTCGGCTTCGAGCATGCTGATTCACCCGTGGGACGCCGCCCACGACGACGCCGAATGGCGGGCCTGGCTCTCGACGCACGATTTCGGCCAGCTGATCGCCGGCGGCGTGGGCCGTGACCTGCCGATCGTCAACCCGGTGCACTTCGCCTATGACGGTGACCGAACGGTCCTGCTGCACCTCGCGCGCCCCAATCCGGTCTGGCCGCTGCTGGAGGAACACCCGCGCGCGCTGCTCGCGGTGATCGACGAACACACCTACATCCGCTCCGACTGGAACACCCCGGCCGACCCGCCGCACGGTGTGCCGACGTCGTACTACTCGTCGGTCCAGCTCGAATGCGACGTC
The DNA here is from genome assembly GCF_000732925.1 of Amycolatopsis japonica. NCBI lineage: Bacteria > Bacillati > Actinomycetota > Actinomycetes > Pseudonocardiales > Pseudonocardiaceae > Amycolatopsis > Amycolatopsis japonica. The sequence continues at coordinate 7,263,922 of NZ_CP008953.1, forward strand.
CGGCTGATCGACGACGCCGCGGAGAAGGCCGCGCTCCTGGACCGGCAGCTCGCGCGTTTCGAGCCCGGTTCGGGCAGGGCGGCGGTGAGCGCGACCGAGGCGCCGGACAAGCGGCTGCTTCCCGGCATCCGCGGGGTCGAGCTGACCGTGACCGGGGTGCGGGCGAAGTTCAAGTTCGGCGGGAACAAGCAGCCGGCCGACCGGTCACGGATCGACGCCGAGCTCGCGCGACGCGATGGGCCGATGGACGCAGGGGCGCGGGCGCGGTTGGCTCAGCGGGAGCGGTAGCAAAGGTCCCTTGCTCTCTTTCTGCAGGTCAGTGGCCTGGTGGTAGCAAAGGTCCCTTGCTCCCCCTGCTCGAGGACTGTGTGGATTTCGGGTCACCCAACGCAACAAAATCCACACAGTCACCACGCGAAGTAAGGGGTGTGTGGATATAGGGACACTCAACGTCCCTATATCCACACACCCCCGACCCAAGTGGCAGCAAAGGTCCCTTGCTCCCCGCCCGTCGCGCAGCCAGGACCGCCCGCGGTCACTGTGTGGATTTCGGGACATCTAACGTCCCAAAATCCACACAACCCTCCGCGGTAGCAAAGGTCCCTTGCTCTCTTTCCGCAGGTCAGGGGCCTGGTGGTAGCAAAGGTCCCCTGCTCCCCCTGCTCGAGGACCGTGTGGATTTCGGGTCACCCAACGCAACAAAATCCACACAGTCACCACGCGGAGTAAGAGGTGTGTGGAAACAGGGACACTCAACGTCCCTATATCCACACACCCCCGACCCAAGTGGTAGCAAAGGTCCCTTGCTCCCCCGCCGCCGGGAAAGCGCAGGTCAGCGACGGCGCCGCAGCCCGACGAGACCCGCCAGCACCACCGCGCTGAGAGCGCCCAGCCACCCGACCACCCGCGAAAGCTCCACGGCCCGCGTCACATGCCCGGCGTCCGGGTTGCGCCCGATGCCGAGCACCGGCAGTTCCTCGACCCCGTGCGGATACACCGTCCGCCCGCCGACGCGGATCTCCAGCGCCCCGGCGAAAGCGGCCTCGACGCGGCCGGCGTTCGGGCTCGGGTGCGCGGCGGTGTCCCGCCGCCACGCCCGCCACGCGCCGCCCGCCGAGCCGCCGACGACCGGGGCCGCGAGCACGGTCAGGCCGGCCGCGACCCGCGTGGGCACGAGATGGACGATTTCATCCAGCCGGGCGACGAGCCACCGGTACCGCTCGGGGCGTCCGCGGCCGATGCCGCGCAGCAGGCTGATCGCGCGCGAGCCGAGCAGACCGGGAACGCCGGCCAGCGCTCCCCACACCAGCGGCGCGACGACGACGTCCGCGGTGTTCTCGGCGAGGGTTTCCACCGAAGCGCGCGAGAGGCCGATGACGCCGAGATCGTCGGCGACTCGCGGGTCCAGTGTGGACAGTGTGCCGCGAGCGGTCTCGAGTTCGCCTTCTTCGAGATCCCGGGCCAGTGAGGTGCCGTGCGCGGCCAGCCCGGCGGCGCCGAGGACGGCCCAGGTCGTCACCGCGGTCGTGGTCGCCTGCAGGACGGGGCTGCGCCGTCCCGCCCGCTCGGCGAGTACGCCCGCCAGCACGGCGGAGCCCGCGAGGCCGCCGGTCCACAGGACCCCGGTCACCGGATGCTTCGACCGGACCTTCGCGTCCACCGCCGAAGCCGCCCTGGCGAACGCCGTCACCGGACGCCGCGACCGGGGGTCCCCGATCGCCCCGTCCGCGGCCACCCCCAACACCAAGCCGATCGCGCGCGCCGCGCTCACCATCGCCCCCTGCATGCAGTATCCCTGGAAGACCTGCAGAGATTACTCGAAGATCATCCGTCCAGAAGGACGGCCATCTCGTCACGCGCCTGGATGACGATGTCCCGCATCGCGCGTTCGGCCCGGTCAGGGTCACCGGCGTCGACGGCCACCGCGACCTCGACGTGCAGGGCGACGGCCTCGGGCTGCGGCTCCTCGGGCATCAGGCCGTGCCCGGTCCGCCCGGCGAGCACCTCGGCGACGACCGCCGAAAGCTGGGCGAACATCGGATTCCGCGACGAGGACAGCAGCAGATCGTGGAAAGCGACGTCGTGCCCCAGAAAAGTGTCGAGGTCACGCCGGTGCGCCGTCTCCTCAAGCCGCTTCGCCAAGGCCCGGAGTCGGCCGCCCTCCTCCGGCGTCGCCCGTAGCGCGGCGTACCGGGCGGCACACGGTTCCACGCCGGAACGCAGTTCGGTGAGGGTGCGCAGCGCGGTCTTCCGCTCGGAGCCGTCGAGTTGCCAGCGGAGCAGTCTCGGGTCGTAATGGTTCCACTCGCTCGGCTCGCGCACGATCACCCCGACCCGGCGCTTGCTGCTGGTCAGGCACATCGTTTCGAGGACTCGCACCACCTCGCGCGCCACCGTGCGAGAGGCGCCGAACCGCTCTTGGAGCTCCTCCGAGCGCAGTACGGAGCCCGGCGGGAGCTCCCCGTTCGCGATCGCGGAGCCGAGCGCGTCGAGCACTTCGGCATGCCTGTCGTTGCCCACCAGGCGACTCTAACGTTCTGACTCGATTAAGTAGTACTTGATGTTGCTTAAGTAGTACTTTTGAGCTGTACTCGTCCCGGCTACAACGACGTGGGAGGTACGGATGACCGTCATCGTGGTGATGGGCGTTTCCGGCTCGGGCAAGACGACCGTGGGCACGGCACTCGCCGAACGCCTCGGCGTCGACTACGCCGAAGCGGACACGTTCCATCCGAAGGCGAACATCGACAAGATGAGCTCCGGCCACCCGCTGAACGACGAGGACCGGCAACCCTGGCTCGAAGCCATCGCCACCTGGATCTCCGACCATCAGTGCTCCGGCGGCGTCGTCACGTCTTCCGCGCTCAAGTATCGCTACCGCGACATCCTGCGCAGCGGCGGGAAAGTCTGGTTCCTGCACCTCCACGGCGACCGCGACCTGCTCGCCGATCGGATGAAGACCCGCTCCGGCCACTTCATGCCGGTGTCCCTTTTGGACTCCCAGCTCGCCGACCTCGAACCGCTGCGTCCGGACGAGCACGGCCTCGTCGCCGACATCGCGAAGAAGCCGGAAGAGATCGTCGAAACCGCCCTTTCCGCTTTCAAGGACCGCTGATGACCACCACCCTCGCCGCCGCCTGGACCGGACACGACACCCGCCTCATCGGCGCGACGGTGCTCGCCATCGCCGTGATCGTCGTCCTGATCACCAAGGCGAAGCAGCATCCGTTCCTCGCCCTCATCCTCGGCTCCGGCGTGCTCGGGCTCGTCGGCGGAATGCCGGTCGACAAGCTGATCAAGAGCTTCAGTTCCGGTGTCGGCTCCACCGTCGCGTCGGTCGGCGTGCTGATCGCGCTCGGCGCGATGCTCGGCAAACTGCTCGCCGACTCCGGCGGCGCCGACCAGATCGTCGACACCATCCTGCGCCGCTCGGGCGACCGCGCCCTGCCGTGGGCGATGGCGCTGGTCGCCGCGCTGATCGGCCTGCCGATGTTCTTCGAGATCGGCCTGGTCATGCTGATCCCGGTGATCCTGCTGGTCGCCAAGCGCACCGGGAAACCGTTGCTGATGCTGGGAATCCCCGCGCTCGCCGGGCTTTCGGTGCTGCACGGTCTCGTCCCGCCGCACCCCGGCCCACTCGCCGCCGCGGGCGCGCTGAACGCGAACGTCGGCCTCACCCTGGCCTTCGGCCTGCTCGTCGCGATCCCGACGGTGATCATCGCCGGTCCGCTGTTCGGCAGGCTGGCCGCCAAGATGGTCCCGGACGCCGTCGCGCCGGAGCGGCTCGTCCCGGAATCGTCCTCTTCGGACGGACGACGTCCCGGCTTCCTCGCGACGCTGTCGACGGTGCTGCTGCCGGTCGTGCTGATGATGGGCAAGGCGCTCGCGGACATCCTGCTGGCGAAGGAGAACCACCTCCGCCGCGTGCTCGACTTCATCGGCGACCCGCTGGTGGCCCTGCTCGCCGCGGTACTGCTCGGCATGCTCACCCTGGGCAAATCCGCGGGCTTCACGCGGGACAAGCTTTCGTCCACAGTGGCCGATTCGCTGCCGCCGATCGCCGGCATCCTGCTCATCGTCGGCGCGGGCGGCGGGTTCAAGCAGACCCTCGTCGACGCCGGGGTCGGCAACGTCATCACCAGCCTGGCCACCGGCGCGAACCTGTCGCCGCTGCTGCTCGGCTGGCTGGTCGCGGTCGCGATCCGGCTCGCCACCGGTTCGGCGACGGTCGCCACCGTGTCCGCCGCGGGCATCGTGGCGCCGCTCGCGGCGACCATGGATCCGTCGCACAGCGCGCTGCTGGTGCTGGCGATCGGCGCCGGTTCACTGTTCTTCTCCCACGTCAACGACGCCGGGTTCTGGCTGGTCAAGGAGTACTTCGGGCTTTCGGTCGGGCAGACGCTGAAGAGCTGGTCGATCATGGAGACGGTGATCTCGGTGGTCGCGATCGCGCTGATCCTGCCGCTGGGCGCCTTGTTGTAGGTCCGGCTTGACACGTGACCTTTTAGTCACCTATTCTTCCGACGTGCCCGACGACGACCTGGTTTTCAAGGCCCTGGCGGATCCGACTCGCCGGTTCCTGCTCGACCAGCTGTTCGCGCGTGACGGCCGCACGCTGACCGAACTCGAGTCCGAAGTGGACATGAGCCGGTTCGGCGTGATGAAGCACTTGAAACTGCTGGAAGAAGCCGGACTTGTCGTCACGCGCAAGGAGGGCCGGGAGAAGAAGCACTTCCTCAACCCGGTACCGATCCGGCAGATCCACGACAGGTGGATCGACAAGTTCACGGAGCGCAACGTGACCGCGTTGCTCGACCTCAAAGCCGAACTCGAGACCGAGGAGCCCTCATGACCGACACCCAGGTTTACCGCGTGTACATCAAGGCCACCCCGGAGAAGATCTGGGACGCGATCACGAAGCCCGAGTGGTCGCGGAAGTACGGCTACACCGGCCTCGTCGACTTCGACCTGCGGCCGGGCGGCAAGCACGCCACCCACCCGACGCCCGAGTACGTCGAAGCGGGTTTCACCAACGACTTGGTCGACGGCGAGGTCCTGGAGGTGGATCCGCCACGCAAGCTGGTCATCACCTGGAAGCTCCTGATGGACCCGTCCTTCGACAAGGAGCCGTACACCAAGCTCACCTACGAGATCGAAGAGACGAAGACCGCGGGCACCCGGCTGACCGTCACCCACGACGTCACCGACGCGCCGACGACGGCCGCCCTGGTCAACGGTTCCCAGGAGGACATCAACGCCGGACCGGGCGAGAACGCCGGCGGTGGCTGGGCCTGGATCCTGTCGGACCTCAAGACGCTGCTGGAGACGGACGAGCCGCTCGTCCCCGCCGCTTCCTGAGCGCGTGAAGGCCTCCTTCCCTCGGCTGAGCCGAGGGAAGGAGGCCTTCACGCGCGATCTAGACCCGTTTGGTCGCGGCCTTCAGAGAGGCCTTCGCGGAGGCGGAAGCGCCGATCGTGTCCAGCGCGAACAGCGCCGCACCGACCACAGGAGCCACATCGACCACCTGGATCGACGCCCGCGGCGCCACTTTCAGGCACCGCCGTTCGATCTCCGCGATCACCTGCGCGCCGACCCCGGTCAGCACTCCCCCGCCGAGAATGACTTCGGGTGCCTCCTCGGTGAGTTCGAGCCGCCGCAGGATGACCGAGACCAGCAGAGCGACCTCTTCGACGAACCGGTCGACCACGTCCTGCGCCACCTCGTCGCCGTCCGCCGCGACGGCGAACAGCAGCGGGCACAGGCCGTGGATCGAATCGGAGTGCAGATCCTGGAAGTGCAGGCGCTGCACCACATCCAGCACCGAAGACGCCTTGAAGTGCGCGGTGACGGCGGCCTGCAGAGCCGTCCCCGGACCGCGGCCGTCCTCGGCGCGGACGGCCCACCACAGCGCCTCCTCGCCGAGCCGGTAGCCGCCGCCCCAGTCGCCGGAGATCTTGCCCAGCGCGGGAAACCGGTGTTCACGGCCGTCGGCGCTGACACCGGCACCGTTGATCCCGGCGCCGCACACCACCGCCACGCCCGTCCCGTCGGAACTGCCCGCACGCAGCAGCGCGAGCGTGTCGTTGCCGACGATCAGCGTGTCGCTCCAGCCGCGTGCCGCCAGCGCGGCGTGCAGGATCTCTTCCTCCCGCGGGAAATCCAGCCCCGCGAGATAGGCCGACGTATGTGTCGCGAAAGGACGTTCGTCGGGAAGCCCTGCCCCGCGAAGGGCTTCCAGGACCAGCTTCTCCAGCGCTTGGACGCTGCCGTCGACCCCGATGTTCTGCGGGGAAGCACCCGGTCCTCGCGACTGCCCGAGCACCCGCCCGTCCCGCGAGACGATCAGGACGTCGGTCTTGCTGTTGCCGCCGTCGATCGCGACGACGACGTCCTGTGAGCCGGCCGTCATGCCCCCGCCCACGGCAGGAACTCACGGTTGATCTGCACCAGCGAGTCGGCGAGCTGATCCGCCTTGGTGTACTGGCCGACCAGCGGATGCGCGAGCAACGCGTCGGCCACCCGGTCCCGGCCGCCCTTGATCGCCGCCTCCAGCGCGAGGTGCTCGTACGCGGTCACCCCGGCGATGAGCCCGGCGAACCGCTGCTCCACGGGCGGCTGCGCGATCGGGCGCGGCCCGTTTCCGTCCACAAGGGACGGAACCTCGATGACGGCGTCGTCCGGCAGGAAGTCGAATGTGCCTTCGTTACGGACGTTGACGACGTGCTCTTCGGCGGGGCCGCCTGAGGTGAGCGCGTGCACGAGCTGCACCGCGGCCTCGGAATAGTAGGCACCGCCCCGCTTTTCCAGCTGCTCCGGTTTGGTCACCACCTCCGGGTCGAGGTACACCTTGAGCAGTTCCTCCTCGACGTCGCTCACGACGTCCGCGCGCGGCCGCTCGGTGCGCTGCTTCGCGACCTGCTCGTCGTGCCCGTAGTAGTACTTCAGGTAGTACGACGGCACGACGTTCATCCGCCGCATCCACTCGACGGGCGCGGTGACGTGCTCGCCGAGGTATTCCGCGTGCTCCGCGAGCAGTTCCGGCAAGCGGTCCTCGCCGTTGACGAGCACCTTCCGTTCCCAGCTCAGGTGGTTCAGTCCGGTGTGGACGAGTTTGACGTCGTCGATCCCGGCACCGAGCAGATGCGCGAAGGTGCGCTGGAGGTGGATCGCGACGTTGCAGAGGCCGACGGCGCGGTGGCCCTCGTTCAGCAGCGCCCGCGTGACGATGCCGACGGGGTTGGTGAAGTTGACGATCCACGTGTCGTCCCCGGCGATCTTGCGGACCCGGTCGGCGATGTCGAGCACCACCGGCACGGTGCGCAGCGCCTTCGCGAGGCCGCCCGCGCCCGTGGTCTCCTGCCCGACACAGCCGCAGGCGTGCGGGAACGTCTCGTCCCCCCGGCGGGCGCGCTGCCCGCCGACCCGCAGCTGGATCAGCACCGCCGACGCGCCGTCGACGCCCTCTTCGAGGCTCGACGTGGTGCGGACCCGCGCCGGATGCCCGGCGTGGCTCAGCAACCGGTTGCTGAAGTCCCCGACCGCCTCCACCCGGTACGCGTCCGGATCGATCAGCACGATCTCGTCGACGTCCAAAGTGGACCGCCGTCCGGCGATCCCGTCGATCAGCTCGGGCGTGTAAGTGGACCCACCACCGACGACTGCCAGTTTCATCCCTTGACCCCTGTGAATGTGATGCCCTTGACGAAGGACTTCTGCGCGAACACGAACAGCACGATCACCGGCAGCATGATCAGCGCGGTGGCCGCCATGGTGAGGTTCCATTCCACGTGGTGCATACCGCGGAACGACGCGATCGCCAGCGAGAGCGGCCAGCTGTCGCGGGTCTCACCGGTGTAGAGCAGCGGACCGAAGTAGTCGTTCCAGGTGAACAGGAAGCAGAACATCGCGGTGGCCGCGATCCCCGGCTTCGCCATCGGGATCAGCACCTTGACCATCGCCTGGAACTCGTTGCAGCCGTCGATCTTCGCGGCTTCGAGGTAGTCCTTCGGAATGGTGAGGAAGAACTGCCGCAGCAGGAAGATCGAGAACGCGTCGAAGAAGAAGTACGGCACGATCAGCGGAACCAGGGTCCCGGTGAACCCGAGCCGCACCCACAGGTCGTACAACGGGACGACGGTGACCTGCGGGGGCAGCATCATCGCGGCCATGGTCAGCATGAAGAACAGGTTCTGCCCGCGGAACTTCAGCTTCGAAAGCGCGTACGCCGCCGGAATCGCCGAGACGAGCGCCCCCACGGTGGCCAGCGTCGAATACAGGATGCTGTTGCCGAAATACTGCAGCAGCGGCGCCTTTTCGAACACCTCGATGAAGTTCTCGAAGTGCCATTCCTTCGGCCAGAAGTTCGACGAGAGCGCCTGATCGCTGGACATCACCGCGGTGAGGAACACGAACAGGATGGGCAGCATGAAGATCACGCCCATCGCGATGCCCACGCTGTGCGTCGCGATCCAGTACAGCTTCTTGTCCCATTGGCGCCGCACCCGCACCCTCGGCGGTTCGGATGCCGGGGCGGTGTGCCGGGGCTCGGCCAGTGTGGTCATCCGCCCTCCTCCTGATGCTGGGTCTTGCGCAGCTGCCGGACCAGGATCCAGGTGAACCCGGCCGACACGATGAACAGCAGGACCGCCATCGCCGCCGCGTAACCCATGTTGAAGTACCGGAAACCCTGGACGTACAGCCAAACCGGATAGGTCAGCGTCGAATTCTGTGGTGCGCCGATGAATCTCGTGTTGCCCGCGACGTCGGCCGCGCCCGCGGCGGCCGATCCCGCGACGATCGCCTGCGTGAAGAACTGCAACGCGAAGATCATCGAGTTGACGATGCCGAACAGCAGCACCGGCGAGATCGACGGGAGCGTGACGTGCCAGAACCGGCGGACCGGCCCGGCGCCGTCGAGTTCGGCGGCCTCGTACTGTTCCTGCGGAACGTCGAGCAGCGCCGCCAGGATGATGATCATCAGCTCGCCCGAACCCCACATCACCAGCAGGGTCAGCGCGGGCTTCGACATCGCCGGGTCGTTGAACCACAGGCCGCCGTCGATGCCGACCGCTCGCAGGAACGCGTTGACCGGGCCGTATTCCGGGTTGAACAGGAACACGAACGCCAGGGTCGCCGCGGCGGGCGGGGCCAGCGAGGGCAGGTAGCAGAGCGTCCGCACCAGGCCGACGCCCGACTTCAGCCGCGAGATGATCGACGCCACGCCGAGCGAGAACACGACCCGGCAGAACGTCAGCACGATCACCAGCCACAACGTGTTGTACGCGGCGGTACCGACCAGCGCTTCGCTGGTGAACATGCGGATGTAGTTGTCGAAACCGATGAACTCGGGCGCGTTGATCAGGTCGTAGCGGGTGAACGAGTAGTACACCGTGGCGATCAGCGGGTACCCGAAGAAGATCAGGAACCCGAGGGTCGCCGGTGCGATGAAGTAGAAGACGGTGCGACGGCGGCGCGCTGCGTTCCCCTTCCGCGTCCGGGTGGACGCGGAAGGGGAGGCGACCGCCCTGGGATCCAGGGTCGAAGTCATGCGATCAGCCGCCGGCGCGTTTCTGGGCCAGCTCGTCGTTGATCTGAGCGTCGACCTGCTTGAGCCCCGCGATCATGTCGGGGACGTTGCCCGCCTGCCACTTCTCCGCGAAGTCGTTGACGGCCTTGAGGTGCGCGTCACCGATCGGCGTCGACGGGTTGGGCATGAGCTTTCCGCCGTTGTACAGGTCGAGGAACGTCTTGAACTCCGGCGTGACCTCGAGCTTCGGGTCGGTCAGCGCGGCCTTGGTGCTCGGGACGTTCTTCAGGCCGTTCGACAGGTCGACCAGCGTCGAGGTGTCGAGGGTGACCTGCTTGATCAGTTCCCAAGCGGCACCGGGGTTCTTGGCACCCTTGGGGATCGCGATGATCGTGCCCGTGGTGAACGCGCCGCCGTAGCGGTCCGGCTTGCTGTCGAGCACCGGCGGGGCCGCGGTGCCGAATTTGAGCTCCGGCGCCTGGTCCTTGATGAACGCGGTGCGGTACTCGCCGTCGATCATCATCGCGAGCTTGCCGCGCTGGAAACCGTGGTCCGCCGAGTACTCCTCGCCGAGGCCGGCCTTGAACTGCTCGACCTTGGCGTGGCCGCCGTAGAAGTCCACGAGCTGCTTCTGGAAGTCGAACATCGCCTTCCACTCGGGGCTGTCGGCGAGGTGCGACTGGCCGTCGGGGCCGATGTAGGTGGCGCCGAAGTTCGGGGCCCAGTACTGCGCCATGTTGGCGTAGAACGGCATCGACGGCAGGAAACCGGCGACCTTGATGGAGCCGTCCGGGTTGAACTCGGTGAGCTTCTTGGTGGCCTCGAACAGTTCCGAGGTCGTCTTCGGCGGCGACGTGATGCCCTTCGCCGCGAACATGTCCTTGTTGTAGTAGAAGCCGTAGACGTCGGCGAGCAGCGGCATGGCACAGCGCTTGCCCTGGTATTCGGTGTAGCTGCGGACGGCGTCCGGGATCTGGTTCAGGTCGATCTTGTCGCGATCGATGTAGGGCTTGAGATCCTGGAAGCTGCCCGTCGAGCACCACGCGCCGAGGTTGTCGGTGAAGAACGAGATCGCCACGTCCGGCGGGTTGCCACCGCGGATGGACTGGGTGATCTTGTCGTCGTCCTGCTGGCCTTCGTGCTTGATCTCGATGTTCGGGAACTTCGCCTTGAGCTTGTTGAGCCCGGCGGTGACCACGTTGTACTCACGGTCGGTGAACTTGCTGTAGACGGTCAGCGTGAGCTTCGCGTCCGCGGCCGGGGCGGCCGCCGCGTCGCCCGACCCGCCGTTCGGGCCGCTTGCGGCGCCCGAACAGGCGGACACCAGCGCGGCGACGGTGACCGCGCCGAGCACTATCGAGCCGCGCCAACGGCGGCCGCTTCTCCGAACCTGGGTCGTGGAACTCATGACCCTCCTCCTAGTTGGTTGGGGCGGGAGACGGTGGTTCTGTTCGTGAATCCGGGATAGCCACGATCGGGTTCGGCTCTCCCGCCCCGGACCGTCTCGGCCCGAGGAGCGAAGGGGTGTTGACGCCGAAGACGTCCCTGCGCACGGTGGCGAGCGCCGACTGGAGCGCGCCCGCGCGGACCGCGTTGCCCTGCACCGAAGCGACCCCGACGGGGGTGCGGGGCAGGACCAGTTCGTGCAGCCTTTTCGCGACCAGCGCGGCGAATTCGTCGCCACCGGCCCGGCTGGTGTCGCCGGAAAGCAGCACGAGTTCGGGGTCGACGACCGCGATCAGGCTGGCCGCCCCACCCGCGACACGGCGGGCGAGGTCGTCGAGGAAGGCTTCATTGCCGCTCTTGCGGGCTTTGGCGACCGCGTCGGCGCCGGTCTCGGCCTCGAAGCCGTGCGCGGCGGCCAGCTCGACGACCGCCGGCGACGCGACGAGGTCGCCGAAACGATCTCCCCCGCGTGCCGTTTCCTTCCGCGTGGCAACGGAAACCGGATCGGGGACACGCATCCAGTCGATCTCGCCGCCACCGCCGGTCGCGCCGCGCAACAGCCTGCGGCCGACCACCACCGCGCCGCCGACGCCGTCGCTGAGCCAGATCATCACGAAGTCGTCGAGCCCGACGGCCTGGCCGACCGTCATCTCCACGATCGCGACGAGGTTGACGTCGTTCTCGATGGTGACCTCGACACCGAGCTCCCGGCTGAGCCTGCTCGGCACGTCGAACCCGAGCCAGCCCGGGATGTGCGGCGCGGAGGAGAGCAGGCCGGTGCGCGGGTCGAACGCGCCCTGTGCGCCGATGACGACGTGGCGGAGATCGGTGGCGGCGAGCCCGGCGCTGTTCGCGACGTGGGTGAGCGCTGCGCCGAAGGTGCCGACGACGTCCGCGCCCTCGTGGACCGGCAGCGGGACCTGGTACTCGGCGAGCACCGCGCCCGTGACGTCGGAAACGACGAAGTCGGCCGTCTGCGGGGTCAAGTCCACGGCCGCGACGTAGGCGACGCCGCCGTTGACCTGCCAGAGCTGCGCCCTCGGGCCACGGCCGCCACCGCGGACGCCGGCCTTGGTGACGACGTCGTCCTGTTCGAGGCGGGTGAGCAGCTGCGCCGTCGCGGGCTTGGACAGGCCGATCGCGACTTCGAGCTCGGAGCGCGTCAGCGGCCCTTCCCTGAGGAGGACCTCGATGGCCGCGCGATCGTTGATCTCGCGCAGCATTCGCGGACTGCCGGCTCGCACTGGAGTTCACTCCCGACTTCGTTAGGAAACTTTACAGACGGTTTCCGGGGACTGTAGTGAGCCGAGCCACAGCCGTCAACGGGGTCGGGAAACGGGGAGGTAACGCTTGCCGTGTTCCGCACAGCGGGTATACGTACCGGTGCGGAGGGTGGCTGTTCGGGCGGACCTGCCTGGTGAGTGGTCCGTGCCAGACGACGAAGGGCCGCTCAGGAGGTTCGAGGCCTCCCGGGCGGCCCTTCGGCGACGCGGTGGGGACGGCGAACCGCCGCAAGGTGTTCTTCGCCGCCTTGAGGGCGAATCGCCAACCCTTCGGCTCTGGCTACCGGCTCGTGGTCGAACCCGCCTGAGTACATGAAGGCCCCCTTCATGGCGCTAGGCGCAATGAAGGGGGCCTTCATGTACTCGGCAAAGGCGTGAAGGTCGAGTTTCCTCGGCTGAGCCGAGGAAAGGGGGCCTTCACGCGCAGCCGTTGTGACTGCTGGTGCGAGTGAGGCGAACGCGGCGATTATCGAGTCCGTGAAGGCCTCCTTGAGGGACTCTGGGTCCCTCAAGGAGGCCTTCACGGAACGGTAATTGTTGATCTACGGCTGACCTGTGCGTGGGCGCCGTTCCGGACCGGGCCGAGCGTTGTCGATGAAGGATTTGGGACGTTCACTGTCCCAAATCCTTCATCAACGGATGTACAACGCCCCGAACCCGTCAGGCGCGACCCACACCAGTGGACAAGCAAAGACGAGTCCCTCAAGGAGGCCTTCACGGAACGGGTCAGACGCCGGCCCAGGCCGCCAGCATCACGCGCGCGATCGACGAGTTCCCCGGCAGCACCAGCTGCCGCGTCCCGCCGGCGATCGGGGTCGGCACGGCGCCCGCGTTCCGCAGCTGACTGTTCGCGAAAGCAGCCCGCACTTCTTCGCGCGAAACCCAGAACGCCTCTTCGATCTCCCCCTCGGCGGGCACCAGCTGAGAAGAGATGTCCGCCCGCGCGGTGAAACCGAGCATGATCGACCGCGGGAACGGCCACGGCTGGCTGCCGAGATAGCGCACATCGCGCACCTCGACGCCGACCTCTTCGCGGATCTCCCGCTCGACACAGCCTTCGAGCGACTCCCCCGCCTCGACGAAACCGGCGAGGATCGAATACCGGTCCGGCGGCCAGATCGGCTGCCGGGCCAGCAGGACGTGCTCGCCGTTGACGCCGGCGTCGTCGTGCACGAGGCAGATCACGGCCGGGTCGGTGCGCGGGTACTCCTCCCGGCCGCAGCCGGTGCATTTGCTCGCCCAGCCCAGCTGGACCAGCTCGGTCGGGCTTCCGCAGCGCGTGCAGAACTTCGCCTGCCGCCGCCAGGCCTGCAGCGCCTGCGCGGTGGTGAACAGCCCGGCAGACGTGTCGTCGAGCAGGTCGCCGTAGCCGCGCAGGTCGACCCAGATCTCGCCTTCGTGCCGGGCGACCTGTTCCACGACGCCCCAGCTGCCCGCCATTTCGACGGTCTCGGTCTCGCCGGCGGGGCGGCCGGGCATCGACCAGTAGTCGGTGCCCTGCCACTCCCCCAGGAAGACCGCCTCGGCGGGCGGCTCGGTGCCGAACTCCTGCGACTTGCGGGTCGCGAGGCTGCCGGAACCCTCCACCACCGGGGTGCGCGCGTGCTCGTCGAGCAGCACGACCCGGGCGTTCGGCCAGCGCTCGGCGAGCCTGTCCGGGTTGGTGCGCAAGGATTCCTGACGGTCCGCCGTGGAGCGCGAAAGCGTCGGGAGCGCCCCTAACCCGAACGGCGTCTCCATCAGGCGGGCTCCCCGACGGTCACGTCGCCCAGCGCCGTCAGCTTCGGCGCGAGGACATCGGCGTCGCCGACGACGACCCCGGTGAACCGCTTGGGCGCGAAGAACTCCAGGGCGGCGTTCGCGACGTCTTCGGCGGTGACCGCGGCGAGGCGCTCCGGGTGCCCGGCGAGCCATTCGACACCCAGCCCCGTCGCGGCGAGCGCGGACAGCTGCGCGGCCAGGCCGCCTTGCGACGACGCGGCCGTCACCAGCGAACCGATCGCGTACTGGCGCACCGACTCGACCTCTTCGGCGGTCGGCGGCACGAGACCCAGCCTGGCCAGCTCGTATCGCGTCTCCATGAGCGCGGCGGCGGTCGCGTCGGTCGCGGTGTCCGCGTCGACGTTCACCACGGCGGTCTTGTCGGTGAACTCGAATCCGGAGTGCGCGCTGTAGGTGTAACCCTTGTCCTCACGGATGTTCTCGACCAGCCGCGAGGAGAAGTACCCGCCGTAGACGAGGTTCGCCAGCTGCAGCGCCGGGTACCGCGGGTCCGTGCGCGACACGGTCTGCGCGGACAGCCGGATCTGCGACTGCACGGCACCGGCCCGCGGCACCAGCAGGACATTGCCGCCGACGAGGTCGGGCAGCGGGGGCAGGCGGACGGCGGAACGGTCCGAAGCCCAGCCGCCGAACGCCTTCTCCAGGTCGCCGATGACGGTCTCGGGGTCGATGTCGCCGACGATCACCAGCACGGATCCCCGCGGCAGCACCGAAGCCCGGTGCAACGCGCGAACCTGCTCGGGCGTCACCACGGCCACGTCTTCGGCCTGCGGGACCTCGCGCACGGCGGGGTGGTCGCCGTAGCGGTGCTTCTGCAGCGCCTCACGGGCGATCGTCCTCGGCTGCGTGCGGGACACGGCGATCCGCTCGATGAGCCGCTCGCGTTCCCGCTCGACCTCGGCGTCCGCGTACGACGCGCCGGTGAGCGCGTCGGCGAGGACGTCGAGCATCGTCGGGAGGCCGTCGGCCAGCGAGGTGCCGGTGACGACCAGGCGCTCCGGGTCGACGCCGGACGCGAGGTCGCCGCCGATCAACGCCAGATCCGCGTCGATCTCGATGCGGTCGCGACGGGCGGTGCCGGTCAGCAGGGTTTCGGCCAGCACCTCGGCGGTGGCCGGGTGCAGCTTGTCCTCACCGGCGAACGGGATCCAGACGCGCAGCTCGACCAGCGGCACGGTGGGCTTGCGGACGGCGAGCACCCGCAGGCCGTTGCTCAGCGTGGTGTCCACATGGGACAGATCCGCGGCGGCGCGCTGCGTCCCCAGCGACGGGACCGGACGCGGCCCGGCGGCCGTGCGGCCGATCTCCTCGGCGGTGCGGTGCGGTGCGCTCACTGCTCGGAACCTTCCTGCTCGGAATCAGCCTGCTCGGAATCAGCACTGCCGGGGCGGACGACGAGGACGGCCCGCGAGTCCGGCCGCAGCGCCTTCGCCGCCGCCGAAACGGCTTCCGCGGTGACCGCCGACATCTTCTCGGCGAGCCGGTACACCAGCGACGCGTCGCCGTAGAGCAGCTCGAACGAGCCGAGCGCCAGCGTGCGGGACACCAGCTTGTCGTGCTCGGAGTGCAGGCTCGCGGCCCAGCGCGCGGTGACCTTCTTGAGTTCCTGGTCCTCCGGCGGCGTGGCCGCCAGCTTCTCCAGTTCCTCGTCCAGCGCGGCGAGGACCTGGTCGGTGCTCACCTCGTGCGGGTGGATCGCGGTGATGGTGAACGTGTCCGGGTCGCGCGCCTCGAACGGGCCGAAGAGCCCGGCGCCCGCGCCGATGTCGACGACCAGCGGCTCACGGTGCACCAGCCGCTGCTGCAGCCGGGAGCCGTCGCCATCGGTCAGCACGCCGGCGAGCACGAGGTTCGCCAGGTAGCCGTCGAGGTCGTTGATCGGGTCCGGCATGCGGTAGCCGACGCCGACCGCGGGCAGCGGGGCGTGCGGGTCGACGTGCTCGCCGCGCAGCTCGCCCTCGGGGGCGGGCTCGGCGAACGACGGACGCTGCGGCGCGGGCCGGTGCGGAACGTCGCCGAAGTGCTTCTCGATCAGCTCGCGGGCCTCCTCGACGGTGAAGTCACCGGCGACGGTCAACACCGCGTTCGCGGGCGAGTAGTAGGTGTCGAAGAAGGCCGCGCAGTCGTCCAAGGTGGCCTGTTCGAGATCCTCGAAACCGCCGTAACCGTTGTGCGCGTTGGGGAACGTGGAGTACAGCACCGGCGGGAGCAGGATCCACGGGAACCCGCCGTACGGCCGGTTCAGCACGTTGAGGCGGATCTCCTCCTTGACCACGTCGATCTGGTTGGCCAGGTTCTCCTGCGTCAGCTTCGGCGCCCGCATCCTGTCCGCTTCGAGGAACAGGGCGCGCTCGAGAGCCGCGGCGGGGAGTACCTCGAAGTAGTCCGTGTAGTCCGGATGGGTGGAGCCGTTGAAACTGCCACCACTCGACTGGACGTACCGGAAGTGCGCGAGCTTCTCCAGGCTCTCGCTCCCCTGGAACATCAAATGCTCGAAGAGGTGCGCGAAACCGGTGCGCCCTTCGGGCTCGGAACGGAAGCCCACGTCGTAGTGGACGCTGACACCCACCACCGGAGCGGTCGTGTCGGGCGCGAGCACCACGCGCAGACCGTTGTCGAGGGTGAATCGGACAAGCTCGGGATCGGCCATGCGCACCACCCTACGGGCTACTCAGGCCTCCAGGCGACGACCCTGGCGGGTCGCGGCGAAGGTTCCCACCAGTGCGGCGGTGAAGTCGCTCACCCGCGCGATCGGGACCTCTCCGTCGTCTTCCTTGCCGTACCAGTAGATCTTGGGCGGACCCTTCAGTTCGGCGAATCCGGCGACCCACCGTTCTTGTTCGCCGAGAGCGAGCGCGTACGGCAGCGCCCGGGAAAGGAGCACCTCGCGTTCGAGCTTCGGGACGTCCGTCGCCTTGGTCGCCAGTAGCGCCTCACGGACGCCGAGGAGCCGCCGGTGCAGCAGCACTCCGGCGCCGGTGCGCACCGGCAGCCATCGGGCGGCGACGGCGAGTACCGCGCCCGCGGCGATGACGATCAGCCCGAGCTGCGCGTAGCCGACGGTCAGGGCCAGCAGGACGGTGAGGAACAGGCCGTAAAGGCAGATCCGCAGGCCGACGCGCGTCAGCCTGCCCGGCAGACGCGAATACCAGCGGCGCTCGACAACGCTGTCGTCCAGCTTCTCCCGCACCGATTCGACGCCGATCCGCGCGGCCTGGATCTCCGACAGCAGTACCGACTCGCTTTCGCCGGGCAGGAGGAGGTCGAACACGGCGCGTTCGTAGTCGGTCAGCTGCTCGTCCGGCGGATTGCGGCGGACGAGCCGCCAGCCGGTCAGCTCGCCGGGCTCCTCACTCACCCAGAAGTAGTTCCGGACCGCGAGGTCGACGACCGTCGCGGCCAGGTCGACGGCGTCGGCGCGGCCCGAGAGGACGGTCCCGACCTGTCCGGGAAGCACACCGTCGGGTGACGAGAACGCCTTCCCGGTGAGCAAGCGGACCGGGAGCGCGTCGCCCGGGTGCCTGTCCCGCCTCCGCAGGAGGGCAAGGCCGACGGCGGCCGCGATCAGCACGAGGGCGAAGCCACCCCACGCCCAGCCGACCGGGGCGGTGAGCACGAACGCCCCGGCGAAGGTCTTCGACGGCTCCAGCCGCGCGTTCGCCGGGACGGTGCCGCCGGGCAGTTCGACGGAGATCTCCATCCGCTGCCCCGGCGCGAGGTTCTGCTGGCTGAACCGGGTCAGCCCGGAATGCGCGATCTGGGCGGTCGCGCAGTGCGCGCGCGACCCCTCGGGCCCGACGTAACAGGAGACCGCGTTCGGGATGGCCGGCGCGGCGAAGCTCGCCCGCACGAGTTCGAGCCGGGCGTCCCAGCCGCCCGCGAGCTGCCAGCTCACGCGGGTCAGGCCGTCGGCTTCGGCGACCGCACCGTCCACTGTGTACCGGACGATCGAGGTGCCGCCCTTGAGCTTGACGGTGAGCTCGTCATCGGTCAGCTCGGCGTTGCCCGCCCCCTCGATGACGACGTCCCGGATGCCGATGATCCGGTCGCGGTCGCGCGGGGCGGCCGTGCGGAGCGGGATCCGGCGGGTCATCGTCGCCTCGCTCGGCACGGACACCGCCTCGACGACCGTGAGCGCGCCGTCGCGTTCCACCTTGAGCGAGATCTCCGCGCTGTTCGGCAGTGCTGGCAGTTGCGGTTCGCTCTGCGCTCCCGCCGGTGCCGCACCCAGCACCAGCAGGAGAAGCACCGGCAACAGCACGCATTTAGTCCTCTGAATGCGGTACTTCACGTCAGGCGGGGACCGGCTCCGGGCGCAGCGAGCGCAAATGCCCGGACTCGGCGAGCAAACCGTCCAAAGCGGACAGGAACGACGGCAGATGCGCGGCGAACCGGCGCAGATCCCGATCGCCCTCGAGCCCGCCGAACCAGTACAGCCCGGCCGAACCGTCCGCCGACGGGTCGAGCCCCTCGAACGTCCGGAGCCAGTGCTCGGTGTCGCCGAGCACGATGGCGTACGGCAGCGACCGGGAGAACACCATTTCCCGGTCCCCCAACGGGATGTCGGCGACCTTGACGGTGTGCAGATATTCGAGCAGCCCGCGCACCTGGCCGACCAGGCGCCTGCCGCGCGTGGTCCTCGGCGGCACCCACGCGGCGCCCAGCAACGTCGCGACCCCGGCGAGCGCGACCGCGACGCCGAGCAGCGCGTGGCCGGCCGTGAAGGTCAGGACGACGGTGGCCACGAGTCCGAGCGCGATCAGCCCGATACCCGCCCAAGTCAGTTTGCTCTTGCCCTTGTCCGGGCGCCGGGAGAACCAGCCCTTGCGCACGACGTCGGCGTACATCGCCTCGCCCGCCACGCGGAGATCGACGGCTCCGCGACCGCGGAGTTCCGACAGCAGCACGGAATCGGTGCCCTCGGGCAGGAGCGCGGTGTAGATCTCGCGCTCGAAGGCGGCGAGGTGCTCGTCCGGCGCGTTGCGGCGCGCGATCTGCCAATCGACCGTCCCTGCGCCGCGGACCTCGGCGATCCACAGGTAGTTGCGGACCGCGAGATCGACCACCGTTCCGCTGACGTCCACGACGTCGACCGTCTCGTCGACGACCGTCCCGACCTGTCCGGGCAGGACACCGTCGGGCGAGGCGAAGGAGACCCGATCGCCCTCCCGCATGAGGACGTCGACCGGGCCGGTGCCCGCGGCGAGCGCGCCCCGGTCACGGCGGCGCAGCAGCCAGACGGCGAGCGCGCCGAGGATCAGGAACAGAGCCAGCGCCCCGAATCCGATACCGGCGAGGGTGGTGAGGGCGAAGGCGCCGCCGACCGAGGCGATCTGCTCGAAGCGCGCGTTCGCGGGCACCGTGCCCGCCGGGAGCTGGACGGCGAGGTCGACCCGTTCGCCCGGCGCGAGCTTGTCCTGCTCGATGCGGACGACGCCACTGTGGTCGGTCTCCGCGAGCGAACACTGCCGGTCCGAACCGAGCGACCCGGCGAAACAGTCCACTGTGGGCGTTTCGCGCGTCGGCGCGCTGAATGAGGCCGACACCCGGGACAGTTCGCCGTCCCAGCCGCTCGCGACCTGCCAGCGCACCTGCTGCGCGCCGTTGACGTCCGCGACCGCACCGTCCACTTTGTACTTGAGGGTGGCCGCGCCGCCATCGAAGGTGGCGACCAGCTGTTCGCCGTTCGTCTCCGTCTTGCCCGTGCCCTCGACCGAGACGTCACGGATCGCGTACACGCGGTCCTGCTCTTCACCCGCGGGAACCTTCAACGGGATCCGGCGCACGAGGTGCTGTCCACCCGGGACGGTCACCTGCTCGGTGATCGACAGCGAACCGTCGCGTTCCACCTTCACCGCGACGTTCGCGGACGCCCCGCTCGGCGGCTGGAGCAGGCCGAGCTGGCCGCGCGCGCCCAGCGGCGGCGGCTTCGGCAGCTGTGGCGCGTTGGTCAGCGAAGGGCCCGCTCCGGGCGCCTCCGGAACGTTCGTATCCGACGGCGGGGCCATCAAGGCCGAGCTCGCCGCGACGGCCACGACCGCCGTCCCCCATTTCGTCAACACAGCCACACACTCTAGGGCAGCCGATCTATGCTGACCGCCGAAACGCCGAATCCGCCACCTGGGCGAACGGCGTTGCCGAACGCATGGGGGATCCACTCGATGAACCAGCAGCCGCCCGGCCCGCCTGATCCGCGGCGCCGGCCGACTCCGCCACCGCCACGGCAGCCACCCCGGCCGCCGCAGGGCGGCCGACCGCTCCCGCCACAGGGCGGGCGTCCACTCCCGCCGCCGGGAGCGCGTCCGCTTCCACCGCGCGGGGGCCGGCCGATGCCGCCGCCGAACCGGCCGGGTCCCGTCCCGCCCGGTCGCCCGCCGATTTCCCGGCCGACGCCGGTTCCGCCGCCGTTCCGGCCGGGTCCGCCGAGCGGTGGCATGCCGCTACCCCCGCCGGGCGCGGCACCGCTGCCGCCGCCGCAGATCGGCGCGCCGGTCCCGTTCCGGCCCGGTGCCGTCGGCCCGCCGCAGCTTCCGTACGGCCCGCGTTTCGCCCAGCCCGCTTTCGCGCCCTACGGGGGATATCAAGCCAAGAAGTCGAACGGCGGGGTCATCGCGGCGGTCGCAATCGTGGCCGTGATGGCGGTCATGGGCGGGCTGCTCATGGTGATCACCATCGCGAACGGCAAGTCGAAACACGTCGCGGACGTCGGCTACTCCAGCTATTCGGCAACCTCCACTTCGGACTACACGACGACCAGCGATACAGCTTCGTCGACGACGACGGCCACAAGTTCGCGTGATTCGACCGGCACACGCGAGACGTCGGCCGGCTCGACCCGGGAGACGTCCGCCAGCCGTGCCCCGTCCGGCCCGCAGCCGCACCACAAGCTGGCGGACAACCCGCTGTGGCTCGATTCCCAGGTCGGCCTGCCGAACCAGCCGTGCAACCTCTCGCGCTGGGCGAACAACCCGGACGCGGCGGCGGCGTTCTTCGAAAGCGCGCGGCCGTGCCTGGACAGCGTCTGGCAGCAGGTCATGAACTACACGAAACTGCCGTTCCGGGTCCCGACCGTGAAGTACCCGTCCGGCAAGAACTGGTCGAGCCCGTGCGGTGACGCCAGCGGCGGCTCGGTGGCGGCGTTCTACTGCTCACAGAACGAGACGCTGTACATGCCGTACGAAGGCCTTCAGGTCTCTCAGTACGGCAACCGGCCCGGGGTCTATCTGGCGGTCTTCGCCCACGAGTACGCGCATCACATCCAGGCGCTTTCGGGGATCTCAGAGGCCTATTGGGACGCACGGTACGAGGCGGGCACCGACTCGGCGGCGGGCCTGGAGATGTCGCGGCGCAACGAGCTTTCGGCGCAGTGTCTCTCCGGGACGTTCCTGGGTTCGACGGTGGGGCGCGGCGGCTCGGTCGATCAGGCGATGTACCGCGACGCCTGGCAGACACAGGACCGCGGCGACCACAACGGCGGCCCGCGCGACCACGGTTCCGACGCGCACGCCGTCTCGTGGTGGCAGCACGGCGCGCAGAAGAATCGGATGTTCCAGTGCAACACGTGGGCGGCGAAGTCGGCCGACGTTTCCTGATGCGCGACTGTCCGTGCAGGCCTCCTTCCCTCGGCTGAGCCAAGGGAAGGAGGCCTGCACGCGGGACGGCGGGTAGGTCAGCCCGGAGGTGCGAAGGGGTTTTCCGGGGCCGGTTCCGTGGGCGGTTGCGGTTGGGCGACCGGGGCGGGGGCGGTCGGCTGCGGATAGGACTGCACAGCAGGCGGCCCGTACTGGACCGCCGGCTGCAGCTTCGCCTGGTCCCGTTGCCGCCGCTCGGCCAGCACCGCCGACAGGTACGCCCAGGACGGCACCCCCGGCGGCACCGGAGCCCCGATCGCCGCCGCGACCTGCTGCGCGAGCCCGTACCCGAGCGCTTCGGCCGCTTCGGGGCGAAGCTCGCTCGTGCGGCCCAGATACTGGCGGACGGCCAGCGCGAGATCGTTCGGCAGCCGGGTCAGGTCCAGCTGCGAAGCCCAGTACGCCAGCTGCGGCGGCATCCCGACGTACGGCGTGCGCGCGGCGGGCATGCGTTCCCGGATCACCAGCGTGCCGGCGAGGTAGTCGCCGACGCGACGGCCGTTGGGTGACAGCAGCGACGTGACCACCGCCACGACGCCGAGCATGCCCAGCGCCCAGAAGTCGATGAAGAATCCGGCGAGCCCGCGGACCAGCGCGTGCCGGAACCGCACCGGGCCGCCGTCGGTGCGGACCACCCGCAGGCCGAGCGCCATCTTCCCGAGCGTGCGGCCGCGGCTCAGTGTCTCGCAGATCACCGGGTAGCCGACCATGATCAGCACAAGGGTCACCAGGAACAGCGTCAGTGCCAGCGCTTCGTCACCGAAGACGGCGACCTGGCTGAGCACCAGCATCGCGACGATCAGGGCGATCAGCTGGAGAGCGACGTCGAGCATCATGGCGAGCCCGCGGCTGGCCAGTTTCGCCGCGCGCACGTCCAGGACGACGGCCTCGCCGGTGACGAGTTCGGACTCTTGTTCCACCCGGCAAGCGTAGTGACGAATAGGCTGGGCGACCAAGGACGATCGCCGGGAGGGCTCCGAGTTGGACGTGGACGTGTTCGTCGCCGCGCACCAGGCCGAATGGAACCGGCTGCGCGACCTCGTCGGCCGCGCCGGGAAGCTCAGCGGCCCGGACGCCGACGAGCTGGTGACGCTGTACCAGCGCGTCGCGACGCATCTTTCGATCATCCGCTCGGTCGCGCCCGACCCGGTGCTCGTGGCGCAGCTGTCCGGCCTCGTCGCGAAGGCGCGCTCGGCCGTCACCGGTTCGCACAGTCCCGCCTGGCGCGAGGTCGGCCTGTTCTTCACCCACCGGTTCCCGGCGGCGCTGTACCTGAGCCGTCGCTGGTGGCTGGCGTCGGCGGCGGCGTCGATCGCGGTGATGGCGATCGCGGCGGTGTGGATCGCCGGAGACCCGCAAGTGCTCGCGTCGCTGGCCTCGCCCGAGGAGTTCAAGGACCTGACCGCGCCGGGCGGGAAATACGAGACGTACTACTCGTCCGACCCCGCGGGTTCCTTCGCCGCGCGCGTGTGGACCAACAACGCCTGGGTGGCCGCGACCTGCCTGTTCCTCGGCGTGGTGCTGGGCGTCCCGGTGATCTACGCGCTCTGGGCGAACTCCCTGAACCTCGCGATCGGCGCGGCGCTGATGTCCTCGGCCGGACGGCTCGACGTGTTCTTCGGGCTGATCCTGCCCCACGGCCTGCTGGAGCTGACCGCGGTCTTCGTCGCGGCCGGGACGGGCCTGAAGCTCGGCTGGACGGTCATCGACCCGGGACGCCGTTCCCGGACGGCGGCGCTCGGCGAGCAAGGGCGGTCGGTCGTGGTGATGGCGCTGGGGCTGACCGTCGTGCTGCTGATCTCCGGCGTGATCGAGGGTTTCGTGACGCCGTCGGGCCTGCCGACCTGGGCGAGGATAGGAATCGGAGTAATCGCCGAGATCGCATTCTTACTTTACGTGTTCATTGTCGGGCGTCGCGCCGCGAAAGCGGGCGAAGTGGGTGATGTCGACTGGCGATACGCTGGAGATTCTCGACCGGAAGCGGGCTGACCTGGTTAGCTCCTTTCATGGGGAGAAAACGGTTACGCGCCTTCGCGATCGTCGTCCTGTCCGTACTCGCCTCGACGCTCCTCGTCGGCGCGTCCCAGGCCAGGACCGTGTCCGCGCCGTCGGGCAAGCTGAACTGGGTGGTGAGCGTCGGCGGATTCCGGACCGACGCCGACCGCAATTACGTCCGCCTCGGCTATCTCGTGTTCAACCCGGCCGACAACACCGTCGCGCACAACTTCTGGACCTGGAGCCAGGCGGGCTTCCCCGTCCCGGTCGACAGCGGCGACGTCTACTACTGCGGTGACTGGGCGCCGGGTACCAATCCCCGCAACAACTGCCCGATCAAGACCGCGCCCGGTTTCACCGGCGCTCCGAACGGCCACTTCACCGGCACCTACGCCGAGAACTCCGGTCAGGTGGCCATCACCTGGACCAGCAGCACCGTCGACGGCACCACCACTCCCGTGAACCTCACGGAGACGTGGGCTGTTTCGGAGACGCGGCCCGGTCTCGGACGTCTGCAACTGGTGAGCGACAACTACTCGATCACCAGCGGCATCGCCTACGGCAGCAACGCCTCCCTCGCGCAGACCAGCAAGGCCCCGATGAGTTCGGTCCGCGCGACCCAGCGGTCGTACCTGCTCGAAGGGCAGGGCGTGAACCGCCGCGCGATCACGAACTGGACCCGCGGCAGCAGCGGCGCGCTCGGCGTCGGCCCGGCGTGGAACAAGTGCGACGACGGCTCCTGCCTCGGGTACGTGCAGTACGACTCCGGATGCGACCCGACCTCCTGTTGCCTCCCCGGCGCCGGATACGAGGCCTGCGCGAAGAAGATCATCGACACCGGCGACAGGCGGTTCTACTACCTGAGCGACGCCTTCGGCGGACGGCGCAACAGCTACGAGTTCTGGTGCGAATGCCTGTCCTACAACGGTTGCTACCTCGGCAACAGTCACGTCCGCCCGCTGCTGCAGGTGATCGACGACGCGGGCGCGTTCCAGGGCTGGGTCGGCGCCGAGGTCAGCCCGGACCGGAACGGTTCGCGGGATCCGTCGGCTGAGTACTACTCGAGTTTCGCGCTGGTGGCTTAGGTTTCGCGTGGGCCGGGTTGGTCGTGAGTGGCGTTTCGGGTTCTAACCCGAAACGCCACTCACGACCAACCCGGCCGCAGCTCAGCAGGTGCAGCTGCCCTCGAAGGTGATGCTGTTCCCGTCCTCCAGGCTCGCGCTGCCGGTGAACCGGATCTCGAACTCGCCCGGTTCGGTCAGCACGATCTTCGGGCTGGTCGCCGAACCGTCGGCGCCGGTCTTGGCCGCCGCCGTCTCGGAGCCGCCTTCGAAGACCAGCACGTTCTTCGG
Organism: Amycolatopsis japonica; assembly: GCF_000732925.1. Lineage (NCBI taxonomy): Bacteria > Bacillati > Actinomycetota > Actinomycetes > Pseudonocardiales > Pseudonocardiaceae > Amycolatopsis > Amycolatopsis japonica. The sequence goes on from NZ_CP008953.1 coordinate 7,288,937, forward strand.
CCGTGCCGCGCGGACGAAGAAGTTCACCGGCACGTCCGCCGCGGGCTGGCCGTTCTCACCGATCACGCGCACCACGAACGGCTGGCCGGGCGTCTTCGTGGACAGCCGCTGCCCGTTCCCCGACAGGATCGCGAGTGTCCGCACCCCCGCCGCCCAGGTGTTGGACAGCCCCGGCAGCGAACAGACCTCCTGGTACAGACGCGATCCGACGGCGGGCGCCTCCGCGGTCAGGCAGCGCGCGGTCGCCACGTTCGCCAGCAGAACCAGCCCGGGCAGCCCGGCGTTGCGGCGCCACTGCTGGTGGCGGTCCTTGCCGTCGCACGCCACGAGTTTGACGCCGACGCCGTCGACGGGGCTGATCGCCGTCAGGCACTGTCCACTCGCGACATGCTTGTACGACAACGCCGCCTTGTCGTACACCCATTGCGCGTTGGCGTCCTTCGCGTCCGCGAGCGAAAGCTTGCCGTCGGCCGCGGCCAAGGAGACGGTTCCGCCCCCGTCGGCGAGGTAGACGGGCTTCCCGGCGGGCTGCGCGGAAGCGGGTGACACGAGCAGCACCACCGGAAGCACCGCGAAGAACAGCACGAGCTTGCGCAAACCTGGCCCCATCCTGTCGGTCCGGATCTCCTTCCGAGCTAACCGCCCGCGCCCCCGCCCGCCAACCGGCACCACTCCATCGGGTTCAGCCGAACCGCACATGCGTCTGCCACAGCTTGAACAGATCAAGATCACCGACGACGTCCTCGGCGTCCTCGCGCTGGTAGAGCGCCAGCAACAGATTCGTCAGCGAGCCACGCACGGTCACGGCGGCCCCGAGCCGACCCCGCTCCCAGGTGACGACCGGGCCGTCGAGGCCGAGGAACCACGCGTGTTCCCCCGACTCGAAACCGACGGACCGGCCGGAGCCGAGGATCTCCCGCTTCTCCGGCCTGAACTCGAAATGCAGCGGGAGCGATTCGAGTTCCATCCACTCGTCGATCGCGTCGCGGACGACTTCGGGCGAAGCGCGGAACTCCAGGCCCGCGGCCAGCGCCGCGTCGGCGCGGTGAACCAGCGTCTCGTGGGTGAAACGACGCGCGTAGAACGACGCGGTCCGGTAGTGGAACGGCACCCAGACTTCGGCGTCGGGCCCCGCGTCCCGCAGCGCGGACGCCAGCGCGGAAGCACCGTCCACCAGCCAAGACGCGGGCAACGGGCCGGAATCGTCGCCGTCCACCCGGCGCACCTGGTCGTCGGGAACCGGCGCCGTCGCCCGGCTCCGGACGATCTCGGCCGCCCAGCGGTGCCCGCCGCCGAGGTGCCGCACCAGCGCGCCCAGCGTCCAGCCGGGACAGGACGGCACGGGCGTCGTCAGGTCGGCGTCCGCCAGTTCGGTCGTGAGTAATTCGGCCTGGGTGACGATCTCCGCGCAGTGCCGGTCGAAATCCATCGTGTCCTCCTGGTGCTCGGTTCGCCAGGAGGTCGGAGCCGGCGCGCGGCTCTCGACATCACAGTCGTCCGGCGGCCTTCAGCGCGAGATACCGGTCCGCCAGCCGCGGCGGCAGATCCTCGGGCACGGCGTCGACGACCTCGACCCCGTGCCGCGCCAGCCGCGCGGTGACCTGGCGCCGTTCGGCCAGCACCCGCTCGGCCGCCGCCGCGTCGTAGACGGCTTCCGCGTCGCCACGGCCCGCCGCCATCTCGGCGACCCGCGGGTCCGCGACCGAAGCGATCATCAGCTGATGCCGCGAGGTCAGCTTCGACAGCACCGGGAACAGGCCTTCTTCCAGCGGCGCCGCGTCCAGCCCGGTCAGGAGGACGACCAGCGCGCGCCGCCGGGTCCGCCGCAGCACCTCCGCGACCATGCCCCGCGCGTCGGTCTCGACCAGCGACGGTTCGAGCGGCGCCATCGCGTTCACCAAGGCGGGCAACAGATCCGTCGATCCCTGGACCGCCGCGTGGACCTGCCGGTCATACGCCAGCAGATCGACACGGTCACCCGCCCGGGCGGCGAGCACGGCCAGCAGCAGGGCCGCGTCCATCGCCGCGTCGAGCCGCGGCGCGTCCCCGACCCGGCCCGCCGAAACGCGGCCGGTGTCGAGCACCAGCACCACGTGCCGGTCGCGTTCGGGACGCCAGGTCCGCACCATGACGTCGGACGCGCGCGCCGAAGCCCGCCAGTCGATCGACCTGACGTCGTCGCCGATCACGTACTCGCGCAACGAGTCGAATTCCGTGCCCTGGCCCCGGATCAGCACCGCGTTGCGGCCATCGAGCTGCTGCAGCCGCGCCAGCCGCGACGGCAGATGCTTGCGGCTGTGGAACGGCGGCAGCACCCGCACGGTCCACGGCACGTCGTGCGAACCCTGCCGGGCGGCGAGCCCCAGCGGCCCGGTCGACCGGACGGTGACCCGGACCGCCGTCCGGTCGCCGCGACGGGTCGGCAGAAGTCGTGTGGTCACGACACGGCGTTCGCCCGCAGGCAGGGTGAGGCGGTGCCGGTCCTCCGCGCCGGCGCTGGGCGGCCAGGCGTCGCGGAGCCACGCGCGCACCGGACGGCCGCCGGGATTGGCCACGGTCAGCGTGACCTCGCACTCCTCCCCCAGCCGCACGGACGTCGCGCCGGACCGCGCGAACTGAAGCCGTCGCACACTCCCGGCGAGCAGGAGATCCAGCACCACCACCAGAAGCAGCACCGCCGCGGCCAGCCCGATCCCGGCCCACGAGGGCAGCAGGAAACCGACCACCGGCGCCGCGAGGAGCGCCAGCAGCCCGAGCCGCCCGGTGACGGCCATCAGCGCGGAACGGGCACGGACGCGAGGACGCGGTCCAGCACGCCGTCGGCGGTCGCGCCTTCGAGTTCGGCCTCGGGCCGCAGGTCGAGACGGTGCCGCAATGCCGGCCGTGTCAAGGCTTTGACGTCGTCCGGGGTGGCGTAATCACGGCCCGCGAGCCACGCCCACGCCCGCGTCGCCGCCAGCAGCGCGGTGGCGCCACGCGGGGAGACGCCGAGCCGCACGGACGGCATCGACCGCGTCGCCCGGCAGACGTCGACGATGTAGGCGAGCACCTCCGGCCGCACGGTGACCCCGGCGACGGCGCGCCGTGCGGCGTCGAGCTGGGCGATCCCGGCGACCGGAGTGACCCCGGCCGCGCCGAGGTCACGCGGGTCGAAACCCTGCGCGTGCCGGGAAAGGATGCCGAATTCGTCCTCGCGGGACGGCATCGGCATGGTCAGCTTCAGCAGGAACCGGTCCAGCTGCGCCTCGGGCAGCGGGTACGTGCCTTCGTATTCGACCGGGTTCTGCGTCGCGATGACGATGAACGGGTCGGGCAGCGGCCGCGTCTTGCCGTCACTGGAGACCTGACGCTCTTCCATCGCCTCCAGCAGCGAAGACTGCGTTTTCGGCGGCGTGCGGTTGATCTCGTCGGCCAGCAACAGGTTCGTGAACACGGGGCCCTCGCGGAAGGAGAACTCGCCGCTGTGCGCGTCGTAGACGATCGAGCCGGTGATGTCGCCCGGCATGAGGTCCGGCGTGAACTGAACCCGCGTCGTCTCCAGGTCCAGCGCGGCCGCCAACGCCCGCACCAGCAAGGTCTTCGCCACCCCGGGAACGCCTTCGAGCAGCACGTGTCCCCGGCACAGCAACGCGATGATGAGCCCGGTGACGGCCGCGTCGTTGCCCACCACGGCCTTCCCGACCTCGGCGCGCAGGGCGATCAGCGCCGCCCGGGCTTCGGCCGCACCGTCCATACTGGACTGATCGCTACTCAAGACCGCTCCACCTCTCGTTCCACGACATCGAGTCCGTCCGCCAGCCGCACCAGCGCGGCGTCATCCGCGGGCGGATCCCCGTACAACAGCGCGCCGATCTCCGCGGGCGCCCGGCCGGTCCGCGCGGCGACGGACTCCACCAACGCGGCCGGTTCGGCGTCGCGGGTGAGCCCCAGCAACGGCCGGAGCCGCGCGCGGGCCGCCTCACGCAAGGTTTCCCCGGCGTGCGCGGCGGCCTTCGCCTTGCGATACAACCTCGCCCTGCCCTCGGTGGCCTCGGCCGCGCGGACCACGACCGGGATCGGCTCGGTCACCACCGGCCCCAGCCGTCGCGAGCGCCACAACGCCAGCAGCACCACCGCGACCCCGGCCTGCAGAGCCGCGTACGACCAGCCCGCCGGGATCAGTTCGGACAGCGGCTTCTTTTCGGTCTCCAGCGAGGGGTCGGCGGGCGTCGGCAGGTACCAGACGAGCCGCTCGTGCTTGCCGAGCATCCGCATCGCCAGCGCCGCGTTGCCCTCGTCGGCCAGCCACTCGTTGGTCAGCGGGGCGGGGGTGCCGAGCACGGTCACCGTCCCTTGTGGACCGGGGACCTCGAGATACGAGCCGCCGTAGCAGTCCAGGGCCCGCGGTTGCGTGGCCGAATACTTCAGACCGCCCATCGTCGCGCTCCCCGCCGCCACGGGATCCGCGGCCTCGCACTCGGGCGTGCGGGTCTCGATCTCGGCCTGGCCGCTCACCCGCACGCCGGGAAGGACTTCCTCGACCGTGCCGGGGCTCGGCTGCACCAGCACGATGTGCTCGGCGTTCTGCCTGATCTCCGCGAAGGCGCTCTTGGGCACGTACTCGGGTTTGGTGATCAAGACCGTCGCGTCCCTCGCGACTCCCTTGGCCTCGGCGGCGGTGCGCACGACCGGGATCTTGACGCCTTCCCGTTCCAGCAACGTCGCCAGCGCGCGGCCGCCGCCGGGCTCGTAGGAACCCGGTTCGAGCGCGCCGGTGGTCTGCTCGCCCTGGAGGAGCACGAGCAGCGTGCCGGTCAGCACGATCAGGAGGACGACCGCGAGCGGGAGCCGCACCCCGCGCCAGATCCGGCGGGCGTCGGGCGAAACCGAGGTCATCCGGCCGCCAAGGCGACCGGCCGGGCACGACGGCAGCGTTCGTCCAAATCGGACAGTGACCGGTAGCCGTCCGCCGTGGCGGGGATGTCTCCATAGTGGACGTCGTCGAACAGCCGGGCGCCGGCGCGCAGGGGCTCGGCGACGTCGGGAAGCAGCCGTCCGGCTTCGAGGGCGGCCTCGTCGGCGGTCCGTCCGGACTTCTCGTCGAGCAGCGCCCGCTCCTCCAAGGACCGCACCACGGCACGGAACCGCTCACGCACGGCGTCGTCGAAGTCGCCCCGCGCCGCGGCTTCCTCGGCCGCCTTGCGATGTTCGCCGGAAGCCTTGCGCTGCCCGGCGAACACGGCGCGCCCGCTCCTGGCCGACGTCGCCAAGGGTCCGGACTTCAGCCGGATCACCACGACCAGCACGATCAGCACGACGGCCAGCAGCACCACGGCGAAGATCCCGCCGGGCACGACGCCATTGACCGTTTCGAGGAAACCCAGCAGTTTCTCGACCACCCAGGTGAACGCCTCGGACAGCCAGCTCGGTTTCGCGGCCTGGTAGGCCGGTCCCGAGAGCTCCTCGGCGGCGCGCAGCCGGGCGGTGTCCCGGTCGATGTCGACCGGGACCTCGGTGAGGAAGCGCGTCACCATGCCTGCGGCGGAGGCGGCGTCTGGATGCCGGCCGCGCGGGCCAGCTCGATGTCCATGCCCTCGCGGCGCATCCGCTGGTCGATGTAGAGGATCACGGTGACCAGTGCGGTGAACGGGCCGACGATCGTCTGGGCGATCACCGTGCCGACCGACTGGAGGATCAGGTCACCGGTCGACGGGACGTAGATCTGGTCCAGATTGCCGAAGATCGACAGGAAGGCGCTGAAGCTGAACGGGATCGTGATGATCGACGCCAGGAACGACGAGATCACGTACGCCAGCAACAGGATCCCGAAGACCCGCCAGAACATGCCGGAGACCAGCTTCACCGACCGGCGGAACGCCTCCATCACGGTGCCGCGTTCGAGGATGAACGCCGGGCTGGCCAGCGCCCAGAAGGTGTAGGGGATGATCGCGGGCAGCAGGCAGAAGATCGCCCCGACCAGGATCGCCAGCGTGTAGAGCACGGTCAGCCCGAGCAGCGGCAGCAGCCGGGGCGCCGCCTCCTTCGCGGCCTCTTTGAACGTGACCGGTTTGCCGAGGACGGCCTTGCCCATCAGGACGGTCAGGAATCCGGTCAGGACGGTCGTCCCGAGCAGGGTGGCGACGAGGGTGATGAACGACGTCGCCAGCGTCCCGCCGAGGATGCCGACCATCTGGTTCATCAGTTCCTGATCGGTGGCCGCCGGGCCGAGATCGCGGACCTGTTCGAGGTCGCCCGTCGTGTCGACCAGCAGCAGTCCGACCAGGTTGATGGCCGCGGTGAGCACGGCGGTGACCGCGGCGGCGCCGAAGACCATCCGCCAGTACTTGCGCATGGCCGTGACCGCGCCGTCGAGGATGTCGGTCAGGTTCAGCGGGCGCAGCGGGATGACGCCGGGCCTGCCGAGGCCGACCTTCCAGTTCGGGTACTGCTGCTGCGGCGGGGGCTGGTACGACGGCAGCGGAGGCGGCGGCGTCGCCCCGGAGGGTGACTGCCACTGCTGCGCCGCTTGCCCCTGCGGCGGCGTCGGCGTGTCCGACTGCGGCGGGGCCGGTGTATCCGCCTGCGGCTGTGGTGATTCCCCCGCCTGCGGCTTCGGCGTCTCGGTGCCTTCCGGCCCGGACGGTCCGCCGGTCTCCGTCATGCGACAGCCCCTTACCCGTTCACGTTGCTTACGAACACTCTTCCAGAGGGTCCGACACCCGGCCAGAGCTGGGGGGACGACACTGATGGGTGACCGCTCGCCTCACGCTGGATACCCTCTGCAGCCGAGCTGTGGGTGGGGACGCCGTTAGCTCGTTATGCTGAACATCGGACCGGGTGCCCCCGGTTCGCCCCTAGAACCACCGGGACCGACTTGATGACGCAACCGCCCCACGGCCAGTGGCCGCCACGCGGCGCCGTCCAGCCACCGCCGGTGCACGGCCAGCCCCCTGCCCAGTGGCAGGGCGCGCCGCACCACTTCCCGCCTCCGCCGCCGCGCCGGTCCGTTGGCGCGATCGTCGCCATCTGCCTCGGCGCGGTCGCCGTGCTGGTCCTCGGCCTGGTCGCGATCGTTTCACTCAATCGTGACGACTCCGATCACGTAGCGAATGCGGGCTACAGCACCCTCCCGAACACGCCTTCGCAGGCGGGACTGCCGCCGAGCGGGTCTTCGTCGCCCTCGTCGTCGACGAACCCGTTCCCGTCGTCACCGACCAAGGCGCCGTCTTCGTCGAGCGGGCCGCAGAAGATCCTCAAACTCGGTGACCACCCGATCCTCCAGGACCCGAACGCCGGCCTGCGGAACCGGGTCTGCACGCTGCCGCAGTGGCAGAGCAGCCAGCAGGCCGCCGAGGCGTTCTTCACCGCCGCGGGCAAATGCCTCGACAACGCCTGGGGCCCGTTCCTCGACGCCTACGACCTGCCGTTCACCCCGCCCGCCCTGCACTTCCCGACCGGGGCCAGCTTCGAAACCGAATGCGGCACCATCCAAGTGGGCATCGCGACGGCGGCGTACTACTGCGAGAACAACCTCTACGTGCCGTTCCGCGGTCTGCAGACCGACCAGTACGGCAACAACCCCGGCGTCTACCTGGCCCTTTTCGCGCACGAGTACGGACATCACGTGCAGGAGGTCGCCGGGCTGATGGACGCGGCCTGGCAGAAGATCTACGACGCCGGCCAGAACAGCCCGGCCGGGCTGGAGATGTCGCGGCGCAAGGAACTGCAGGCGCAGTGCTTCTCCGGGATGTTCCTCGGCGCGCACGTCGACCAGGGCGGCACGGTCAGCCGGGACATGTACAACAAGGCCTGGAACGACCAGGAGACCCGCGGCGACAACACCTCGCGCAGCCAGGATCACGGGACGAACGCGCACTACGCGTCGTGGTGGCGGGCCGGTGCGAGCAACAACCGGATCGCCGACTGCAACACCTTCTCGGCTCCTTCGAGCGCCGTTTCCTGACTCTTCGCGCGTGAAGGCCTCCTTCCCTCGGCTGAGCCGAGGGAAGGAGGCCTTCACGCGTTTCGGGTGGGGGTTGCCGCTCGCCGACGGATGCGGGGCCGTGGGCGATTCCGGCTTGCCCGGTGCGGCTGGTCACCGTGGTCGTGAGTGGCGATTCGGGTTAGAACCCGAATCGCCACTCACGACCACCTGGACCGACGATCAGGCCGTCACCGGAACCCGAGGCCCCCGCAACACCAGGAAGACGTACATCCCGCCCGCGAAGCAGCTGAACACCAGCAGTGCCAGCCCGAGCGGCCGCCGCGCGTCGCTCGCTCCGGCCGTCGCATCGGCCGCGTGCACCGACACGGCGTCCCCCGCGGCCCCGTCCGGGACGACGACCTCGATGCGCTCACCCTGGCCGTGTCCGCAGCCGTTGAGCGAACCTTCCATGGGCGCGCCGCCGAATTCGAACTTGACCCTCTCGGTGGCGCCGCCGGTACAGGGTGCGGGCTGAACGACCTCCGCCTGCACGGTCGTCCCCTTGGTCTCGTTCGAGATACCGAACAGTCCCGGCCCGGCGAACCACGCCAGGAAGACCACCAGCAGGCCGACCCCGGCCGCCACGGCCAGGGAGTTCCACCCCGGGGTGAGCCCTCTGGCGGGGTCCGATCGCTTGCGCACGAACGCCATGCTCCCAGAACCTCGCGGCAAAACACAGGAGCCCGGAGAGGTGGTGGCAGCGGCAGAACAGAGGAGCCCATTTGTCCAGGCAGAGTGATAGCAAATAGCCCCTGCTACCGCTCGATCGTCTCCGCCGCGGTCACCTTGCGGATGTACAGCAGCTTGTCCCCCGGCTCGATCGCGTCCGCCTGCGGGGCGTCCACCCGGTACAGCACGCCGTCGCGGACGACACCCAGCACGATGTCCGGCAGATGCCGCGGCGACCCGCCCTCTTCGGACGGCTCCACCGGGCGTTCGGCGATCGCGAGACCGGACTCGGGGGTGAGCAGGTCCTCGACCATGTCGACCACCAGCGGCGTCGACGTCGCCATGCCGAGCAGGCGCCCGGCGGTCTCGCTCGACACCACGACCTGGTTCGCGCCCGACTGCTTCAGCAGGTGGACGTTCTCCGCCTCCCGCACCGACGCCACGATGTGCGACTTCGGCGCCAGCTCACGGGCGGTCAGCGTGACCAGCACGGCGGTGTCGTCCCGGTTCGGGGCGACGACGACGGCGCGCGCCCGCTGGACCCCGGCGACGCGCAGCACGTCGGCGCGGGTGGCCGAGCCGTGCACGGTCACCAGCCCGAGTGACGTGGCCGCTTCGAGGGCCTGCTGGTCCGTGTCGACGACGACGATGTGGTCGGGTTCGACGTTCTCGTCCCCGAGCAGCGCGTTGACCGCCGACCGGCCCTTCGTGCCGAATCCGACGACGACCGTGTGGTCACGCACCTTCGTCCTCCACTTTTGGATCTTGAAAGCCTGGCGGGAGCGCTCGGTGAGCACTTCGAGTGTGGTACCGACCAGGACGATGAGGAAGAGCACCCGCAGCGGGGTGATCACCAGGACGTTCACCAGCCGCGCGGACGGCGTCGCGGGCGCGATGTCGCCGTAACCCGTGGTCGACAGCGACACCGTCGCGTAATAGAGGCTGTCGAGGAACGTGAGCCCGTCGCCGTTCGCGTCGCGGTAACCGTCCCGGTCGAGGTAGACGATCAGCACGGTCGCCAGCAGGGCGAGCATCGCGCCGATGATCCGTTTGAGGATCGACCGCAGTGGGCTGACCGTCAGCTCCGGCATCCGGATCACACCGACGAGCTCGTGGTCCGGGCGGTCGCTCAGCCTGACCGGGAAACGCTTGAGAACCCTCATGCACAGGCTCCGGCCTGGTCCGCGTCACTCACGGTCGGGAGGATAGCCGAAGTACCTTCCGTTCAGCTCGGTATGCGAAGCTCAGGGCATGTCTTCGGATTCCCGACCGTCTCAACGGCCCGCCCATTTCCTCGCCGGCCTGCTCGGCGCGGCCGGTGTCCTGCACTTCGTCCAGCCGAAACCGTTCGACGCCATCATCCCGAAGCAGCTTCCCGGCTCCCCTCGGGCCTGGACCTACGGATCCGGCGTGGCCGAGCTGGGCGTCGCCGCCGCGGTCGCCAATCCGAAGACGCGACGGCTCGGCGGGCTCGCGGCCGCGCTGCTGTTCGTCGTGGTCCTGCCTGGCAACGTGAAGATGGCCGTCGACGCCGACCGCCGGAAGGCCCCGAAGCACTGGCGGGCGGCCTTCTGGGCCCGAGTCCCGCTGCAGATCCCGTTGGTGACCTGGGCTCTGAAGGTCCGCGACCGCGCTTAGATCGTCGGGACGCTTCGCAGGAGCCGGCGTAGTCCTTCGGCGTCCAGCAGATCCGCCGGGCGGACGGTCTTGTCGTGTTTCACGTAGTGGAACGCCGCCCGTACCTTCTCCACGGGGATGTTCTTCAACGCCGCCCAGGCCAGCCGGTACGCCGCCAGCTGCACGGCCAGCGACTCGACCCGGTCGGCTTCCGGAACGGCACCGGTCTTCCAGTCGACGACGGTCCAGCCGCCGTCCGCGTCGGCGAACACCGCGTCCATCCGCCCGCGCACCGTCACGCCCACGACGTCCGCCGAGAACGGCACCTCGACCGCGTGCGGCACCCGGTGCGCCCACTCGCTCTTCTCGAACGCGGTCTGCAGCGCTTCCAGTTCGGTGTCGGGCGCCTCGTCGACGTCCGCCGCCCCCGGCAGGTCGTGGATCTCCAGCAACTGCTCGCCGCCGAACCGCTGCTCCAGCCAGCCGTGGAACGCCGTCCCTCGCCGCGCGTACGTGTTGGGGCGTACGGGAAGCGGCCGCCGCAGCCGTTTGGCCAGCGCCGCGGGATCGGCCGACAGCTCGACCAGCTGGCTCACCGAGAGATGCGGCGGCAGGACGACCTGCTGCACCCGGTCCCGCGCCCGCGCCCGCTCCTCCAGCAGCACCTTGGTGTCGGAGATCCAGCCGTCCGGATCGTCCTCTTCCTCCTCTTCCGCATGCTCGGCGTCCTCCATCGCCCCGAGCACCATGTCGACGCCGTTCGTGACGCCCTCGCGCCGCGGCCACAGCGGATCGACCGGCCACCGCGACCGGCGGGCGTCGGCGACCAGCGGGTTCTCGCCGTCGGTCTCGGGCTCGTCGGCCCAGGGCTCGATGCGGCCGACCGAGTTGCCCCGCATCACCTCGCCGATTTCCAGCAAGAACTCCGACGGCCCCTTCGGCCGCGCGCTGCTCTCGTTCCACCAATGGCCGGAGATCAGCATGGTGTGCTCGGAGCGGGTCAGCGCGACGTAGCAGAGCCGCCGCTCTTCATCCGCTTCCCGCGCGACGAAGCCTTCTTCGTGCAGTTCCAGCGCTTCCTGGACTTCCTTGCGGTCCGCGCCTTCGGGGATCCGCAGCTCCGGCAGATCCTCCGAGTCCCCGCGCAGCGCGGCGGGCAGCGAGGTCGACGTCCGCAGCCACGATGACGAACGCCGCCGCCCGGGGAAGACCTCCTTGACCAGATGCGGAATCGCGACGATGCGCCATTCCAGCCCCTTGGCCGAATGCACCGTCAGTACCTGGACCCGATCCGGGACCACCTCCACTTCACCGGGGGTGAGCCCGTCTTCCGCGTGCGCGGCCGTGTTCAGATAGTCCACAAAGGACAAAAGCGTGGCCGTCGGCGAGGTCTCGGCGAAATCCGTGACGACGTCGGCGAAAGCGTCCAGGTGCGCGCGCCCGGCCGGGCCGGGACGGGCCAGCGACTCGACGTCGAGCAGCATCGTGCGTTCCACGTCGGCGACCAGTTCGGGCAGCGATTGGTCGAGCCGCCGTCGCAACGCCGAAAGCTCGGCGCCGATCTTCCGGATACGCCGGTATCCCTCGGACGAATAGCGTTCCGGCGTCCCGGGATCGTCGATGGCATCGGCGAGTCCCGCCTGCTCGACCCGCTCGGTCACCAGCACCGGTTCGTCCACATCGGACTTCCCCGACGGCGGCACCGGCGACGAGAGTTCACCGGCCCGGCGCCACAACGCCGCGAGGTCGGCCGCCGCGATCCGCCAGCGCGCCCCGGTCAGCAGCCGGGCGGCAGCGCTGCCCGCGAGCGGATCGGCGAGCACTCGCAACGTGCTCACCAGATCCGCGACCTCGGGTTCGTCGAGGAGGCCGCCGAGACCGACGACCTCCACCGGAAGCCCACGCGCTCGCAGCTCCGCCGCGATCGGCGCCATGTCGGCACGACGACGCACCAGAACCGCCGCGGTCGGTGGCTTTCCGGTCTCCTCCACGGTTTCGAACCAGCGTTTCGCCACCGCGTCGGCCACCCACTCGCGTTCGGCGCGGATGTCCGGCAGCAGCGCGGCGGCGATGTCGGCGGCCCCCGCGCCCTCCAGCGCGCGCAGCCGCGCGACACCGAGGCCGCGTTCCCGCAGCGGCTCCGAGATCGCGTTCGCGAGTTCGAGCACCTCGGGCGGATTGCGGAAGCTGGTCAGCAGCCCGAAATCCAGGGCCGGAACGAGCCGCTCGCCGTTGTCACGCGGGAAGTCCGTGGTGAACCGGGGCAGGTTCGCCGCGCTCGCGCCGCGCCAGCCGTAGATGGCCTGCGCCGGATCGCCGACCGCGGTCACCGGCATCGGCGGATGTTCCACCCCGCCGAACAGCGAACGCAGCAGGATCCGCTGGGCGTGCCCGGTGTCCTGGTACTCGTCGAGCAGGACGGCGCCGTAGCGTTCGCGCTCCCCCGCGACCACCGCCGGATAGCTGCTGGCGAGCTGCGCGGCCAGCGACATCTGGTCGGCGAAGTCGAGCGCGCCTTCCGCTCGTTTCCGTGTGTGATACGCCTCGACCAGCGGCAGGAGCGCGAGGCGGAACCGTTGCGCCGTCATGACTTCGGCCAGCTTCTGCGGCAGAGAAGCACGCTGCCCTTTCGCCCTCGGCGCGTTCTCGATGACCTCGCACAGCCAAGACGTGTACTGCGCCAGCCGTTCGGTCTCGACGAGGTGTTCGCCGAGTTCCCCGGCCAGCGCCAGCAACTGCGCCGTCACCGTCGAGGGCACGCGATCGGTGTCGAGGTCATTGTCCCAAGTGGACACGACGCGATGCGAGAACTGCCACGAAGACGTCTCCGACAGCAGCCGGACGCCGGGCTGGACGGGCAGCCGCAGGCCGTGTTCGGACAGCAGCCGCCCGGCATACGCGTGATAGGTCAGCACCGTCGGCTCGCCGGCGGTCACCGTCGTGCGCAGATCACCGGTCGGGTCGATCTTGTCGAGCAGTCCCGATCCCACGAGCCGCCGCAGCCGGGTGCGGACGCGTTCGCCGAGCTGACGGGCGGCCTTGCGGGTGAAGGTCAGGCCGAGCACGCGTTCCGGCGGCACGACACTGTTGGCCACCAGCCAGACGACGCGCGCGGCCATCGTCTCGGTCTTGCCCGCGCCCGCGCCCGCGACGACCAGCGACGGCTCGATGGGTGCCGCGATGACCTCGGCCTGCTCGTCGGTGGGGCTGTGCAGGCCGAGCGCGCGGGCGATCTCGCCCGGTTCGACCTGGCGGCGCTGGAGTTCGGAGATCAAGGGCCGGTCACCTGCCTGCCCTCGGGGCGCAGCGGACAGCAACCCCTTGCCGGGCAACGATCACAGTCCGGATTCTCGGTGACGCCGTACTCCGGCCCCGCGGCGGATCCGGCCGCCGAGCGCACCAGTTCGAGCCATTGCTTGCCGCCGTCCTCGTCCAGCGGCGCCTGCTCGCGCTGGGTGGATCCGGTCTTGTTGTTGGACTTCGCGACGTAGACCAGCCGCGCGCCACCGGGTTTCGAACCGCCCTCGACCGCGCCGAGCAATACGGCGAGCTGATACGCGGCCAGCTGCGGATGTTGTTCGGCGTCGGCGGCGGAGATCGGGACCTTGCCGGTCTTGATGTCGATCACGACCGGACGGCCGTCCTTGTCCATCTCCACGCGGTCTACGCGGCCGCGCAGGAGCACGCGAACGTCGTCATCGCCGACGGGCAGTTCGACCTCGATGTCCTGCTCGACCCCGGCTTCGATCAGCTCCTTGCGGCTGGATTCCAGCCAGGAGATGAAGTTCCGCAGCATCTGCTCGACCCGCGACCGCTCGCGGCGCGAGAACCACGGCGCCCCGGCGTCGACCCGCACCCAGGCGTCGTCGAGGGCGGCGCGGATCTGCTCGTCGCTGCTGCCGCCGGCGACCGCCTGCGCGAGCCCGTGCACCAGCGTTCCGGTGACCGCGGCGAGCTGCGCCGGGTCACTGCCGCCGTGGCGTTCGATCAGCCAGCGCAACGGGCATTTGACCAGAACCTCCACAGTGGACGGTGAGATGCGGATGAGGTCGCCCGGCCCGTGCACGGGTTCGCCGGTGGACGGTTCCAGCAGGCCGTACCAGGTGCCCGGATGCGCGCCCGGCACGCCCGCGGAGGCCAGCTTCGCGAGCTGACGGGCCGCCCGCTGCCGCCTTTCCGGGTCGCTCGTCTCGTCGCAGACGACCTCGCGCAGCTCACCGACGAGTTCGGCGAGCACCAGCGAACGTCCCGCCGGTTTCATCCGCGAGTCGAGCCCGCCGTCGTCCGCGCCGTTCTCCTCCAGATCGTCGATGAACCGCGAGGGCTGCTCGTCCTCCCCCGCGACCGCGCTGACCAGCAACGTCTTCCGCGCGCGGCTCGCGGCGAGGTAGAACAGCCGCCGCTCTTCGGCGAGGATCGGCGCGGTGGCGGACACCTTTTCGTCGTCGACCCCGGACATGAGGTCGACCAGCCGCTCGACGCCGAGCACGGATCCGCGCAACCGCAGATCCGGCCAGCTGCCTTCCTGGACACCGGCGATCGAGACGACCGTCCACTCGCGACCCGCGGACGCGTGCGCGGTGAGCAGCGAAACGCCTTCGCTCTTCATGGCCGCGGGTGCCAGCGTGTCACCCGCGATGTTCTGTGAGGACAGATAATCCGCGAACGAAGCGACACTCGCCTTCGGCAATCTGTCGACATAACGACCAGCCGCGTCGAAGAGCGCGACGATCGCGTCGAGATCCCGATCCGCCTGCGAGCCCAGCGATCCGCCGCGATCGACCAACCGCAGCAAACGCTGCTCCAGACCACTGGCCTGCCACAGATCCCACAACACCTGCTCGACGCCGTCACCGCGCACCACGGCCTGATGCGCCGCGTGCAGCAGACCGCCGATCCGGCGCATCGGGAGCGACTCGGCCTCGGCGAGGCCGGTGAGAACATCGTTGGTGCGTAAGGCTTCCACCAGCAACTCGTCGCTGGACCGTTGTCCGCCGCCCGCGAGCTCCAGCCTGCGCAAACCGCGCCGCAGCCGCCTCAGGGCGAGCGGATCCGCGCCACCCAAAGGCGAGGAGAGCAGCATCTCGGCGAGGTCGACGTCGAGCAGTTCCGGATCCGCGGCGAGCCGCAGCATCGCCAGCAGAGGACGAACTGCGGGTTGTTTCGCGAGCGGCAGCTCCTCCGTGGCCGAACCGATCGGCACCCCCGCCGCGCGCAGAGCACGTTGCAGGACAAGGAAAGTACGGGCGGGTGATCGGACGAGTACCGCCATCTCCGACCACGGCACGCCGTCGACGAGATGCGCGCGGCGCAGCTGATCGGCGATCCAGCTCGCCTCTGAGGCCGGGGTCGGCATCAGGCGCACACGGACGACACCGCCCTCGGCGTCAGGCGCGTCGACGAGTTTGCGCTGCGGCGACGACCCGGGAAGCACGGAACCGAGTTTCGTGACGGCCGTGCGGATGACCGGCGCGAGCCGATGCGCCGTGGTCAGCAGGACCGTGCGCTCGCCGTCCTCGTCCGCGTCGGCGAACAGGCGGGGATCCGCGCCACGGAAGGAGAACACGGACTGATCGGGGTCGCCCGCGACGACGAACTCGTCGGCCGCGTGCCCGATGAGCCGGACGAGCTGGGTCTGCAGCGGGTCGAGATGCTGCGCGTCGTCGACGAACAGGTGCCGGACGCGCCGCTGCTCGCGTTCACGCAGGTCCGGGTCGTCCTCCAAGGCGAGCAGGGCGGAAGTGACGAGCTCCGCCGCGTCCAGCGCGGGCGCGCTCGCCACACCGAGCGCGTTGCCGCCCGCGCCCTGCAGCAGGGTGACCTCTTCGTACTGGCTCCAGAAGCGCCCGGCCGCGATCCATTCTTCGCGGCCGCGCCGCCTGCCGAGTTCGACCAGATCCTCCGGGCCGAGCCCTCGTTCGGCGGCGCGGAGCAGGAGGTCTCGCAACTCCTCGGCGAAACCGGGCACGCCCAGCGCGGGGCGCAGCTGCTCCGGCCAGTCGAGCGCGCCTTCCTCGATGTCGCCGGCGAGCAGATCGCG
This sequence comes from Amycolatopsis japonica, assembly GCF_000732925.1. Taxonomy (NCBI): domain Bacteria; kingdom Bacillati; phylum Actinomycetota; class Actinomycetes; order Pseudonocardiales; family Pseudonocardiaceae; genus Amycolatopsis; species Amycolatopsis japonica. The sequence goes on from NZ_CP008953.1 coordinate 7,305,226, forward strand.
GACGACGACGTCCTGCTCCGCCCCGGCCAGCAGTCGGGGCGGCGGAAGCTCGTCGGCCTGCGCCTCCATCCGCAACAGCGCGTACGCGTACGAATGCACCGTGCGCACGAGCGGCTCGCGGATCGTGCGCGGCAGCGGATCCTCTTCCGGATCGGTGGTGAGCCGATGGGTGATGTCGGCGCGCAGGGCCTCGGCCGCCTTGCGGGACGTGGTCAGGATGAGCACGCTCTCCGGATTCGCGCCCTCCGCGATACGCCGCGACGCCGCCGACGCCAGCAAGGCCGTCTTACCGGTGCCGGGGCCGCCGAGGACCCTGCGGAACCCGTCCGGGGCGGCCAGCAGGCGGCGGGCGCCGGAATCCCACTGGAAGGACGGCGTGCCGGTGACCGGCGTGCGGACCAGCCGCGCGTCGGTTCCTGCCGCTGTTCGCCGCCCGTTCACGCCCACGATGGAACCACGCCCCGCCGACACAACCTCGCAGCGGCACGGCAAAGTGGTCCCATGGATGACGAACTGCACGAGCGGGTGCGCGAGGTCATCGCGAGCGTGCCCGCCGGCTCGGTCGCGACTTATGGGGATATAGCGTCGGTTTCGGGAGCGCCGTCACCGCGGCTGGTCGGCCGGATCCTCGGCGAGGACGGCCAGGACCTGCCTTGGCACCGCATTCTGCGGGCCGACGGGACACCGGCCCCGCATTTGGTCGACGAACAGCTGCAACGACTGCGCGCGGAAGGCGTCATACCCGACGGACAGCGCGTCGACCTGCGGAAATACCGCTGGCAACGTGATCCCGGCGACGACGCTGGTCCCGGCGCGCTCTTTTAGGTTAGCCTCCCCTAATGAGCTACATCGAGGCGAAGGTGACCGGCGTCAGGCGGCTCACCCCGCATATGAGCAGGGTGACCTTCTCGGGGGCGTCGCTGGTGGACCAGGCGCCCGACCAGTACCTGAAGGTGTTCTTCCCGCAGCCCGGCCAGTCGGAACCCGTGCTGCCCGCGCCGCTGAGCGGCGACGAAGTGCTGTCCTGGTACCGGACCTACCTCGCGATGCCCGACGACGTCCGCCCGCCGATGCGCACGTACACCGTGCGCGCGCTGCGGCCGTCCGTGCAGGAGGTCGACATCGACTTCGTGCTGCACGGCGACGAAGGCCCCGCCTCCGCGTGGGCTTCGCGCGCTTCGGAGGGCGACAGGGTCGCTTTCCTCGGGCCGCACGGGCTCTACGACGTGCCTTCGGAGACGAACTGGCAGCTGCTGATCGGCGACGAGACCGCGATCCCGGCGATCGGCGCGATCGTCGAGGCACTGCCCGCCGGGACGCGAGCGCTGGTCTACATCGAGATCGGTGATCGCGAAGACCGGCAGGTCTTCGAAACGCAGGGAACCGTGGAGCTGCACTGGGTGGTGCGCGGTTCCGGCGACGTCGGCTCGGCGGTTCTGGAGGCCGTGCGGAAGGCGGAACTGCCGGGCGGGACGGCCTACGCGTGGATTTCCGGCGAGGCGAACATGGTGAAGCTGGTGCGGCGGCACCTCGTGCGGGAGCGCGGGATCGACAAGCGGGCGATCTGCTTCACGGGGTACTGGCGGCAGGGGGTCAGCGAAGAGGCCGCTGGGCGTGAGGCGATGCGGCAGGCGGAGGCCGGGGAGGTTCCGGCGGCCGAGGAGGACTGAGGGGCTTCTCGCGTTGTGTCATGAAAGGGTCGTTCAGGACGTTTTTCGTCCTGAACGACCCTTTCATGACATGCGGCATGCCGGTGGCATGTCCTGAAGGCCACCTTTGGGACGTTGGACGTCCCAAAGGGCCCCTTTGAGACATCAGCCCCGCCCTAGTAGGCCCTGACCTGCGGAAAGAGAGCAAGGGACCTTTGCTACCACTTACGTAGCCATGCTAAGCAAGCGATAGCAAAGGTCCCTTGCTCCCGGAAGTCCGTGAAGGCCACCGAAGCGCGCTCAGTGCGGCACCCAAAGCGTCACCCGGGTCCCCCGCCCCGGATGCGAATCGATCGTCCCCCGCCCGCCGACCTCCGCCAGCCGCGCCATGATCGACTGGCTGATCCCGAAGCCCGGCGGCCGGTCCAGCATGCTGAAGCCGGTCCCCTGATCCCGCGCGATGACCGCGACGCCGCCTTCGCACTCCTCGACGCGAAGCACGACCTGTTTCGTCCCAGCGTGCTTCACGGTGTTTCGAAGCGCTTCGCGGACGGCGTCCCGGATGGCGGTCCGGCGCGCGTGCGAGAGGCGGTAGTCCTCTTCGGTCTCGGCGGCGACGAGCTGGGTGCGGAGGCCGTCGCGCGCCATTTCGGTGGCGACCTCGGCGAGATCCGCCGCGAGCCCGCGGGCAGAGGGCGCGTCGGGGCCGGTCAGTTCACGCCGAAGTTCGGCCGCCTGCGCCCGCGCCGTCGCGCGCATCTCCGCGAGCCGTTCCGAAGCGGCGGAATCGTCGTCCGGCGCTTCGAGCCCCATCGCTTCCAACGTCTGCAGCACGGAATCGTGCATCACCCGCTGCGTCCGCAGACGTTCGGCGCGCTGCCCCCGCCGCATCCCGATACCCAGCGCGAACCGGGTCCCGACGCCGAGCAGGATCAGGATCCCGGCCGTGGTCACCATCGCCACGACGAGCGCGACCATGCATCCCACCGACCGGCTCAGCGCGAGCGGATGATCGAGCGGGAGCCCGCCGACCCACGTCAGGAAGGCCCGGAACGGCACGGCCGCGATCAGCAGCAGACAAGCCGCGGGCAGCCCGAACGACAGCGTCCACAACGCCACCGTCCCGACCATCCACGTCCACGCGACGTCGATGGCGAACGGCTGGATCTCGGTGGGCGCCGCGGCGGCCACGATCGTCGTGAGCACCACGCCCACGGCGAGATCCGCGTACATCAGGCGTCCGGACGTCTTCGCCCGGATCCCGCGGCCGCGCACCACCCACCAGACCGCGAAGACGTTGAGCAGCATTCCGAGGATCGTCGTGCTCAGCACCGGCACGATCCCCGCCGAGCCGTTCGCGACCAGGAAACCGATGTACACCTTCGGAAACGCGGCCACGCGGTAGAAGATCGGGCCCAGCGCCGAGTACCGGATCGCGCGCATCAGCAGCGTGTCCGCGGAGTCCTCGCGATAGCGCCAGTCCGGCACCGAATCCGGGTCGGGTGCTTCGTCGGCCGGGCTGGCGCCCAGTACCGAAGAGCCCTTTCGCAACATCGCGCGCACGAAGGTGACCGATTGAGACTCGGACATCCGCCGCCCTCCCCGCGTCCGATGTGTCGAGCCTGGCAAAGCGGACTTCCCGCGTCAAGACGGCCGAATGCGCAGTTCCGCGACGAGAAGTTTGACCAACGCGCCGAGCCGCTGACGTTCGGGCTGGACGGTCGGCACCCCGGCGGCTTCCAACGGCGCCGCGGTCACCGGGCCGACGCACGCGCACAGCACCGGACCTCGCAGTGCGGCAAGAAGTTCCTCTCGGCGCGGGCCCGCCAGCGTGAGCAGGTTCGCCGCCGCGGGAGCGGAAGTGAAGGCCAAAGCGTGCACCCGTCCGGCGATCACGCTTTCGACGAGTTCGTGCACAGGTGCGACGTCCGCGGGCGAAAGCCAGCGGTACGGCTGTGCCTGGACGACGTCCGCGCCCGCGTCCCGCAGCGACGCGGTGAGCTCGGGCAGCAGGGTGCCGTGCAACTGGACCGCGACCCGTTCGCCGCGAACCCCGGCATCCCGCAATCCTTCGAACAGTTCGGCGTTGCTCTCCTCGGGCGCGGAAAACTCCTCCCGGAGGCCGAAACCACGCACGGCGCCCACCGCCTTCGGCCCGCGCGCGAAGATCCGCGACGCCGCCAGCCGCTCCAGCAACGGTTCGCGCAGCCCCCAGCCTTCGGCCGCCGAAAGCCAGCCACGGAATCCGGCGCCGGTGGTGACGGCGGTGAACCCGACCGGGCCGGCCAGCACGGCGTCCGTCGCCGCCCGCAGTTCGGTGTCGTCGGGCAGCGGGACGATCCGGATGGTGGGCGCGTGCAGCACCGTCGCGCCCTGCCGGGTCAGCGCGCCGATGAAGTCTTCGGCCCGCCGCTCCGCGGTGATCCCGATCGTGATGCCGTCCAGGTCAGCCATAAACCGCGCCCATCTTCCTGATCTCCTCCGCCAGCCGCTCGCGCAGCTCCGGCGGTTCGAGCACTTCGAGGTTCCCGCCGAACCGCAGTAGCTCGCCGACGGCCGATTCTCCCGGTTCCACGGGCAGTTCCATCGTCAGCCAGCCGTTTTCGTCGGGCTCCGCGGATGTTTCCCGCAACGCCCGCGCTCCGACCGCTCCGAGGTAGAACGGCAGCAGTATGCGGGCGAACTCGTTCAGCCGCACCACCGCCGTCCGCGAGTACATCCGCTTTTCGAACTGCTCCGACCATTCGTGCCAGTAGCGCGCGAGGTCGAAGTCCGACGGCCGCTCGAAGGTCTCGCCGAGATCTTCGAGTTCTTCGATGCGGGAGATGCGGTACGTCCGGTCGGTGCCGTCGCACCGCGCCGCGAGATACCAGTTCCCCGCCTTGAGGATCAGGCCCAGCGGATCGAGCACGCGGTCGACCTTCCGCTGCCCCCAGCGTTCGTACCGGACCTTGACGCGCCGCCCGTGCCAGACCGCGTCGGCCAGTTCGGACAGTCGCGGCAGGCTTTCGATCCCGCGATGCCAGCCGGGGACGTCGAGGTAGAACCGTTCGGAGATCTTGCTCGCCCCGGCACGCAGCTCTGACGGCATGGCCGCGTGCAGTTTGAGCTGAGCGGCGGCGAGGACCGTGCCGAGCCCGAGTTCGGTGGCCGCGCCGGGCAGGCCCGCCAGCGAAAGCGATTGCGCCTCCTCCTCGGTCAGCCCGGTCAGCCGCGTGCGATAGCCGTCGACCAGCTGATAGCCGCCGGTGCGCCCGCGATCGGCGTACACCGGCACGCCGGCCGCGGACAGCGCCTCGACGTCGCGGTAGACCGTCCGGACCGACACCTCCAGCTCGGTCGCCAGCTCCTCGGCCGTCATCCGGCCGCGGTTCTGCAGCAGGAGGAGGACCGACAGGAGTCTGCTCGCGCGCATGAATCCAGTATCCCCTAAAACCTGACACATCCTGACAGGTATGGCTGACAGGGTGAACCCATGAACACGTTCGCCATGAAGAACTGGGAAGAATCCGTCGTCAGCGGCACGGAGGGCGCGCCGCGAGTCGCCTACGCGCACGCCACGCTCGCCTACAGCGGGCTGATCGAGGGTGAGTCCGTCCTCGACTACCTGCTGTACTACGCGGGTGAGGGCTACGACGGCGGCGACACGACCTCTCCCGGCCTCGAACGGATCGAGGGCAGCGTGGACGGACGCAAGGGAAGCTTCGTGATCAAGCACGACACCGGGTTCGACACGCAGGGGATCAGGTCGGCGTTCACGGTGGTCGAGGGCTCCGGAACGGGTGAACTCGCCGGGATCACCGGCAGCGGCACCACGACCGGCGCCCTCGGTGAGCCGACGATGTCGTACACGCTCGATTACTCGCTCTAAGGAGAAATGGTGCTCGAGGTTGATCGCGAGCAGGTGCTGGCGTACCGGATCGCCGCGCACGGCCTGCACCGTGAGGAGACGGATCCGGCCGCGGCGGCCGTGTTCGACCTCGGGCTGCAGGATTCCGTGCGGGACACCGCCCTGCTGGGCCTCGCCGCCCGGATCGACGGCGACATCACGCCCGGCGTCTGGGACGACGACCGTTTCGTGCTCGCGTGGACGCATCGCGGCGCGCCGCATTTCCACCGCCGTGCGGAGCTGGACGCGATCCGGGCCGCTCTCGTGCCTCTCGACGAGAAGGACGCGATGGCCCGGATCCTCTGGCAGCGCAAGCAGGTCGACGACGCGGGCATGTCCGCGACGGACGCGCTGTTCACCGCGGCGAAGGCGATCCGCGAGGTCGTCACCGGCGTCCAGACCAAGGGCACGGTGAGCGGCGCGGTCACGAAACTGATCCCCGACGGCCTGTCGTACGCCTGCCGCGGCTGCGGTGTCGTGCACATCTACGAGCAGTTGATGCGGGTCGCGTCGCTCCACGCCGGGGTCCGGCTGGAGGCGGGCGCGACCCCGGCGACGTTGGCACCACTGGAAAAGCGGGGCAGGCTCAAGACGGCACCGGACGCCAAGGCGGCCACCCGTGTGGTCGAGGGTTACCTGCGGATCAACGGTCCCGCCGCTCCCGGCGACGCCGCGGCCTACGTCGGGACCACCCGCACCGGGGTCGACGCGATGTGGCCGGACGGCCTGGCCGAGGTCCGCGTCGACGGCAAGAAGGCCTTCCTGCCGGAAGACCGGGTGGCGCTGCTGGAGAATCCGCCGGAGCCGGACGTGGTGCGCCTGCTGCCGCCGCTCGACCCGTTCGTCCAGGCACGCGACCGAGCCGTGCTGGTGCCGGACAAGGCCCGGCAGAAGGAGGTCTGGAAGATCCTCGGCAGCCCCGGCGCGCTGCTGGCCGACGGCGAGATCGCCGGCGTGTGGCGGGCCAAGGCGAGCGGGAAGAAGCGGCTCGACTTCACCGTCACCCCGTTCGACGCGCTCCGCCCGGCCGTCCGGAAAGCGGCCGAAGCGGAGGCGGCCCGTGTCGCCGCCGCCCGGGAGTTCCCCGGCTTCCGCGTCACCTGGTCCTGAAGGCGGTCCGATCGGTCCCGTTCCGGGTGCCCAAGAGGTAGGCCATCGCGCAACCGCTTGCCGCCGGAGAACCCGGCGGCGACCGTCGAAGACATGAGCACACAGACGGAATCCCGGACGATGGCGAGCGGCTGGGCGGCCACCGGCGACCTGCCATGGGCGCGCCAATGGGACGGCATGAACGAAGGCCCGGTCCTGCTGCCGGACGGGCGTGTCCTCGCCGCGGGCGGCGGCAACAACCGCGGTGCGGTGACGTACGCCGACGCCGCGCTCTACGACCCGGGCAGTGGCCAATGGACGGTCACCGGATCGCTCGCGACCAGCCGCCGCCTGCATTCGCTGACCGTCCTGCCGGACGGCAAGGTGCTGGCGGCGGGCGGTTTTCACGGCCATCCGTCCACTTCGCCCAACATCCTCACCTCCGCGGAGGTCTTCGACCCGGCGACCGGGACCTGGAGCCCGACCGGCTCGATGCACACCGCCCGCTGCAACCATCACGCGATCGCGCTGGCGGACGGCCGGGTGCTCGTGATGGGCGGCGGGAGCGAACGGCCGCCGATCGATTCCCTCGTGATCGCGGCGGCGGAGATCTACGACCCGGCGACGGGAACCTGGACCGAGACCGCGCCGATGATCCACGCCAGGGCGGCGTTCCCCGCGGTGCTGCTGCCGGACGGCAAGGTGCTCGTCGCGTCGGGTCTCGTCGAAACCGGCGGCGATCTCGTCGGCCTGACCTTCTGCGAGATCTACGACCCGGTCGACGGCACCTGGAGCCCCACCACGCCGATCGGTACCCCGGTCCCGCTCGAAACCGGGCGGCCGCGTGTCGGCGCGCAGATGGTCGCGCTCGCCGACGGGACCGTGCTGGTCACCGGCGGCCACACCGGCGGGCCGCAGAACTGGAACTACGCGCCGTTCAGCCTCGGCGAATCCGAACGCTACGACCCGGCCACCGGCAAATGGACCGACGCGGCGCCGATGGGGATCCCGCGCGACGAATTCCGTCTGATCCGCTTGGACTCCGGCAAGGTGCTGGCCATCGGCGGCCTCGAATACGGCGGGTACGACGCCGGGTACCAGAACTCCGAGATCTTCGATCCCGCGACCGGGCAATGGGGGCCGCTGATCGGGCTCACCATCGGCAGGGCGAAGTTCGGCGCGGTCAAACTCGCCGACGGCCGCGTCCTCATCGCGGGCGGCGCCGCCGTACTGGCCAACGCCGGCCCGGACGGCAACCACGTCCTCATCACCAAGACCGACCTCTTCACCCCGTGACCCACCCACCGCATTTCGTCCTCTGAATGCGGTATTCGCATTCAGAGGACGAAACGCGGGCGTCAGGGGTCGACGGCCAGGCGGTAGCCGCGTTTCACCACCGTCTGGACCAGTTTCGGCGTGCCCAAGGAGTTCCGCAGGCGGCCGATGGCGGTCTCGACGGCGTGTTCCTCGCCGCCGTCGGGGAGCGCGGAGACCAGTTCCCGCCGGGAGAACACCCTCCCCGGCGATTCCGCCAGCGCCCGCAGGATGGCCATCGGCGCGGGCGCGATGTCGCACCACTGCCCGTCGACCAGCGCCGCCTGGCCTCGCAGTTCGATACTCCGCCCGCCCGCGGTCAGTCGAGGCGAACGGGCTTCGAGCGCGTCGGACACCGTCCGCGCCAGCGCCCCGATCCGCGACCGTGTCGGCTGCACCGTAGGGATCCCGAGCGCGGCCAGCGGTGCCGCGGTGATCGGCCCGACGCAAGCCGCCACGACCCGTTTCTCCAGTGCTCCCACGACTCCCGGCAGCCGCCCGGTCCGCTTCGCCACCGCCAGCAGGGACGCCGCCGCGGGCGCGCTGGTGAACGGCAACGCGTCCACCGAACCGTCGAGGACACCGTCCAGCAGCCGGTCCAGCGGCCCGGGATCGGACGGCCCGACCCACCGGTACACCGGCACTTCGATCACTTCGGCGCCCGCGGAACGCAGACTGTCCACAAAGTACGGAAGCGGCTCGCCGTGCAGCTGCACCGCGATCCGCTGACCGTCCACACCGGAATCGAGCAGATGTCTCAGCACCTCGGCGTTGCTCTCCGACGCGGGCGAGTAGTCCTCCGAAAGCCCGGCCGCGCGGATCGCCCCCTTGGCCTTCGGGCCGCGCGCGAGCAGCGAAGACTTCCCCAGTCTGTCCAGCAGTTCCTCCCCCAGGCCCCAGCCTTCGGCCGCCTCGACCCAGCCGCGGAAGCCGATCCCGGTCGTCGCGACGACGACGTCGACCCGGTCTTCCAGCAGGCGCATGGTGGCCGACCGCAGTTCGGTGTCGTCGGCGAGCGGCACGATCCGGATCGCCGGGCCGTAGCGCACGGTCGCACCTTTACGCACGAACAGCGCGCCGAGCTCGTCAGCCCGTCGCGCCGCCGTGATCCCGATGACGAATCCCGCCAGGGGAAGAACGTCCGTCACGGCGAGAATTCCACCTCCACCACACCCCCGGCGACCCGGACCCGATAAGCGGCGACCGAGACCCCTTCGGCGTCGAGACAGGCGCCGGTCCGCAGATCGAAGCGTTCCTTGTACACCGGCGAAGCCACCACGGGAACGCCGCCCGCGTCACCGACGATGCCTCGCGAAAGCACCGCCGCTCCGCTGATCGGGTCCACATTGGACAGCGCGTACCACCGGTCGCCGGGGAGCCGGAAGATGGCCACCTGCGTCCCGCCGTCGAGCAGGGCGGCGACACCGGACCATTCGGGGACGGCGCCCGCCGCGCAAACGGCGGTCCAGGTGCGCTCGATCGACGTCGTCACTGTTTCACCTCCGGGATGCCAAGCAGTACTGGCACTTTCTGGTCGCGTTCGGTACGGAACGAGATCGTCGGATCCGGTGTGCCCGGCGCGTTGACGAACGAGCTGAACTTCGCCAGCTTCTCCGGATCCTCCAGCACGCCGCGCCATTCGTCGGCGTAGTCGCCGACGTGTTTGGCCATGGCGGCGTCGAGGTCCTCGCAGATTCCGAGCTTGTCGTCGACGATCACCGCGCGCAGGTGGTCGAGCCCGCCTTCCATCTCCTCGACCCACGGCGCGGTGCGCTGCAGGCGGTCGGCCGTGCGGACGTAGAACATCAGGAACCGGTCGATCGTGCGGATCAGCGTCTCGGTGTCCACTTCGGACACGAGCAGATCCGCGTGCCGCGGGGTCGCGCCGCCGTTGCCGCCGACGTAAAGGTTCCAGCCCTTGTCGGTGGCGATGACGCCGAAGTCCTTGCTCCGCGCCTCCGCGCATTCCCGCGCACAGCCCGAAACGGCCGACTTCAGCTTGTGCGGCGAGCGCAGGCCGCGATACCGCAACTCCAGCTCGATCGCGAGCCCAACGCTGTCCTGCACGCCGTAGCGGCACCACGTCGAACCGACACAGGACTTGACCGTGCGCAACGACTTCCCGTACGCGTGCCCCGACTCGAACCCGGCGTCGACGAGCCGCCGCCAGATCAGCGGCAGCTGGTCGACGGTGGCGCCGAACAGGTCGATCCGCTGCCCGCCGGTGATCTTGGTGTACAGCCCGAAATCCATCGCCACCTGCGCGATCACCATGAGCTTCTCCGGCGTGACCTCGCCGCCGGGGATGCGCGGGACCACCGAGTACGTCCCGTTGCGCTGCAGGTTCGCGAGGAACTTGTCGTTGGTGTCCTGCAGGGTCGCCTGCTCGCCGGCGAGGATGTGCCCGTTGCCCAGCGTGGCCAGGATGGACGCGATCGCCGGTTTGCAGATCGCGCAGCCGGTCCCGGTGCCGTAGCGGTCGATCATCTCGCTGAACGTGGTGATCCGAGTGGCCTGCAGGATCTGGAACAGCTCCGCGCGCGACTGGGTGAAGTGCTCGCACAGCGCCTTCGACTGCTCGACACCGCACGCCGTCAGCAGCTTGCCCAGCAACGGGACGCACGAGCCGCACGCCGTTCCGGCCCGGGTGCAGCCCTTGATCTTGGCGACCGAATCGCAGCCCTCTTCGGTGATCGCGTGGGTGATCGCGCCCTTGGAAACCGCGTTGCACGAACAGATCTGCGCGGCGTCCGGCAGCGCGTCGACGCCGACCGCCGCTCCACCACCGGCCGGGGCGAGGATCGCACCCGGTTCGGCAGGCAATGGCCTGCCGACCATCGCGCGCAAGGTGTTGAACTCGCTCGCGTCGCCGACCAGGACACCACCGAGCAACGTCTTCGAGTCGTCCGAGACGACGAGCTTCTTGTACGTCCCCGCGACGGCGTCGTTGAACGCGACCTCCAGCGCGCCTTCGGTCGCCGCATGCGCGTCGCCGAAGCTGGCGACGTCGACGCCCATGAGCTTGAGCTTCGTCGACATGTCCGGCTCGGGGAACGTGCCCTCGCCGCCGGTCAGCCGCGCCGCGACGATCTCCGCCATCGCGTAACCGGGCGCCACGATGCCGTACACCTTGCCGTCGACGGCCGCGCATTCGCCGATCGCGTACACCGCGGGATCGGCCGTCCGGCAGGTGTCGTCGACCAGGATCCCGCCGCGCGCACCGACTTCCAGCCCGGACGAACGCGCCAGATCGTCGCGCGGCCGGATACCGGCGGAGAAGACGACCAGGTCGACGTCGAGCTCGGTGCCGTTGCCGAGCCGCGCGATGTAGCGTTCGCCATCCGGCTCGATGGCGTCGGTCGAAGTTCCCGTGTGGACGGTCACGTCGAGGTCGGTGATCAGCCGCCGGAGCAGGCCGCCGCCGCCTTCGTCGACCTGCAGCGGCATCAGGCGCGGCGCCATCTCGACGACGTGCGGCGAGAGACCCATGTCCCGCAACGCCTTCGCGGCTTCCAGCCCCAGGAGCCCGCCACCGATGACGACCGCCGAACGACGTCCACGGCCGGGCCGCTGAGCCGCTTCCCGGATGGCGTCGAGGTCCTCGATCGTCCGGTAGACGAAGCAGCCGGGGAGATCGTGTCCCGGCACCGGCGGGACGAACGGCCGAGAACCAGTCGCGAGGACGAGCGTGTCGTATGGCTGCTCGTGACCCGCTTCGGTGACGACGATCTTGCGCTCGCGATCCACCGAAGCGACGGTGTCGCCGAGCCGCAGCTCGACCAACGGATCACCCGCGTAGTCCGCGCCCTCCAAGGTGAGGGAGGCCGGATCCCAGGTGTCCACATAGGACGTCAGCGCGACCCGGTCGTACGCGGGACGCGCCTCCTCGGCGAGCACCACGACCTGCCACTGGCCGTCCTTGTCCTCCGCGCGCACCGCTTCGACGAGCCGGTGCGCGACCATGCCATGTCCGACGACGACGAGTTTCCGCATCAGACCTCCGCTCCGGCGAGCGCCAGGCCTCGGGTGCTCGCCACCTCCGACTGCTGTTTGCGCAGATACACCGCCCACGTGACGGCGAAGCACAGGCCGTAGAAGACCAGGAAGGCGACGAACGCCGGCACCCCGCTCTTCGTGTCCGCGAACGACTGGCGGAAGGCCAGGTTGATGAACAACCCGCCGAGTGCGCCGATCGCGCCGGCCAGCCCGATCAGCGCGCCGGAGAGCTTGCGCGCCTTGAGCATCTCCAGCGTCTCGTCCGCGCCCTCGCTGATCGCGACCTTCGCCTTGGCGCGGAAGATCGCCGGGATCATCTTGTACGTCGAGCCGTTGCCGATTCCGGTGAGCACGAACAGCACGATGAACGCGACGGTGAACAGCGCCAGCGAATTCGACGTCGAGGCCAGGATCAGCACCACGGTCGCCGCGGCCATGCCGACGAACGTCACGAAGGTGATCTTGCCGCCGCCGATCCGGTCGGCCAGCCAGCCGCCCGTCGGCCGCGAGAACGAGCCGAGCAGCGGGCCGAGGAACGTCACCGCGGCCGCCTGCAGCGGCGTGCGGCCGAACTGGTTCTGCAGCACCAGCCCGAAAGCGAAGCTGTAGCCGATGAACGAACCGAACGTGCCGACGTAGAGGAACGACATCACCCAGGTGTGCGGATCCTTGACGACCTCGCGCATCGCCTTGGTGTCGCCCTTCATCGAGGCGAGGTTGTCCATGAAGAAGTACGCGCAGGTCGCGGCGACCACGATCAGCGGGATGTAGATGTAGAGCACCACCCGCGGCGCGGTGGCGCCGACGGTGCCGATGACCAGCAGGCCGATCAGCTGGATCGCGGCCACACCGAGGTTCCCGCCGCCCGCGTTCAGCCCGAGCGCCCAGCCCTTGTGCTTCTCCGGGTAGAACGCGTTGATGTTGGTCATCGACGACGCGAAGTTCCCGCCGCCGACCCCGCCGAGCGCGGCGATCACCAGGAACGTGCCGAGCGAAGTGCCCGGCTGCATCGCGATCGCCGCCAGGATCGTGGGCGCCAGCAGCAACAGCGCGCTGACGATCGTCCAGTTCCGGCCACCGAACTTCGCCACAGCGAACGTGTAGAGCGGCCTCATCAGCGCGCCGATCAGCGTCGGGGTCGAGACCAGCAGGAACTTGTCGGCGGCGGAGAAGCCGTACTGCGGGCCCATGAACAGCACCATGACCGACCACAGTGTCCAGACGGAGAAACCGATGTGCTCGGCCAGGATGGAGAACCAGAGGTTCCGCCGGGCGATCTTCTTCCCGGTCTCCTCCCAGAATTGCTCGTTCTCGGGATCCCAGTGCTCGATCCAGCGCTTTCCACGAGCTTCCATGAGGTCCTCCTTGGTGGATGCGTTCGGGTTCACTGGGCGGCCAGCCATTTCGCGACCCCGCTCACGGCGTCCTTGCAGCCGCCGCAGCCGGTCGTCGCACGGGTCGCCCCGGCGAGGGCGGGGACGTCGGTGGCGCCGCCGCGCCACGCTTCGACGAGCCGCCCCTTGGTCACCGCGTTGCAGCGGCAGATGACCGCCGACGCGGGCAGATCGGCCGGGCTCGACGCCGACGGCGCTCCCGGCGGCAGCGAGCGTCCTAAAAGGACAGCCAGCCGGTCTTCGGGCACCGGGGTGCCCCGGTCGTAGAGCTGCGTGATCGTCGCGGCCGCGTCGGGCAGGCCGAGCAGGATCGCGCCGGCCACCCGGTTCTCGCGGACGACGAGCTTGCCGTAACGGCAGCCCGCCGGGTCGCTGAACGTGAGCACTTCGGCGGTCGGGTCGTCCGCGCCGGTCATCGTCTCGCCGAGCGCGGTGAGGTCGATGCCGCGTGCCTTGAGCCTCGTCACCGCTTGAGTACCGCGGTACCGCGACGCGGATTTCGCGCCGGTGACCAGATCCGCGACGACGGCGGCCTGTTCCCACGCGGGCTGCACGAGCCCGCCGAACGCGCCGGGATGCTTGGCACAGTCGCCGATCGCGTGGATCCGGCCGTCGCTGGTGCGCAGCAGATCGTCGACGACGATGCCGCCCTCGACGGTCAGCCCGGCGTCCACGGCCAGTTTCGTCTCGGGCCGGACGCCGGTGGAGACGACGATGAGATCGGCGGGAACGTGCGTGCCGTCGTCGAGTTTGAGCCCGTCACCGCTGACGTAGCGCGCGGCGCCGACACCGAGCCGGAAGGCGACGCCGAGTTCTTCGAGCTTCCTGGTCAGCACCCGCGCCGATTCCGCGTCCAGCTGCCGTTCCATGATGTGCGGCATCGGATGCACGACGGTCACGAGATTCCCGCGTCCGGCGAGACCTCGCGCGGCCTCCAGGCCGAGCAGCCCGCCGCCGAGCACCGCGACCGGCGCGCCCAGCCTGGCGGCGTCGAGAATCCGGGCGCAGTCGTCGAGGGTGCGGAACGCGACGACGTCCGGGCCGGGTTCGAGCCCTTCGACCGGCGGCATCCACGGGTTGGCACCGGTGGCGAGCACGAGCGCGTCGTAGTCCACAGTGGACCCGTCGTCGAGGTGAACCCGCCGCGTGTCCCGGTCGATCGACGTCGCGGAGACCCCCCGGCGAAGATCCGCACGGGTACGGGACGGCCATTCGTCGTCGTGCAGCCGGACGGCCTCGGGCCGCATGGTGCCGGCGACCACCGACGAGAGCAGTACCCGGTTGTAGGCGGTGTGTTCCTCCGCGCCGACGACGGTGAGCCGCACGCGCTCGCCGTCGGGATCGCGGCGCTGGATCTCGTCCGCGAGCCGCGCGCCCGCCATCCCGTATCCGGCGATGACCACCGACCGGGGGCTCACGCGACGACCTCGGCCGGGGCGAGCGCGACCGCGCACACCTTGAACTCGGGCATCCGGCTCGCCGGGTCGAGCGCCGGGTTGGTCAGCAGGTTCGCCCTGCCCTCACCGGGGAAATGGAACGGCAGGAACACCAGGTCGGGGCGCAGCGACGCCACACAACGGACACGTGCGACGGTCTCCCCGCGGCGGGAGCGCACGAGCGCGAGGTCGCCCTCGGCCAGCCCCGCGCGGGCAGCGGTGTCGGGATGAACTTCCACGAAGGCCTCCGCCACGACGTCGTTGAGTTCCTTGACCAGCCGGGTCTGCGCCCCGGACTGGTAGTGCTGCAGGACCCGCCCGGTGGTGGCCTGCAAGGGGAATTCGGCGTCCGGCAGCTCGGCCGGGCCGACGTGGTCCACCGGCACGAACCGCGCGCGGCCGTCCGGGTGAGCGAAGGAGTCGAGGAACATCCGCGGTGTGCCGGGATGTGATTCCGCCGGGACGGGCCAGTAAAGGGCTTCGCCGTCGCGGAGCCGGTCGTAGGTGATGCCCGAGTAGTCGGCGACGCCACCCTTGGACGCGCGGCGGAGCTCGGTGAAGACGGTCTCGGCGTCCGTCGGGAACCGTCCGTCGGGCTGACCGAACCGGCGGGCGAGTTCGGAAAGCACATAAAGATCGGTCTTCGCGCCGGACGGCGGATCGATCGCCTTGCGCCGCAGGAGGATCCGGCCTTCGAGGTTGGTCATCGTGCCGTCCTCCTCGGCCCACTGGGTGACCGGCAGGACGACGTCGGCCATCGCCGCCGTCTCCGAGAGGACGAGGTCCGAGACCACCAGGAAGTCCAAAGAGGACACCTTGTCCTGGATGTTCCCGGCGCCGGGCGCGGAAACGACGAGGTTGCTGCCGAACACCATCAGCGCGCTCGGCCCGTCTTCGGTGCCGAGCGCCTCCAGCAGCTCGACCGCCGACCGGCCCGGCCCCGGCAGGGATTCCGGTGGCACACCCCAGACCCCGGCGACGTATTCGCGCGCGGCGGGGTCGTCGATCTTGCGATAGCCGGGCAGCTGGTCGGCCTTCTGCCCGTGCTCGCGACCGCCTTGACCGTTGCCCTGCCCGGTCAGGCAGCCGAAACCGGATCCCTTGCTCCCCGGTAGGCCGAGGGCGAGCGAGAGATTGATCCAGGCGTTGACCATCGCGGTGCCGTTGGCGTGCTGTTCGGTGCCGCGCGCGGTGAGGACGTAGGTGTTGCGGGCCGCGGCGAGCTTGGCGGCGACCCGGCGCTGGTCCGCGGCGGAGACGCCGGTGATCTGCTCGACGCGCTCCGGCCACCAGGCCGCGACCGAACGCCACAGCTCTTCGAAACCGTTCGTCCTCGAGACCACATAGGACTTGTCGAGGAGGCCGTCGGCGACGACGGCGTGCAGGATGCCTTGCGCGAGCGCGAGGTCCGTACCCGGCGCGGGCTGCAAGTGCAAGCCGGCCAGTTCGGCGGTCGGCGTGCGGCGCGGGTCGACGACGATCAGATCCGCGCCCCGCAGGTGCTGGGTGAACGGCGGCATCGTCTCGGCCGGGTTCGCGCCGATCAGCAACACCGCGTCGGCGTCGGCGAGATCCGTGACCGGGAACGGCATCCCACGGTCGGCGCCGAACGCCTTGATCCCGGCGGCGGCCGCCGACGACATGCAGAACCGGCCGTTGTAGTCGATCTGCGAGGTGCCCAGCGCGACGCGGGCGAACTTCCCCAGCAGATAGGCCTTCTCGTTGGTCAGCCCGCCGCCGCCGAAGACGGCGACCGCGTCGGCACCCCTGGCCGCGCGGATCTCGGTGAGCCGCCGGGCGACGAGGTCGAGCGCTTCCGTCCAGCTCGCGGGCCGGAGTTCGCCGTCGACCCTGATCAGCGGCGTCGTCAGGCGGGACGGCGAGGTGAGCAGCTCCCCCGACGTCCAGCCCTTCTGGCACAGGCCGCCGGCGTTGACCGGGAAGTCGCGCGGGGCGACCCGGGCGCCGTCGAGGCTCATCCCGCACTGCAGGGCGCAGTAGGGGCAGTGCGTGTCCACCGCGGTCACGGTGGGGGCGGCGAGCGGCACGGGCACCTCCTCCAGGCGTCGATAGCGCTTGAAGGTAGGTAGGCCGTGTTACCTGAAAACTCCTGAATGTTTCAGGCGTTTGACATTGCCCGCCGCCGATGGACGTCACACCGTGAACTCCGTGCTGTCCGTGAAGGCAACCGATGCCCCCAATGCCACATTGGGGACACTCGACCGCCGACGAGCCGAACCAAACGGTCATTCAGTCGAAATCGGGCAAGTTCTTCCCGCGGCTTCGGTGATCCGACACAGCCAGCGAACTCCTCGATACGGTTCCGCCCCTTGTCTCCCGGATCGCGCGCGAAAGCCACTTTCAGGACATCTGACGTCCCGAAAGTGGCTTTCGCGACACCTCTCGATGCGGCACAGGTCCTATGAGGGCTGAAGGGGCCCTTCACCGCATGCCACGCGGCGAAGGGAGCTTTCACCACGTCACATGCGGCGAAAGGCCCCTTCAGCAACTATGCACCGTGTGTATAGACCGTGCGTATACACACTGTGTATAGTCGCCCGCATGTCCATCGGGAACACCCTGCTCGGCCTGCTCGAAGCCGGTCCGAAGCACGGTTACGACCTCAAACAGCTTTACGACAAGCAGTTCCGCCAAGACCGTCCACTGCACTACGGGCAGGTCTATTCGACGTTGAACCGGCTCCTGAAGAACGGCCTCGTCGAGGAGAACGGCGTCGAAGCGGGCGGCGGTCCGGACCGGAAGCGGTACGCGATCACCGACGCCGGCGTCACCAACGTCGAGGAATGGCTGAAGAGCCCGGAAAACCCCTCCGTCTACCTGCAGAACACGCTCTACACCAAGGTCGTGCTCGCGCTCCTGTCCGGCCGCGGCGCCCAGGATCTGCTCGACGCGCAGCGGAGCTCCCATCTGCGCGCCATGCGCGAGCTCACCGCCCGCAAGACCGCCGGAGACCTCGCCGACCAGCTGATCTGCGACCACGCACTGTTCCACCTGGAGGCGGATCTGCGGTGGCTGGAGCTCACCGCCGCCCGCCTCGACGACCTCGCGCGCCAGCTGACGCGCTGATCTGGGGACCACACAGTGGAAACACCGTTGTTACACGGCCTGGGCCTGCACAAGGCCTTCGGTCCGAATCAGGCGCTGGCCGGGGCCGGGCTGACGCTCGAACCCGGCGAGATCGTCGCGGTCATGGGGCCGTCGGGATCCGGGAAGTCGACCCTGCTGCACTGCCTGTCCGGGATCGTCCGGCCCGACGAAGGTCAGGTCTCCTTCCGCGGGCGTGACCTCGCGAGCATGTCCGACGCCGAACGCAGTGCCCTGCGGCGTACCGAATTCGGTTTCGTCTTCCAGTTCGGGCAGCTCGTGCCGGAGCTGACCTGCCTGGAGAACGTCGCGCTGCCGCTGCGGCTGAGCGGGATGAGGCGCCGCCCCGCCGAGCGGATCGCGCGCGGCTGGCTCGACCGGCTGGCGGTCGGCGACATCGACGACAGCACGCCCGGCCAGGTTTCCGGCGGGCAGAGCCAGCGGGTCGCGATGGCCAGGGCGCTGGTCACCGAACCGTCGGTGGTCTTCGCCGACGAACCGACCGGCGCGCTGGACACGCTCAGCGGAGAACTGGTCATGCGCCTGCTGTCCGAGGCGGCGAAACAAACCGACGCCGCCGTCGTCCTGGTCACCCACGAACCGCGGGTGGCCGCTTACTCCGATCGGGAGGTCATCGTGCGCGACGGCCGGACACGGGAACCGGTGGTGACCCGATGACCGGGCGCGAAGACCTGATGCTCGGGTTCCGGCTGGCCGTCGGGGGCGGCCGGGGCTCGATCGTCAGGCTCCTCCTGAGCACGGTCGGCATCGGGCTCGCGGTCGCGGTCCTCCTGATCGGCGCCTCCGCGGGCACCGTCAAGGAGAACCGCGACCAGCGGACGTACGCCGCTTCACCGCGGTACGGACAGATCCCGGGTATCGCACCGCTGAACTACCACGCGACGACGACCGACTTCCGCGGTCAGGCGATCTCGCTCGTCCATCTTCAAGCCACCGGGCCGAACTCGCCGATCCCGCCGGGAGTGGACCGGCTGCCCGCGCCGGGCGAGGTCTTCCTTTCCCCGAAGCTCGACGAACTCGTCGCGGCCGATACCAGTGGCCTGTTGCGGCCCCGTCTGCCCGGCAAGCCGGTCGGGATCATCGATGCGGAAGCCGTGCTCAATCCGAATGATCTCGTCGTCTACGCAGGCACGGGCAATCCGCGGAACGGCGTCGCGATCTATGCCTTCGGTGCCCCTCCCGGCTACGAAACGCCGTTCGAACGGGGACTCCTCTCGCTCCTGCTGCTCGGGCTCTTCGTCCTCCTCACGCCGGTGTTCATCTTCGTCGGGACGGTCTCCCGGCTCGGCGGCGCGGCCCGGGACCGGCGGCTCGCCGCGTTGCGGCTGGCGGGTTCGTCCCTCGCTCAACTGCGCCGGATCACCGCCGCGGAATCCCTCGTGGGCGCCGCGGCCGGTCTGGTCGTCGGTACCGCGCTGTTCCTGCTCTTCCGCGGCACGGCGGCGAACTTGCAGGTGTTCCGGTTCGGGTTGTACCCGGACGACCTGACGCCGTCGTGGCCGCTGGTGGTGCTGATCGTGCTCGCGGTCCCGGCCCTGACCGTGGCGGCGGCTTGGGCGTCCCAGCGGCACCTGGTCGTCGAACCGCTCGGCGTCGTCCGCGAGACCGCGCAGCCGAAGCGAAGGTTGTGGTGGCGGCTGCTGCCGGTCGTCATCGGAATCCTGTTGATCGCCCCGGATTTCGGTGTCGCGAGCGAACTCGGCCGCTGGGCGCTGATCGGCGGCGCGGCACTGCTGATGGTCGGGATCCCCGCGCTGCTGCCGTGGCTGCTGGAACGCGTCGTTTCCCGGATCAAGGGCGGGCCGCCGTCGTTCCAGCTCGCGATCCGCCGTATGCAGAGCGACAGCGGGACCCCGTCACGGGTGGTCGCGGGTCTCTGCGTGGTCCTCGCCGGGGCGATCGCGCTGCAGAGCCTCCTGGCGGGACAGGCCGCGATGGAGGCCGATCGCCACGACGACACGGGAGGCCGGATCACCGTCTACGCGGACGGTTCCGTGGCCGATCGGGCGATCGCCGCGGTCCGCACGGTCCCCGGCGCGGCTGATTTCCAGGTGTTGCGTTCGCTGTTCGTCGAGGGGAAGCGCCAGGACGGCATGCTCGTACTGATCGCCGTCGCCGACTGCGCCACGATCGAGGCGACGACCACCGCGACCGGTTGCCGTGACGGCGACGTGTTCGCCGACCCGTCCTTCCTCCACATAGGACAGTCAGCGAAGATCACGGACAACGACAAACGGGAGCAACCGTGGACCGTTCCGGTCACCCCGCGACCGTTCGAGGTGAAGCCATCGAGCGTCACCGAGACTCTGGCGCCACAAGTGCTCGCGACGCCCGCGGCGGTGGCGGGTGTCGACCTGGCCTCGGCCTTGGTCACGGCGACCCTGCGCGGGACGACCGGGAATCCGGATTTCGTCGAGCTGGTGCGGAACTCCGTGGCACCGTACAGCGGGCAGGTCACCGTGGCGGCCTACAAGGGGGAACGGGCCTCCACCGAGGCCCTGATGTTCGACGACGCGCGGGACATCCTGCTCGGCGGCGCGCTGTTCGTCCTGCTGCTGGCCGGGGTGAGCCTGCTGGTGCTCGCCCAGGAACAGGTCCGTGAACGGCGGCGAGCCCTCGGCGCGCTGTCCGCCACCGGCGTCCCGGTGCGCGTGATCGTCCGGTCCTTGCTGTGGCAGAACGGAATCCCGCTGCTGCTGGGCATCGTGCTCGCGACGGCGACCGGGATCGCCGTCGCCGCGCTGGGCAAGCGGCTGTTCTGGGACGGGCTGTACGTCGACTGGTCCGCGGTCGCGCTGCTCGCCGCGGCGGCCGTCGTGATGGTGCTGCTGGTGACGGCGTCGACGGTGCCGTCCGTGCGTTCGGCGGCGAAGACGGAGAACCTGCGCACCGAGTGACCTACAGTACGGCGCTCACGTCCCGGGCGGCGGCACGAAGTCCGTCGTGCGCCGCCCGGGTCGACCGCGGGTCGAGGGCGTTGGCCGCCAGGCGGAAGAGGACGGCCCGCAGCAGAAGCTGCGGCCATTCGGGCAGATGCGCCCAGCGTTCGAGAAGATCGATGGTGGCGCCGCCCCAGGCCAGCGCGTCGACCGCGACGATCGCGGCGCCCCATTCACCCGGCCGGTAGTACGGCACGAAATCGACGATGCCGGGCGCCGCGTCGCCGTCGAACAGCACGCCGGCGAGCAGCTCCCCGTGGACGACCTGGTCGGGCAGTTTGACCGGTCTTCGGGACCCCGCCAGTACCTCGAACCAGCGGCCGCCCTTGTTCTCGTCGAGGGACATGTCCGCCTCGCCCCAGGCGAGTTTGTCGGCCAGCGCCTCGAGATCGGTGCGCCGTCCCAGGAAATCCGGCCGGGGCAGACCGGCCGTCGCGCGATGCAGTTTGACCGCCGCGTGCACGACCTCGTCGTACCGGTGCTCGGCCGTGCCGGACACGAACCGGTTCGCCGACCAGCCGCCGACCACCCAACGGCCGTCACTGGACCGGACCGGTTTCGCGACCCGCAGACCCGGCTCGTCGACGGCTTCCAGCGCACGTGCCGTCCACAGGGTCCGGGACTTGTCCACGACCGGCTTGAGCACGAGATCGTTGTAGCGCCAGGAATCGGTGCCGGGCATCGGTTCCGCGTCACCGGTACGTCCGCCGAACGCCGAACAGACGTGTTCCGGAGGGCTCTGAAGGGTGGCACGCACGGCTCGGCACGTTACCCCGTCTTACGTGCCACGAACGAGAAGACGCGCTGGTCTTGAGTAGCGATACTCATGACACGATCGCTTCTGACCTGCCATTCTTCGACCGTGATCCCCCGAACGGCGCAGCGCCGCCTTACCGACGGGCAACTCACCGCCCTCGCGCTCGGTTCACTGTGGCTGCTCGGCACGCTGGGCGCGGTCACCATGGGCCTGTTGCTCCCGCTCGCCGCGTTCCTGCACGTCCCGTGGATCGCGCTGCCGGTTCCGCTCGCGTCGATCGGGATGGTCTACGTCGTCGGTCTCGCGGCGCCAGAGGCTTTTCCGGCCGTCGCGAAGCCTTGGCCGCGGCTGGCGTGGGCTTCCGTGGCCGGGATCTCCGGCGTTTTCGGCGCGATCTTCGTGCTGGAGGTGGCGGAGGCGTTCGATCCCTGGTTCGCGTTGCCGTTCTTCGGCGTGCCGGTGCTGCTCGTCGCGGGTCTGTTCGCGCAGGGGCCGGGCGTCCGGGCGGGCGCGGGAGTCCTTTTGGTCGCGTTGGTCGCGGGCGGGATCGCCGTGCCCGCGTCGCTGCCTTCGGACACCGCCACCCGGCGGCTCGCCGCGACCGGCGTCCCGCACGACCGCACCCTCGCCGCGGACCTCGGCCCTCATCGGCTCCCGACCAAGACGACCGAAGACTCCGGGTCGCTGATCGTCGAGTACGCGCCTCAGCTGTGGATCTCGCCCGTCTGGACCTTCGCGACCGACGTCGTCGAGAGCTGCGAGACAGCGGTGAAGACCGCTTGGCGCCTCGGAAACGCGACGTGCACCCCGGTCGGCGACGGCGAGTTCGTGCGGCGCGACGCCGAGCGGATCGAGTTCGTCCAGCGACGTGGCGCGCTGTCGGTGCACGTCGCGGGCAACCACAACTGGAAACCCGACGAGCTGCGGGAACTGGCCGGGAAGACCCATCCGCTGACCGACGCCGAGATCATCGCCGCCGTGCCCAAGTCGCGGGGCGGGAACCGGACCGATGTCTTGGCGGGGTTCACGGTCTTCGTGCGGGCGATCTTCACCGGCCGGTCGATCGGCTACTGACGCTCGGGGGAGCAAGGGACCTTTGCTACCACCCGGCAGCGCGGTCGCCTGGGCAGGTTCAGCGGTCCATGAAGGCCCCCTTGAGAGACCCAGAGTCCGTGAAGGCCTCCTTCACTACCTTCAGGGTAGGCAAGGAGGCCTTCACGGGCGAAACGTCAGTAGGTCGGCAGGCTCTGGTCGATCTGCCGCGCCCAGGCCAGCACGCCGCCACCGAGGTGGGTCGCGTCCTTGAACCCGGCCTTGTGCAGCGCCGCCAGCGCCTCCGCCGAACGCGCGCCCGACTTGCAGTGCAGCACGATCGGCTTGTCCTGCGGCAGTTCCGACAGCGCCTCGCCCGAAAGGATCTTGTCCTTCGGGATCAGCGTCGCGCCCTTGATGTTCACGATCTCGTACTCGTGCGGCTCGCGGACGTCGATGAGGGCGAAGTTGTCGCCGTTGTCGAACTTGGCCTTGAGCTCCGCCGGAGTGATCGTGCTTCCCGAAGCTGCCGAAGCGGCTTCGTCCGACACGACGCCACAGAACGCTTCGTAGTCGATGAGCTCGGTGATCTTCGGGGTCTCCGGATCCTTGCGGATCTTGACCTCGCGGTACTTCATCTCGAGCGCGTCGTAGCTGACGAGCCTGCCCAGCAGCGGCTCACCGATACCGGTGATCAGCTTGATCGCCTCGTTCACCATGATCGAGCCGATCGACGCGCACAGCACGCCCAGCACGCCACCCTCGGCGCACGACGGCACCATGCCGGGCGGCGGCGGCTCGGGGTAGAGGTCGCGGTAGTTGAGGCCCTTGCCGTTCGGCGCGTCCTCCCAGAACACGCTCGCCTGGCCCTCGAACCGGTAGATCGAGCCCCACACGTAGGGCTTGCCGGTGAGCACGGCGGCGTCGTTCACCAGGTACCGCGTCGCGAAGTTGTCGGTGCCGTCGAGGATCAGGTCGTACTGCTCGAACAGTTCGAGCGCGTTCGACGACTCGAGCCGGTCGGTGTGCAGGTGCACCTTCACGAACGGATTGATCTCGGCGATCGTCTCCTGCGCCGACGCGGCCTTGAGCTTGCCGATGTCGGACTGTCCGTGGATGACCTGGCGGTGCAGATTCGATTCGTCGACCTCGTCGAAGTCGACGATGCCGAGCGTGCCGACCCCGGCCGCGGCCAGGTACAGCAGCGCCGGGCTGCCGAGGCCACCGGCACCGATGACCAGCACCTTGGCGTTCTTCAGCCGTTTCTGCCCGGTCACCCCGACGTCCGGGATGATCAGGTGACGGCTGTACCGGGCCACCTCGTCCTTGGTGAGCTCGGCGGCCGGCTCTACGAGCGGCGGCAGCGTGCCTGACATCGGGTCCTCCATCTCGCGTGGATCGCGGGTCGCATCCCAGTATCTACAACACGAAGAGACGGAAACGCCTTCCCCTGTTTCACATCCTGGGATTTCCCAGCAGGCGAGACGGCCTGGACTTAGGGTGCCTGATTCGGCCAGGAGCCCGGCTTGCAGACCTTGCCGTCCGCGGG
Organism: Amycolatopsis japonica; assembly: GCF_000732925.1. Classification (NCBI taxonomy): domain Bacteria; kingdom Bacillati; phylum Actinomycetota; class Actinomycetes; order Pseudonocardiales; family Pseudonocardiaceae; genus Amycolatopsis; species Amycolatopsis japonica. The sequence continues at coordinate 7,329,396 of NZ_CP008953.1, forward strand.
CACCTTGCCGCGGTCACCGCCGGGGAGATTGTTCAGCTGCGCCACGAAGTCGTTGGAGACGCCGAACGTCTGCTGCATCATCACCGGCGCGATCCCGCCGTTCTCCTTGCAGCCCTGGTGCTTTCCGCCGAGGGCATGCCCGACCTCGTGATTGATGGCGTACTGCCGATACCCGGTCATGTCGCTCTCGAACGCCATCGCACCCCGCACCCAGCGGGCGAGGTTGATCACCACGCGCTTGTCGAAGCTCGCGCGATAGCACGAGGTCTCGTAAGTGATCTGGAACATGCAGACGTCCGCGCGATGCGTCGTGTTCGGTGTGGTGAGACTCACCCGGAAGCTGGGGTTCGGGAAACTCGCGTCGACGCGCTGAAGCGCCTTCCTGCCGTCCCACGTCCAGCTCTTGGGATTGGACAGGGTGGCCTCCACCATCGTGGCGAAGCTGTCGTCACCGCCGTAGCTGGCCTGATCGATGCCGTCCTCGACCTCGACGGTGTACGTGTACAGCTGCCCCGTCCCGACCTTGTCCCCCTTGCCCGGCACCACGTGATAGGTGCCCTTGCCGGACTCGGTGAAGGGGCCGCCCTTCGGCAGGTCCGCGGTCGGGATCTTGAGGTCGATCGGTTTGGCCGGGTTCTCGGGAAGGACGTCGCCGCCCCCGTCCACACCCGCGCCCGGCTCGCCGCCGTTGCCGGCGGATCCGTCGGCACCGTCGGCCGCGGCCGAAGTCGTCCCGTCGGAGGCGATCGGCTCGGCCGGGCCGGTGGCGGTGTTGAACACGACCAGCGCGGTGATCACCACGAGGATCGGCAGCGCGTACACACGCCAGCCGTAGGTCTTGGCGAACTGGCCGATGCCGCCCTTGCCCTTGCGTTTGGCGGCCTTGGCCTTGGCGGCGCCGGTCTCGTGCGGCTTCCAGGACGCGCTGAGCGGCTGGGCGCTGGTCCGGCGGCCGCCGGGACGGTAGCGGTCCTCGTCGAGCCGCTGCGACGGCGGCGGCGTCGGCCGGTACTGGCCCGTGCGCGGCACGTCGGAAGACCGGGGCTGGGCGCGCGGCGGACGGCGGGCGGATGCGGAGTACTGAGACCGCCGACCCTCGCCCTGCGCGCCTTGCTTTACCCGATCCACGCGCACCAGGGTGCCATAACCGAACTGTGATGTTGTGAGCGACCGGCGCTTCGCACGGCGTGTCCTACCCACCCGAATGGGCTACCAGGTGCCCGATTCGACCGATTCCCACATCCCCAAAACGGCCTTCGCTACGACATTCGGGCGTTCCATCTGCGCCACGTGGCCGGTTCGGGGCAGAACGAGCAACCGCGCGTGCGGAAGTAGCCGAGCGGTGCGCTCGGCGCGCCGGACGGAGATCACCCGGTCGTGCTGCCCCCATACGACGAGCGTCGGCGCGTCGACGCTCGGTGCGACCGCCCACAGCGACGCGGGACCGCGCGCGGACCACGTCCGGAAGATGCCGAACGTGCTGCGAGCCAGCGCGGGGGCGGCCCAGGCGAACCCGGCGCGGGCGCTGTGCTCCTCTTCGAGCTCGTCCAGCCTGCTCTCGGCGAAGCGGCTCGGGTCGGCGAAGCACAGCTTGATGACCTGCATGGCTCGTTCGCGCGGACCGAGCGCGGCGAGCTGACGGCGTACGGCCCGGCCGATCAGCGGCAGGTACGCGAACGCCATCCGTGGGTCGGACAGCCGCTTCATGCTGGGGCGGAGGTCCGGCATGGCGGGCGAGATCAGCGTCAGCGTCTTCACCAGCTCCGGGCGGCGGGCCGCGACGAGCAGCGCGACGGCGCCGCCCATCGAGTTGCCGAACAGGTGCACCGGCCCCGCTTCGAGGCTCTCGATGTGGCCCGCCACGACCTCGGCATGCGCGTCGAGGCTGAAGTCGAAGTCGTCGGGCGGCTCCGAATAGCCGAAACCCGGCAAATCGACCGAGGTGCCTGCGGCTTGGGGCGACAAGAGGGCGGCCAGGTCGGTCCAGTTCGTGGACGATCCGCCGAGACCGTGGACGTAGACGGCCGTCTCGGGACCGCCCGGTGTCCGGCGGATGTGCAATTTCACCCCGCCGACACCTATTGTTTCCCCGGGCCAAGGGGGCGGCGCCGGGTCCAGCGACGGCAATGACCTGCGCGACAGCGGCACATGGGTCAGCGGAGAGCGGCCCCCGGCGGCACGGGAAACTGAAGAAGACACAGCATCAAGGATGCCCGACCCTTGGCGGTCCGGCCGTACCGGCGAGTAATCTCGAGCTCACTTCACGCGGCGGTGACCCCGCCCCGCGGAGCCCGCGGCTACTGGAGGAACGATGACAGAAATGGCGCGACTGCAGGCCCGAGGTGTCCGCCTGCCCCGAACGGAACGCCGCGCCCAGCTGCTGGCCGCCGCGCAGCGGGTGTTCGCCGCGAACGGATACCACGCCGCCGCGATGGACGAGATCGCCGAAGAGGCCGGAGTCAGCAAGCCGGTCCTCTACCAGCACTTCCCCGGCAAGCTCGACCTCTACATCGCGCTGCTGGAGAGCCACGTCGACGAACTGGTGCGGCGGGTCAAGGACGCGCTCGACTCCACGTCGGACAACAAGCAGCGCGTGCCGGCGACCGTCGGCGCGTTCTTCGACTTCGTGAACAACGACGCCGGCGCGTTCCGCATGGTCTTCGAGTCCGACCTGCGCGGCGAGCCCGCCGTCCAGGAGGCGGTGGACCGGGCGACGTCGGCCAGCGTCGACGCGATCACCGAGACCATCACCGCCGACGCGGGCCTCGACGAGGACAAGGCCCGGCTGCTCGCCGTCGGCCTCGTGGGCCTCTCGCAGGTCAGCGCGCGCTTCTGGCTGGCGCACCACAAGTCGATGAGCCGCGAAGAGGCCGTCGCGCTCACCGCCAACCTCGCCTGGCGAGGCATCGGCGGTGGCTTCCCGCTCCAGCATTGACCCCCGCGTTTCGTCCTCTGAATGCGGTCCTTGCGCGTGCAACGACCGCATCCAGAGGACGAATTGCGTCAGGTCACTGGGGCAGGAGCTTCTTCAGGCGGTCGGCGGCGGCCTGGGCGTCGGCGACGACCTTCGCGGTGTCGATACCGACAACGCGGCCTTCGCGCTTGAGGGCGCGCCCGTCGACGAACACCCATGAGACGTTCGCGGGCTGGGTGTTGAAGACCAGCTGATTCACCCAGTCCACCTTCGGCGCGAAGTTGACCGCTTGGGCGTCGACCAGCTGGAGATCCGCTCGCTTGCCCGGCGTCAGCGACCCGATCTCCTTGTCCATCCCGAGCGCCTCCGCACCGCCGAGGGTCGCCATGCGCAGGACGTCCGTCGTGGTCGGGTAGACCGCCGGATCCGTCGTGGTCGCCCGCTGGAGACCGACGGCCGCGCGCATCACGTTGAACATGTCGCTCGTGTCGTTGGTGCCGCCGTCGAGGCCGAGCCCGACCTTCATGTTCCGCTTCTTCATCTCCGGCAGCCGGATGACGCCCGACGCGAGCCGCATGTTCGACAGCGGGTTGTGCGCCACGCCGACCCCGGCGGCCGCGAGTTCGTCGAGATCGGCGTCGGTGGTCTGGATGACGTGGTTCGCCACCAGCCCGGAGTGCAGCGCGTTCGCGCGCCGGAGCGCGTCCATCTGCCCCGCGGTCAGATCGGCCTTCGATTCGAGCAGGTGCACGTTCAAGGAGACGCCGAGCTCGCGCGCGAGCTTCTCCGAGGCTTCGACGCTCGGGAAGTTCCCCGTGGACGGATGCGTGCCGATCTGCAGGCGTGCCAACGGGTTCGGATCGATGACCTCGCGCTTCACGCGGCGGATCTCGTTCTGCAGCGCGGGATCGGTGGTGCCGTTGTAGGAGTAGAGGAACCGCAGCTTCGACTCGCCGAGCGCGCGGAGACCGCCCTTGGCGAAGTCGGTGTTGAACGCGTGCGACCAGTCGGTGACCGTGGTGATCCCGGTCGAGACGACGTCGGCCGCGGCGAGTTTCGTACCCGCGTACGCGTCCGCGTCGGTCACGGGGGCGCGGTACAGCGGGATGACGCATTTGCCGAGCCAGCCGATGAGTTCCTTGTCGGCCGCGCAACCGCGGATGAGCGACTGCCACAGGTGGTTGTGCAGGTCGACGAAGCCGGGCAGCACGATCTTGCCCCGGCCGTCGACGACTCTCGCGGTGCCGGCGTCGAGGTCCTTGCCGACCTGCTTGATCTTGGTGCCTTCCAGTACGACGTCGGCGTCGGCGAGGGCGCCGAGCGGTCCTTCGCCGAGGCTGGGATCCATCGTGAGCACCATCGAAGCGTCACGGATGACGACCCGGCCTGCGCCGGTGAATTCCGCGTCGCCGGCTTCGGTGGTCTCGCCACCCAGGTCGGTGAGCAGAGCCGCTCCGAGGACGACGGCGATGGTGAGGCTGAAAACGGACAGGATCGATCTGTTTCGTTTCATCGTTTCAACTCCCCAGTCGAGAAGATCACGCTAGCTCACCTGACGCGGACGCCCCGCAGAATCACCGCGACGGGATGCTCCAGCCGTGCCAGATCTTCGCGCGGATCGTCCGCGTAGACGACGGCGTCGGCGGGCGCGCCCGGGACCAGTCCGGGCAACCCCAGGTATTCGCGCGCGGCCCACGAACCCGCGGCGAGGGCCTCGTGCGGTCGCAGCCCCGCTTCCGCGAGGGCGCGGATCTCGACGCCGACGCGGCCATGCGGCCGGGAGTCGGTCCCGGCGAGGATCTTCACCCCGGCTTCGGCCGCCGCCGCGATCAGCCTCGGATGCGCCTCCGCCCCACCGACGAACCACCGTTTCCGGGGACTGTCCTCGCGGTTCCGCCCTCGCCCCAGCGCCGCCTGGAACACTGAAAGCGTCGGGGTGAGCGCGGTGCCGCGAGCCGCCATGTCCGGCAGGAGGCCGGGGTCGAGCCACATCCCGTGCTCGACGGAATCGACTCCCGCGGCGACCGCCGCTTCACCGCCGGCGGCGTGCTGCGAGTGCACGGCGAGCCGCCCGCCCACCGCGTGCACCGCCTCGACGACGGCGGTCATGACGTCGGACGGCACGGCTTCGTCCCCGACCTGCCAATCGGCGATGATCTTGGCCCAGCCGGTGCGTTTCGCCTGCGCCGCGGCCAATCCAGGGAGCTCCGCGTGCGTGGCGCGGCGGCCCCAGCCGTCGAAGAACTGGCCGTGCTGGGCGATCCACGGCCCGGCGTGCACCGCGCGGGACACGCCGGGTTCGGCGCCGAACCACTCGGGCGGCTCACCGGGCAGCCCCGGCGAACGGATCATCGTGACCCCGGCGTCGACGTGCCGGTGCAGATCGGCGCGCAGGATCTCCTCGTCCATCGGGTCGCCGGGCTCCTCGGCGCCGGGATGCGTGTGGGCGTCGACGAGGCCCGGCAAGAGCCAGCCCTCGGCGACCAGATCCGCTCCCGGGACCGGATCGGTGGTCCATCGATCGCCGTCGGCGTAGAGATCGACGTACTCGCCGTCGGGAAGCGCACGGCCCCGGATTCTGACGATCACAATGCCCCCTTGCTCTCGTGTCGAGCCCGTTTTCGGCTATGAATCAAGTGACCGCGTTGCCGATCCGCGAGGAGTCACCATGCCGCATATCGCGCTCGACGAGAACCTTCCCGGCATCATCGCCTTGTTCGCGTACCGGCCGGAGACGGCGGCGCCGCTCGGGCAACTCGCCGATGTCCTGCTTCGCGGCCCGAGCAGCCTCAGCGTGGGCGAGCGCGAACTGATCGGCGCCGTCGTCTCGCGCGGCAACGACTGCACGTTCTGTTCACGCAGCCATGCCGCCGTCGCCGCCGAAGCACTCGAAGGCGGCATGCCGGTCGTAGAGGCGGCGTGGAAGGACGTCGACGGCGCCCCCGTCTCGGCCAAGATGAAGGCGCTCCTGCATATCGCGGTCGCCGTTCGCGAAAGCGGGAAGTCGGTGGGCGAAGACCTGATCGAGACCGCCCGCGCGGAGGGCGCGACGGACGTCGAAATCCACGACACGGTCCTGATCGCGGCCGCGTTCTGCATGTTCAACCGCTATGTCGACGGGCTGGCCACGCTCGCCGTCGACGATCAGGACGCCTACCAGGCGGTGGGCGTCCGTCTCCTGGCGAACGGCTACACGAACCTCTGAAAGGGAGCAAGGGACCTTTGCTACCACCCGCGCCGGCCACACGTCGCGAACGCCACTTTCGCGACGTCTGATGTCCCGAAAGTGGCTTTCGCGACACCTCGAACACCTCGCCCGAGGCCCTGACCTGCAGAAAGGGAGCAAGGGACCTTTGCTACCACCTGTCTCAATGTCGAGAGAAGTGGTAGCAAAGGTCCCTTGCTCCTCTTTCAGACCCTCGCGGCGCGGCGGACGAGTGCCGCGATGCGGTCCGAAACCTCCTGAGCCCGTTCCTGCGGAAGCATGTGCCCAGCCCCCGGGTAGCGCACGAACTCGGCCTCCGGCAGCTCGTCGGCGATGACCTTGGCGTGCGGTGGCGGACAGAGCCGGTCCCGCTCCCCCGCCAGCACGATCACCGGCTTGCCCTGCAGCGCGGCCAGCGTGACCCGGCAGTCGTGCCGCGAGATCGCGTCCTGGAATCCCGCGACACTCGCCGGATGCGCGCACAGCAACTGCTCGGCGACCGAGTCGACGTCGGCCCGCTGAGGCCGCCGCCCGAAGACGAGCAGCCGCGCACCGGGCCGCACCACCGACAGCGGCAGCGGCAAGGCGTCCCGGCGGTTCTTCGCGAGCAGCTTCGCGAGCCTCCGTTCGAACCTCGCCGCGCCGCTGCCCGCGATCCCCGGCAGGCCGAGGGTGATCCGGTCCATCTCACCGGACGACGTGGCGACGAACGCGACCCCTGCGACGCGCCGGGCCACGAGATCGGGGTGCCTGCGGGACAGTTCCATGATCGTCATACCGCCCATGGAATGTCCGGCGAGCACGATCGGCCCGTTCGGGACGCGGTCCCCGATCAGCTCGGCGAGGTCGTCGGCGAGGGTCGCGATCGTGGCCGTCCCCGGTTTCGCCGGCGCGGAACCGCCGTGACCGCGCAGGTCGTAGCGCAGGGTCCGAACGGAGTCGCCGAGCCGCGCCACCACGCCGTCCCAGGTCCGATGGTCCTGCGTCCAGCCGTGCACGAGCACCAGCGTGAGCTCGGAGTCGGCGGGCCCGCTCGTCTCGACGTGCAGGGCGGTGCCGTCACCGGTCACGAACCGATGTTGCCGCGACGGGTCCCACGAGACGGCGTCGCGCTGCTTGACGCTCCTCATCGCTTCCCCGGCAGCAGGAAGGACTTGCGCCAGAAGTACATGCCCGGTTTGCCGACCAGGCCGGATTCCTGCAGGAACGGCATGATCTTCTCGCCTGCCCATTGGATGCTTTCGCGCCAGTTGGGGTTGTTCAGCGCGGCCTCGACGCCGTCACGCGGACGGATGCCGACGGCCTTGTAGACGTTCGGATTGATGAAAGCCCGGGTCACGAAATACGAAACGAGCGCGATGATGAACTGCTGATAGACGATTTCCTTCTTCGACAGTTTCGCCATCCCGCGAGTCACCTCTTCGCGGGCGAAGGTGACGTGCCGGGCTTCTTCGAGCACGTGGATCCGGTTGACCATGCGCACCAGCGGCTGGATGTCCGGGTCGTTCATCTGCTCGCGCTGAAGCCGGTCGAGTACCTCTTCGGCGACCAGGATCGCGCCGTAGCGCGCGGGGCCGTAGCTGATCGCCGGCATCAGTTTCGCCAGCCGCCGCAACCACGGCACCGGCCCGTAGGACGGGCAGCCGATCCGCGAAGCCATCCGCGCGAACATCGTCGAGTGACGGCATTCGTCCGCGATCTCGGTCAACGCGTACTGGGCGTGCGAACTGGTCGGATCCTCTTCGTAGACCTCCTTGAGCAGCATCTGCATCAGGAGGATTTCGAACCACAGGCCGGTCGTGGCGACGCTCGCGACCTCGTGCTTGCCGAGTTCGATGCGCTGCTCTTCCGACAGCGAGTCCCACAATTTCGTGCCGTAGAGCGAAGAACGGTGTGCCGGGATGAAGCGCTTCCCGTCGACGAGCGGGGCGGTCCAGTCGATGTCGACGTCGGGATCGTAGAACTTGTTCGCGGAGGACTTGAGCAGCCGCTCGGCCGTCTTCTCCCGGTCTGTTTCCTTCAGCGCCCGCGTCATTGCCGACACACCCCTATCTGTAACTCGTGGTAACAGTTACCTCTGGTAGCATGACTGGGGTGATCGAACGTGTCAAGCGCAACAGCAAGCAGTCGAGCAAGCACCCCACGGCGGGTGAGGCCGACACGGGCGACGCCCGTCGCGACCGCTGGCGCAAGCACCGGATCGCGCGCCGCGCGGAGTTCGTCGAGGCCGCCCTTCGCGCGCTCGACACGCACGGCCCGGACCTCGGCATGGAGGACGTCGCCGCCGAAGCGGGCGTCACGAAACCCGTGCTGTACCGGCACTTCGACGACAAGGCGGATCTGTACGTCGCGCTCGGGCAGCGCGGCACGGAGATCCTCTTCCAGCGGCTGATCCCGGCCATCAACTCCGAGCTCGCCCCGGTCCCCCGGATCCGGATGGCGCTCGACTCCTTCTTCAGCGTCATCGAGGAGCACCCGAACCTGTACCGCCTGCTCGCGCGCGGCGGCCTCCAGGAGAAGGTGGTCGTCAAATCCGACGTCGTCGCCGAAGACAAGGAACTGATCGCCACCGCGCTGACCGCGCTGCTCGGCGACTACATGCGGATGTTCAACATGGACTCCGGCGCCGCCGAACCGTGGGCGCACGGCATCGTCGGGATGGTGCAGAGCACCGGCGAATGGTGGCTGGACCGGCGCTCGATGGGCCGCGACAGCGTCGTCGAGTACCTGACGCAGATCATCTGGGCCGCGATCGACGGCCTCTCCCGGCAGCAGGGCATCGTCATCGACCCGAACCTGCCGCTCGAAGAGAACAAGGTCGTCCAAATGCGGAAGGAATCGGAGGCACAGTGAGCGAGCACGACGAAGACGGTTACGCCGGCGAAGCGGTCCTCGTGATCGACGGGACCGAGATCGCGACCACGGTGGACCTGCGGGGCTACTTCCAGCCCATCGACGGGTACTACCGCTGGTACGGCCGCGTCGCCACCAACGAACAGGTGTCCGCGGCCGCCGGCGGCAAGAAGACCGCCGTCGAGATCCGCGCGGGCGAGTACAGCGCGAAGGGCGAGCTCTCCGACCCGGACCCGTGGGACCGCTACCGCATCATGGGCACCAGCACGCCGCCCTTCCACGTGCCGACCAGCCTCGAAGAACTGAACGAACTCAACGCCTGACCAGGCGGAAGTACATAAAGGCCCCCTTCCTTGCGTCTAGCGCAAGGAAGGGGGCCTTCATGTACTTTCCGTGAGCGCGGGGAGCAAGGGACCTTTGCTACCACTTCGCAGGTCAGCCCCGCCGTTGAGCGGGCACCCGAGCACCGGGCACCAGATACTTCGGCCAGCTCGACAGCTTGTTCATCGTCCATTCCAGCGGTCCGCGCCCGATGAACTTCCGCCACAGCACCGCGGCGGTCAGCGCCACCACCGAGAACTCGACGAAGTGCAGCACGCTGAAGATCGAATCGCCGTCGCTCTCGTCCCACAGCAGCGCGATCGCCACGAAATGCAGTACGTACGCGCTCAGCACCCGCCCGCCCAGATCCGAAAGCGGCCACAGCACGCGCTCGAACTTCGGCATCAGCAGCTGGCAGCCGCCGATCACCGCCGCCGCGATCCCGATCGAGATCAGCAGGTCGAACGGCGTGTACGAGGTCCCCGTCGGCAGCAGCTCCCAGGCCCAGCTGGTGGTCGGCGGCGTGCCGTGGATCCAGGTCTGGTGCAGCCGCAGGAATTCCGGCGGCGTCATCCCCATCTGCGCGGCGGCCGGTTCCAGCGAGCGGTAGATCGCCTGCATGCCACCGAGCGGCCCGGTCGCGAGCCAAGAAACGAAGTATCCGCCCACCGCGAGCGCCGAACCACCGAAGAACAGCCGTCGGCACACGCCGCGCGAGGTCAGGTCCATCCGCCCGATCGCCATCCCGGCGAACACGTACGCCATCAGCGTCAACGCGGGGAAGGTGCCGGTCAGGACGAGGACGGTCGCGGCCTTCAGCAGCCCGGTCGAGGTGACGTCGTCCGCGGTCAGGTCCGGCGCGAAGAACAGCAGGTCACGGGGAAGCAGCTGCGCCCTGATCACATGTGAGAGCAGCGGGCCCACCACGGCGACGGTGGCCGCCGCGATCGCCAGCGTCTTCGCGCCCGCGCGCAGCCACGGGATCGCGAAGAGGAAACAAGCCCCGTAGTAGGCCAGGATCACCATGTAGCCGGTTTCGAGGCTGGTCAGCCACAGCCCCAGCACCACCAGGAGCGGGGCGCGGGTCGCCAGTTTCAGCGCGACACGGGTCCGGTCGCGGCCCTCTTTGGGACGGCGTCCGCCGGACATCAGCGCGATCGAGACCCCGGCCAGCACCGCGAACAGCGCGGCGGAATGGCCTTCGAACGGTTTGAACAGCACCCCGACGCCGCCTTTGGCCGGATCGGGGCCGACATGCACCGCGTACATGCCGAGTACGGCCAGGCCGCGGGCGACGTCGATACCGGTCAGCCGCCCTACGGCCCGTTTGCCTTGTTCGGGAACAGTGCGCACGCCGTCGACCAGCGCGCGGTCCATCACAGTGACGCCGTCCACCTCATTTCTCGGCTAGCCCCCTGCCGTCCCCGCCTTAGCGTGACGATCAAATCTGAGAGCTGGCTGAGACGCGGCGGTGACGCCACTGTGACATCCGACTACAACCCGATCGGGTTAGCCACCAACAGCGAAGCCGACCTTGCGAACATCCGACGGCGCGATCTCGACGTAGGCGATCCGGTCGGTGGGCACGATGTACTTACGGCCCTTTTCGTCGTCGAGGCGGAAGATCCCGTCGCCGGCCCTCAAGGCGTTCGCGACCAGTTCCTCGACCTCGTCGGGCGACTGGCTGCTGGACACCACGAGCTCCCGCGGCGTGTCCTTGATGCCGATCTTGACCTCCACGTGGGACCTCCGCTTGAAAGTTCGAAATTTACTGGTGCGCCAAGGCTAGCCGAAGTGACCTCAGCCGAGGCCCAGCACCTGCATGCGCTTGGTGTGCCCCTGCTGCAACCGGCGGAACAGCGCGGCGATTCCCGAAAGGTCACCAGAGCCCTCGACGATCAGCTCGGCGAGCCCGTCCCGCTCGGCCACGACGTACTGGGCCTGCGTCAACGCCTCGCCCAGCAGACGGCGGCCCCACAGTGCGAGCTTGTCGCGCGCCTTCGGATCGGCCTCGATACCGGCCGCGACTTCGCGCTCGGCGAACGCGGAATGGCCCGTGTCGGCGAGCACGGTGAGCACCAGGTCCTTGGTCTCGGGGTCGAGCCAGCTGGCCATCTCGCGGTAGAGGTCCGCGGCGAGCCCGTCGCCGACGTAGGCCTTCACCAGGGACTCGAGCCAGGAACGCGGCGCGGTGGAGGCGTGCCAGGCGTCGATGTGCCCGACGAAGGGCCGCATCGCGTCCTCGATCGCGACGCCGTGCCCCCCGAGATGCTTGGCGAGCAGGTCGTAGTGCCCGATCTCGGCGGCCGCCATCGACGCCAGCGCGGCCCGGCCGGACAGCGTCGGCGCGGTGCGCGCGTCCTCGGCCATGCGATCGAATGCGGACAATTCCCCATAGGCGAGTACGCCGAGCAAATCGACTACGCCTTCACTGATCTGCTTTGCCTCGGTCACGGCGGAAAGGGTATCGCCGAACACACCCGCCCGGTCCGGAAGAGACCGATCCCACCTTCGTCGGCGCGCCGGGGGCTATCGAAAAACCGCAGATCAGGTAGACTGGCCGCCGGATACGACGGATCTTCCGTCCCGGATCGGGACGCCGCTGCGGCTGAAGGACAGCCGGTGTGGCCCCGGTCAGCACAAGAATGATGTGCGTGCACGCCATCCTGCGGCATTCCCACGAAGGGCCGCTCCAGCGCCAGTAGCGCGGAGCCCGAGCGAAATTTCGTGGTCGAGTGTCGATCGGTGACCAGGGCAGTGCGCGCTGGTCACGAGAGAGGCGAGCACCCTGACCACGAACGAAACCACAACCGAAGAGAACATCACCACCGGCGTCCCGGAGGCCGTCGCGCTGGAGCACAGCGAGACCGGCCCGGCCGCGCTGGACACGTCGCACCCGCTGCAGGCGGGCGCACCGGTGGAGCCCGAATCCCCCACCTTCGCCTCCTTCGGCGTCAAGCCGGAGATCGTGAAGGCCCTCGGCGAGGCCGGCATCGAGCGCACCTTCGCCATCCAGGCGCTGACGCTGCCGCTGGCCATGGCCGGCGACGACCTGATCGGCCAGGCCCGCACCGGTATGGGCAAGACGCTGGGCTTCGGCGTCCCGCTGCTGCACCGCGTCGAGGTCCCCGGCGACGGCACCCCGCAGGTGCTGGTCGTCGTGCCGACCCGTGAGCTGTGCATCCAGGTCGCGAACGACCTCAAGGGCGCGGGTAAGCACCTCGGCATCCGCACGCTGGCCATCTACGGTGGCCGCCCGTACGAGCCGCAGATCGCGGCGCTCCGCAACGGTGTCGACGTCGTCATCGGCACGCCCGGCCGTCTGCTGGACCTGGCCGAGCAGAAGCACCTGGTGCTGGGCAAGGTCCGCGGTCTGGTGCTGGACGAGGCCGACGAAATGCTCGACCTGGGCTTCCTGCCCGACATCGAGCGCATCCTGCGGATGGTCCCGGACAAGCGCCAGACGATGCTGTTCTCGGCGACCATGCCGGGCCCGATCATCACGCTGGCCCGCACGTTCCTGACCCAGCCGACGCATATCCGCGCCGAGGAGAACGACGCCGGCGCCATCCACGAGCGCACCACCCAGTTCGTCTACCGGGCGCACTCGATGGACAAGCCCGAGCTGATCGCCCGCGCGCTGCAGGCCGAGGGCCGCGGCCTGACGATGATCTTCACCCGCACCAAGCGCACGGCGCAGAAGGTCGCGGACGAACTCGTCGAGCGCGGTTTCGCGGCCGCCGCCGTACACGGTGACCTGGGCCAGGGCGCTCGCGAGCAGGCATTGCGCGCGTTCCGCTCCGGCAAGGTCGATGTGCTGGTCGCCACCGATGTCGCCGCCCGCGGTATCGACATCGACGACGTCACGCACGTGATCAACTACCAGACGCCGGAGGACGAGAAGACCTACGTCCACCGCATCGGCCGCACCGGCCGCGCGGGGCGCACCGGCGTCGCGATCACCCTCGTCGACTGGGACGAGGAGCCGCGCTGGAAGCTGATCTCCGACACCCTCGGTCTCGACATGCCCGAGCCCGCCGAGACGTATTCGTCGTCGAAGCACCTGTTCAGCGACCTGGGCATCCCTGAGGGGACCACTGGCCGCCTGCCGCTGTCGAAGCGGACCCGTGCCGGCCTTTCGGCCGAGGTCGAAGAGGATCTGGGCGGCAAGCGCCGGGGCCGTGGCCACGGCCCGGCCTCGAAGGATGAAGAGGCTCCTCGCAAGCGGAACCGCGCACCGCGCAAGCGGACTCGCGGTGGCGCCGACGCGGCAGCCAAGATCGAGGCGGCGGACGCCGCCGCGGCTTCGACGGAAGGCACCGAGGGCGAGACCTCGTCCGAGGGCCGCACGCGGACCCGTCGCCGCAGCCGCGGTGCCGCGAAGCCGAGCCCCGAGGTCAGTGGCCCGGCGGTCGAGAAGGAGGCGGGCGACAGCGCCGAGCGTCCGGCTCGCCGACGCCGCCGTCGCCGTCCGTCGGCGACTTCTGATACACCTGCGTCGGCAGACTGAGCTTTCATACTGCGGACATGGGGAGCTAGGGGCACGTGAGCGAACGCTGGGACGCCGCGCCGGACAACGAACCGGCGCGGCCCGTGCCCGCCGATCCCGAGCAGTCGACCGGCGGCGAGCCGGAGACGGCCGAGAACGCGATCGGCACCGAGGACGTGCTGGACGCCGATCCCGCTCAGCCGGTGGCCACCGAGCCGCCGCTGGGCGGGAAACGCGCCCGGCCCTCGCCGTGGAATCGCAAACGGGATCGCGTGATCGCCGCGGCGATCGTCGTGGTCGTCGCGGTCACCGGTGTCGTCATCGGCGTGACCAGCGACAACGCGGCCACGGTCGCGCAGGTCGCCACCACCCTGCCGCCCGGGCTCCCGCCCGCTCCGGCGCAGGTTCCCGGCTCGTTGAGCGAACTGTGGCAGGCGCCGAGTGCGTCGACACCCGTCCCGATCGGCGAGGCCAACAGCGTCGTCACCGCCGACAAGGGCGAAGTACTCGGCCGGGATCCGTACACCGGCGACGTCCGCTGGCGCTACTCGCGCGATCTCGAACTGTGCACCGTCGCGCTCGCCGGCATCAAGGTGGACGCGGTGTACCGCAAGGACACCGGTTGCAGCGAGGTCACCCAGCTCGACGCGGGCACCGGGCGCCGCACGGCACAGCGCAACGGAGACGCCGAGCTCGGCACGAGGCTGGTCGTCGACGGATCGCACGTCACCACGACCGGCAAGAAACTGCTGAACACCTGGCGCGACGACCTGGTCAAGAGCATGGAGTACGGCCAGGTCCCCGCCATCGTGAACCCGAACAAGCAGCCGAGGACGGGCTGCACCTACGGCACGGTGGCCGCCGCGGCGGGCAAGATCGGCGTGATCGAGCGCTGCCCCGGCGACCCGGCCGACCGGTTCACCGTCTACCGCGCGACCAACGACGAGGCCGACGACCCGAAGGTCGACTACAGCACCGTGCTCGCCGGGAAGAACGCGAAGGTCGTCGCGATGTCCGGCGATCTCGCGCTGATCGTGCTGCCGGAACAGAAACTGCTGGTCATCTACGGCGGCGACGGCCTGCAGAAGTCGGCCTACCCGCTCGACCTGCCCGAAGCGGAAATCACGCAGGATCCGGTGGACGGCGTCATGACGACCTCGTGGACCGCGCAGGGCGTCTACTGGTTCACCGGCTCGAAGACCATGGCGTTCTCGCGGGACGATCTCACCCCGCGCTGGACGCTGAACAACTCGACCGGTCCGGGCGTGACCTTCGGGGAACAGCTGGTCGTGCCCATCCAGGGCGGCCTGGCCGTACTCGACGAGACCACCGGTGCCACCATCCGCACCGTCGGTGTCGACAGGCGCGGCTACACCGGCCCGGTGCTGCTCTCCTCGGTCGGGCCGGTGCTGCTGGAGCAGCGCGGCCCCACCGTCGTCGCCCTCAAGTGACCGGCGAGTGGTAGCAAAGGTCCCTTGCTACCGGCCCGCCGTCATCGCGTCGTCGTCGAGGTCTTGCTCCGCAGCCGTCCGATTTCCTTCCAGCACCACTTGCCGCCCTCGGAGGCGAGCTTGCCGGAACCGCTCCGGGCTCGCCCTTCGACGGTCACCGTGACGGCCACCGTGTACTCGGTTTCGGAGACCTTCGTGACCCCGTCGAGCGTGGCGCTCGAAACGTCGTTGACGCGCTCGATGGACTGGACGACGTCCTGTTCCGCGTCGCTGCACTTGAGCGCCGTCAGGGCGGCCCTGTCATGGGCGTTGATCCCGTCGACGATCGCCTGAGCGGTGCTTTCGGGGCCGGAAGACTTACCGGCCTTGTCGTCGCCGAGGAAGAAACCTGGAGCGACGAATCCGGTGATCCCCAGGACGATCACCACCACGGCCGCGGCGGCGATGCCGACGATCAGGCCGGTCTTGTTGTTCTTCGGCGGCGCGGGCGGCCCGCCGAAGCCCTGGGGATACTGCTGGTTCTGACCGTAGGGCTGCTGGCCGTAGCCGGGGTATTGCTGCTGCTGCGGATACGCGCCGCTCTGGTCGTAACCGCCCTGCTGGTACTGCTGCCCTGGGTATTGCTGCCCCGGGTACTGCTGCCCGCCTTGGCCGTCGGGCTGTCCTGGCTGGGGTGGGTAGGTCATTTCAACGGTGCCCTTCGTCCTCGCTGCGGGGCAGCGTGTTCTCCACGACGTGCCCAGTGAGCCACAGTTTCGCAGGGGAGGAAGGGTTTTTCGGTCGAACTGGCACTTTCCTGCCGTGGTCAGCTCCACCAGAAGAGGCTCAGCGCGGCCGTCACGCTCACCACGACACCGAGACCGGCGAAGCCCGCGACACGGCCATTACGCGTGTCGGCGACCCGCTGTGCCAGCAAGGCGAGGACCGCCGCGACCGGATGCCCGATCAGCATCAGCGGCCCCGGCCCCGGCGCACCGGTGAGCAGGCAGATCCCGGCGATCGCGAGGACGCACACCGCGAGCACGACCATCCCGGCCGCGAGCGATCCGGTCAGCCCGCGCCAGAACCGGCCGCGTTCGGGCGTCTCGGGCTCTTCCGCGGGCGGTGGGGTGGTCGCGAGCTCCTCGGTGTCCGGTGACGACACGTCCTCGCCTGTCCAATCGTCGGGTCTCGAGAATCTAGGGCGCCAGCAACTCCCATGGCTGAGCCGCGGGACCGGCCTCCTGGCCGGCCGCGCAACTGGGCCGGAAGTCGCACCATGAGCAACGGCGGCCCGGGCGCGCCGGGAACAACACGTCCTCGTCGCCGCCGGCGTCCAGGGTATCCGTTGCCAGCCGCAGGTCCCCGGCGGTCTCGTCGGCGCGTTGGAGATGCCGTTTGAGGCTCTGCTCGGTGTGCTCGGCGGCCGCGATGGTGCCGGTGGGCACGTGGTGCAGCTCGACCTGGTAGCACGGCGTGCGCAGGGTCCTGGCGGCCGCGACCGCGTACAGCGCCAATGCCTGCGACGAACGGGCCTCGTACTCGTCCGGCTCACGACGGCCGGTCTTGTAGTCGATGATCACCAATTCCCGGCCACGCTGGTCGATCCGGTCGGCGCGGCCCTCGATGATGAGGCTGGGCCCGCTGCCCGGCTCGAGCGTGACCGGCGCCGAAACCCAGCGCTCCAGCCCGACCGGATCGACGCTGACGTCGTTGTGCTCGACGTACTCCGCGACCCAGGCCTTGGCCCTGGCGCGGTACCGGGCGGCCTGGTCGGCGTCTTCGAACCCGGCGTCCTTCCAGTGTTCGGCGACGAGCGCCATCGCCCGCTGCGGCACGCGCTTGACCACCGGCAGGTCGAACAACGCCCGCAAAGCGTTGTGCACCACCGCACCCAGCGTGCTGTGTGCCCACGCGCCGGTGCGTACCGGGGACGGGCGGTCCAGATACGACATGCGGTAGCGGCGCGGGCAATCTTCGAACGTCGCGAGGCGCGCGGGCGAGACCTTCGTCAGCTTGCGCGGCGCTTCGACGCCGAAGTCGAAACCAATCTGCTCCATCGGATCACCCCGCGCGCAACGCTACGCACCCCCACCGACACTTTTCGAGGGGATCCCCGCCGAAGGGAGCAAGGGACCTTTGCTATCACCGCACGGGACCGCAGTCCGTGCCGGGGGCCGAGTGGGTCGGGCGTGCAATGAAGGGCTCTTTCCTTGCAAATTTTGCAAGGAAAGAGCCTTTCATTGCATCGGGCAGGCGGGAGCGCGAGGCGGAAGGAGCAGGGGACCTTTGCTACCACCCGGCGGTCACGTGCCCGAGATGAAGCCCTTCACCGAGTTCGCCACCAGCTCGACCGCGATCGCGGCCAGCAGCAGACCGGCGATCTTCGCCAGCAGCGTGATCCCGCTTTCCTTGATCAGCCGGATCACCACGCCCGAGTACCGCATGCACAGGTACAGCACGAAGTGCACCGTCACGATCGAAAGCGCGAGAGCCACGTACGCGCCGACGTGACCGTCGGCCTGCCGCACGAAGACGATGGTCGCGGCGATCGCGCCCGGGCCGGCGAGCAGCGGCGTCCCGAGCGGGACGAGGGCGACGTTGACGTCGTCGCCCGCCGCCTCGGCCTCGCCGCCGGTCTTGCCGGTCAGCAGTTGCAGCGCGATGAGCAGCAGCAACAGCCCGCCCGCGCCCTGCAGCGCCGGGATCCCGATGCCGAGGTACGACAGGATCGCCTGTCCCGCGACGGCGAACAGCGAGATCACCAGCAACGACACCAGCACCGCCTGCCGCGCGGCCTTGGCGCGGAACGCCACCGACTTGCGGCCGGTCAGGCTGAGGAACACCGGCACCGTGCCGGGCGGGTCCATGATGACGATCAGCGTGATCGTCGCGCTCATGAACAGGCGCGCGTCGAAGAAGTCCGTGATCGTCACCGGGTCACGACCTGATAGCCGGTGGACCGCGCGACGAGCTCTTCGAGCGCGAGCGGATCGGTGGTCTCGTCACCGAGGTCGATGGTCTTGTTCGTGCCGTGGTAGTCGCTCGACCCGGTGCGCACGAGCCCCAGCTCCCCCGCCAGCCCGTGCAGCCGGACGCGGGTCTCCTCGTCGTGGTTCGGGTGGTCGACCTCGACACCGGTGAGCCCGTGCTCGGCCAGCCCGGCGAGCACGTCGACGCTGATGGTCGCCCCGCGCGTGTAAGCGAAGGGATGCGCGATGACGGTGACCCCGCCCGCCTCCGCGATCATGTCGATCGCGTCCTCGACGAGCGTGTCCTGCCGCGCCACGAAGTATCCGCTGCCGTTGCCGAGATAGCTCGCAAAGGCCTCGTTCACCGACGAGACGACACCGGCACGCACCAAGGCCTGCGCGAGATGCGGCCGTCCGGCGGAACCGTCCTCGGGAAGCAGCGACATGACCTCGTCGGGATCCACCGGGAGACCGTCGGCGGCCATCCGTTCGGCCATCACCCGCAGCCGCCAACGCCGCTCCGACCGCAGCCGCGTCTGCTCGGCGACGACCGCCGCCGACTCCGGGTCGAAGAGGTACGCGAGCAGGTGGACGCTGATGTGCCGCCCGGTCACCGGGTCGACGGAGATCGTGGACAGCTCGGCGCCGGGCACCAGGGTGAGCCCCGGCGGAAGTGCCTCGGCGGCCGGGGCCCAGCCGGCCGTGGTGTCGTGATCGGTGATCGCGACGACGTCGAGGCCCGCCTTCGCGGCGGCGGCGACCAGCCCGGCAGGGCTGTCGGTACCGTCGGAGGCGGTGGAGTGGGCGTGCAGGTCGATGCGCATCGCGGATCAGTATCGACGATGCGCCAGGTCACAGCGACCCCGGGACCTGCGCTAACCGACCTTCTTCTTACCGCGGGCCGCACGCTGCGCCTTGATCATCGAAAAGCGCTCGGCCTGCTTCTGCTTGTCGCCGAAGACGAGCTCGGAAATCGTGTCGTAGAACTCTTCCGGCTTCGGCAGGTAGTCGATGCGGTTCAGTGCCTGGATCTGACCGGCGGACTCGACCACCATCGTCCCGTACCCCATCATCCGGCCCCACGCCGAACGTTCGTAGGTGAGGTCGGTGACCTTGGTGATCGGCATCATCAGCACCTTGGTGGTGTAGACGCCGGTCGTCATCACGAACCGTTTGTCCGTGACGACCAGTCGCTCGACCCACCACTCCATCACCACGTACGCGAAGCGCAGGATGACGAGCAACGCGGCATACCAGAGGATGTTCTGGATGACCCACGCGGCGGGCGGCAGCAGGTAGGACACCAGGACGCAGATGGCCAGCAAGGCCACCGCCTCGAAGGTGTCCCACAGCAGCACCGCCCAGTGACGGCGGATCCTGATGACCCGCCGCTCGGTGTCGAGGAGGTACTCGTCTGGATCGCGTGGGGCGAACATACCGATAGAGTATCCGCCGTCCGCTAGCTGAAGACGTTGCTGACGAAGGTGATCACCGATTCGGCCGAGTCACGCAGGAAGCCGATGATGTTTCCCACGAGGCCCGCGGCCTGACCTGGCTGCGCGATCACGAAGAACAGCACCAACGCGATTCCTGCGAAAGTGAGGAGCTTTTTCGCGTTCACAGCGATCAATCCTGTCTCTTACGGTGACTGACTGCGGATACTGACCATTCATTTTGTACCGCACCTTCCACCGGCGCGGGAGAGAAGTCCCGCGCTTGGGTCAGCCGGCAGGGGGAAGTGTACCGCACGGCTACTCTCCGTGTACAGGACAGCCATTGTCAGGAAGCCCGCGTCTACCATTCGGGAATGAACACCGTTTCGGACAGCACCGTCCGCTGTGTCGGCGGCATCGTCCATGACGAACTCGGCCGGATTCTGCTGATCCGGCGCGCGAATGAACCCGGACGTGGACTGTGGTCGGTCCCCGGCGGACGCGTCGAACCAGGCGAAACGGACGAAGCGGCCGTCATTCGCGAGATGTGCGAAGAGACCGGGCTCGACGTGATACCGGGCACACCTGTCGGCAACGTCCGCCGCGGCCCGTACGACATCCACGACTACGCCTGCACGGTCACCGGCGGCACTCTCCGTGCCGGGGACGACGCCACCGACGCCCGGTGGATCGACGCCGAAACCTTGATCGAACTCGACAAAGGCGGCCACCTGGCCGAACTCCTGTTCGTCACTCTCCGCGACTGGGGAGTGCTGCCGACCGGGCGCTCGTGAAAGACGCGGGGATAAAGCGGCGCGCGAGGTGAAAATTATCCTCGCCGATGCTTTCGCGTCATCTTCGAAGAGCGGAAACGCTAACGACCATCAGCCGCTGACGGGACTCCGGCCGGGTTCGCGCCGACCGCCCGCTCACGCACGCCGTCCGTCTGATCACGCGTAACCCCAGCCTGACCTCTGTCCTACCGGCCCGAAGTCCGTGAAGGCCTCCTTGAGGGACCCAGAGTCCCTCAAGGAGGCCTTCACGGACTGGGCACATAAGGCGCGGTGAGTGCGGCGCAACGCCTCTCGGCCTGCCCGCCGCCGTCAGCGACCCACGGAAACGCTAAACCGGCAGCCAGGTCATCCGCTGCCCGTGCGGCGCCGTTCTGGCCAGCGCCCGCACGTCCGGGACGCCGGCTTCCCACCGGACGAGCCCGAGCACGGCCTGGTCCGCCGGTTCGGCCAGATCGGTCCTGCCGGGCACCAGCGGCTCCAGCGCGGCGGCGTAGAACTCCTCGCTGACCCACCACAGCGGCCGGTCCGCGGCGAGCTTCCGGAGCGCTTCGAGGAAGTCGGCCCGCCGCTCCCCCAGGTACGCCAGCACGTGGCTGGTCAGCACGACGAGCGGCGCGTCGGCGGGCAGCGTGGCGGCCGCCGAGGCGAGATCGTCGACGGCGTCGCCGGCGATCAGCTCAGGGCGTTGCTTGCCTTGTGCCGCCGCGGCCGTGCGCAGGAGCCGGATCCGATCCGGCTGGTCGGCCCAGACACAGGCTTCGAGCCACGCGAGTTCGTCTTCGTCGGCCAGGTCCACCGGGGCGCGGTCGAGTCCGGCTCGGGCCGTGATCGTCAGCTTCTTCGGCACCTTCGGCGTTACGGCGCCGGGCGCGAGGTCCAGCGCGCAGTGCAGGCCGACCGCGGTCTTCGCGGGCCCGGCGGTGAGCTGCTCGCCGCCGTCGCACTGGTAGCGGTAGGCGTACTTGTCCAGGCCGAGGAGCAGGCCCGCGCTGCAGCCGACTTCGAGCAGCGCGATCTTGCCGCCCGCCTCCTTCGCCGCCGCCGTCACCGCGGGATAGAGCAGCGCGGCACGGCGGACCTCGTTGGTCTGCGTGTACCGCGAGGAGATGATCGCGCGCGCCTTGTCCGCCCGCTCCAGCAGGAACGAGCGGAACAAGGGCCACGTCTCCGAGTCCACGCCGTCGAAACCGCCGACGGACGGGTAGTACCGCGAGAGCGGGTGGATGGGGTCGGCCTGGATGAGGCGGTGCGCGGTCGCCATGAGCAGTGTTCCGCGTGCTTCACCGCCACGGGCGTCGGCCAGCAGCCCGGCGACGTCGTCGTCCTCGGCCGCCTTCGCCGCCAGGTGCTCGTAAAGCGGCGAAACACCGGCCGCTTCGACCGTCGCGAACTTCCGCAGGCGGCTCTTGATCTCATCCAGCCCGATGGGCATCGACGCGCTCCCTTTTCCCGTTCGTGACACCCATTATTCGTGCGGCACGGGACGGCCGGGCTGTTCACCGCCCCGGGTGTCACCGTAAGACCGCTTCGGCACCATCACCTTGCGACGGAACACACAGACGATCGTGCCGTCCTGCTTGTAACCGCGGGTCTCGACGTAGACGACGCCCCGGTCGTCCTTCGACTTCGACGGCGTCTTGTCCAGCACCTCGGTCTCGCCGTAGATGGTGTCGCCGTGGAAGGTCGGCTTCACGTGTTTCAGCGATTCGACCTCGAGGTTGGCGATCGCCTTGCCGGACACGTCCGGCACCGACATCCCCAGCAACAGCGAGTAGATGTAGTTGCCCACCACGACGTTCTTGCCGAAGTCGGTGGTCTCCTCGGCGTAATGCGCGTCGAGGTGCAGCGGATGGTGGTTCATGGTGATGAGGCAGAACAGGTGGTCGTCGTACTCGGTGACCGTTTTGCCCGGCCAGTGCTTGTAGACCGCACCGACCTCGAACTCTTCGTAATAGCGACCGAACTGCACCCATTCCTCCTGCACGAGTAACGCGGCGTGAGCCTGGAACGACAGGCCTTCGTGTTGAGGAGTACCCTCAACCATTGGTGTCGGGTCGTCAACGCGACCCACACCACTGCGTAACCGTCCGCCGAGCCGAAGGAGGTGAGGAACCCGATGTCCAGTGGCGATAGTCCGCTTCCTAGTAGTCGCAGCGTTTCCGCCTTCACATCTCGCCGGATCCCCACCTGGCAGGGCTGACGAAACCGGGAACGCTGGCCTAGCCGAGCGGCCCCCCGACCGCTTGGCCCGTCGTCTTCGCGCACCAACGCACGACGTCTGCCCAGGAGATCCCATGCCTGCCATCCCCTCGCTCGGCGGCCTTCGCGGCCGGAGCAACGGCCGCGCCAAGAGCGTCCCCGAACGCCCGCTGCCCGTCCCCCTTTCGGCGTACGTCGTCGATTGCGCGGTGTACGTGGAGGGCAAGCGCCTGCCCGGCCGCTGGACGCACGCCGAGGCCATCAAAGAGGTGCGCAAGCGGCACGCCGGGTTCGTCTGGATCGGCCTGCACGAGCCCGACGCGGTCCAGATCCAGGGCATCGCGGACACCTTCGGACTGCACGAGCTGGCCGTCGAGGACGCGCTCGAAGCACACCAGCGGCCCAAGCTGGAGCGCTACGACGACACGCTGTTCATGGTGCTGAAGACCGTCCGGTACGTCGAGCACGAGTCGCCCGCGACGGCGAACGAGATCGTCGAGACCGGCGAGCTGATGGCCTTCCTCGGCCGTGATTTCGTGATCACCGTGCGGCACGGGAACCACTCGGGGCTCGCGAGGCTGCGCCGCGAACTCGACCAGGATCCGGAGCGGCTCGACCTCGGGCCGTCCGCGGTGCTGCACGCGATCGCGGACCACGTCGTCGACCACTACCTCGACGTCACCACCGCGATCGAGTCGGACATCGACGAGATGGAGACGCACGTCTTCGCGCCGCGCTCCAAGGTGAGCGCCGAGCAGATCTACTTCATGAAGCGCGAGGTGCTCGAACTGCGCCGCGCGGTCATGCCGCTCGGCACCCCGCTGCAGCGGCTCGCCGAGGGCTACACGCGGCTCATCCCGGACGAGGTCCGTTCCTACTTCCGCGACGTCTCCGACCACTTGACGACCGTGGCGGAGCGGGTCTCGAACTTCGACGAGCTGCTGACCACCCTGGTGGACGCCACGCTGGCGAAGATCACGCTCCAGCAGAACACGGACATGCGCAAGATCACCGCGTGGGCGGCGATCATCGCGGTCCCGACGGCGCTCGCCGGCATCTACGGGATGAACTTCGACTACATGCCGGAACTGCATTGGCGTTTCGGCTACCCGGTGGCGATGACGGTCATCTTCGGCGTCTGCATCCTCCTCTACCGAATATTCAGGAAGAACCGCTGGCTCTGACCTTTCTTCCCCTTTCGGTAGTTCTGGAGTTCCCTCATGCCAAGGATCCTGACCAACCTCAAGTTCTGGGCGCTGGCCTTCTGCGTCGTCTGGCTCGGCATCGTGATCGCGATCATCGCCAAGGACCCCGCGTTCGCGCACGGCACGAAGTAGCGCCGCCGGGCTTACCCTGGAGCGCATGAAAGCGCTGGTGGTCGCGGACGAGGTCGAAGAGCGGCTGTGGACGTCCGCCGTCCGCAACCACCCGGCCGACCTCGTGATCGGCGCCGGCGACCTGCCGTACGACTACCTCGAGTTCCTGGCGGGCGCGCTCGACGTGCCGTGCGTGTTCGTCCCCGGGAACCACGACCCCGACCTGTCCGGCTACACCCGCTACGGCGGACTGTCCATGAAGGACGGTTTCCCCGCGGTGTGGCCCGGGCCGGCGGGCGGGGTGAACGCGGACGGGCGGATCGTCGACGTCGGCGGGCTGCGGTTCGCCGGGCTCGGTGGCTCGGTCCGCTACAACGACGGGCCGAACCAGTGGACGCAACGTCAGCAGGCGCGGCGTGCCCGGAGGCTGGTGCGCCGGGCCCGGTTCCGTCGCTGGCGGGACGGCCGGGACGTCGACGTCCTGCTCACGCACGCGCCTCCGCGGCACTGCGGCGACCGCGAGGATCCGCCGCACCGCGGGTTCGACTGTCTCCATCGCACGATCGAGTTGCTGCGGCCGAAATGGTTGCTGCACGGGCATATCCACCCGCACGGTGAACCCGTGCCGGACCGGGTGGTCGGCGGGACCACGGTACGCAACGTGGTCGGGCACCGGATCATGGAGTTCGTATGAAGGACACCGGTTTTCCCCGTGCGGACGCGGAACACGACTTCCTGCGCGCACGACGACGTCAGGTGTTGTCACGGCTGGCGAACTGGCTGCGCGGCGAACCCGACGACGTCAACATCATGCTGCCGTTCCACGAGGTGGTCGACGCGCTCGGTTATCTCGGCGAGCGGAAGATCGGGGCGCGGGTGATCCGGCTCGACTCGATCGTCGGCAGCGTCGACCGCGGCCGCGATTTCGACCGCCGTTTCCGCCCCACGTCCGGGCGGGTGCGCGAACGCTGGGAACGGCTGGCGCTCGCCACCCGGCGCGGCGAATCGATCCCGCCGATCGAGGTGTACCGCGTGGGCGAACTGCATTTCATCATCGACGGGCACCATCGCGTCTCGGTGGCGCACGCGATGCGACTGTCCACAATAGAGGCGATGGTCACCGAGGTGCGGACCAAACTGGACCCGAGCGGGATCCGGTACCGCGGCGACCTGATCGTCAAGGACTACCGGCGGCTGTTCCTGGAGCGGGTCCCGCTTTCGGGGCACGCGCGGGCTTCGGTGGTGTTCACCGATCCGTGGGATTACGCGCGGCTCGGCGAGCACGTGGAGGCGTGGGGTTTCCGGCTGATGCAGGACGAAGGGGCGTACTCGGATCGGGCGACGCTGGCGCAGCGGTGGTTCGACGAGGAGTTCGTGCCGGTGGTGGCGATGTTGCGGCAGGCGGACCTGATCGGCGCGCGGACGGACGCCGAGGCGTATCTGTGGGTGGCGTGCGAACGGTACCGGCTGATCCGGACGCACCGGTGGGACGACGAGGTCTTCGAGGCGGTGCGGTCACAGTCCCGCTGACGCCCCCTCCCCGTGCTAGGAAAGGACCGTTCCTTGCAAATTTTGCAAGGAACGGTCCTTTCCTAGCATTCGAGGGGCCTACATGTGCACGGCGACCGGCGTAGCCTCCGAAGCGCCTTCGGGAGCCTTCGCCGGAGCACCCGACCGCAGCAGCAGCCCGCAGATCACCGCACCGATGACGAAGATCCACCCGCCCCACACGAAAGCGGTCGTGTAGCTGTGCACCGCCGCTTCGGCAGCCAGTTGCGCCGAAGGCACCTTCCCGGCAGTGAACGACGTCGCCGCGTTACCGGCCAGCGTGCTCAGCAGCGCGGTCCCGATCGAGCCGCCGACCTGCTGCGCGGTGTTGACCGCCGCCGACGCGACACCGGCGTCGTGCGTGTCGACACCGAAGGTCGCGACGCTCATCGCGGGCGCCATCGCGAGGCCGATGCCGACGCCCATGACCATCAGCGGGAACAGCACCCCGCCGGTGTACGTGCTCGTGACGTCGATGGCCGAGAGCCAGAACAGCCCGGCCCCGGCGATCAGCATTCCCAGTGACACCAACGGTTTCGCGCCGAACTTCGGCAGCAGCACGGCCGTCGCCGACGTCGCGCTGGCCATCAGGGTGGCCACCATCGGCAGGAACGCGACACCGCTCTGCACCGGCGTGAACCCGAGGTTCAGCTGGATGTAGAAGGTGAGGAACAGGAAGATCGAGAACATCCCGATGGCGAGCAGGAACATCGCGAGGTACGACCCGCCGCGGTCGCGGTCGAGCAGCACGCGCAGCGGCAGGAGCGGATGTTCGGCACGCTGCTGGATCACCACGAAAGCGGCGAGCAGCACGACACCGGCGGCGAGGAAACCCCACACCGAGATCGAGGACCACGAGTCGCGCTCGGCGTTCGCGAAGCCGTAGACGAGCGCGAAGAGACCGGCCGACGCGGTGATCGTGCCGGGGATGTCGAGCTTCGGGCGCGGGCCCTCGGTCTCGGAGTTCTTCAGCAGCACGAACGAACCGGCGAACGCGATCACCGCGAAGATGATGTTGACGTACATCGACCAGCGCCAGTCGAGGTACTCGGTCAGCACGCCGCCGAGCAGCAGGCCGATCGCCGCGCCGCCACCACCGATGGCTCCGAAGACACCGAACGCCTTGCCGCGCTCCTTCGGATCGGTGAACGTCGTGGTCAGCAGCGAAAGGGCCGCCGGGGCGAGAAGCGCGCCGAAGACACCCTGTGCCGCACGGGCGACGAGCAGCATTTCGATACTGCTCGCGGCGCCGCCGATCGCGGACACGATGGCGAAGCCGGCGAGCCCGACGAGGAACGCGCGTTTGCGGCCGAAGAGGTCCGCGAGCCGCCCGCCGAGCAGGAGCAGGCTGCCGAACGCGAGCGCGTAGGCGGTGACGACCCATTGGCGGGCGTCGTTCGAGAAGCCGAGGTCCCGCTGCGCCGACGGGAGCGCGATGTTCACGACGGTGGCGTCGAGCACCACCATCAGCTGGGCGAGCCCGATCATCACCAGGATCAGCCATCTCCTGGCGTGGTGCGGGTTGGAGTGCTGCGCGGCCGCGTCCCCCGGCGGCGTGGCGACAGCGGTGGATGAGTCAGACATACGGGCGGTTTCCTCACCGATAGTGACGAAGAAGCTATGTGGAGTAGGTATCTCCCCTTTCCGCGCCCAAGGTACACAAGAAGTGGAGACGTGTCCTCTACTTCGTTTGTTAAGCTGGACGAATGGCTCGGGACCTCGCTCCCGCCGCACCGGCGCGGCCGCTGCGGCGCGACGCTGAACTCAATCGGCAACGCATCATCGCGGCGGCACGCGACGTCTTCGGCGAGCGCGGGCTCGAAGCGACGCTCGACGACGTCGCGCATCACGCCGGCGTCGGCGTCGGCACCGTCTATCGCCGCTTTCCCAGCAAGGAACACCTGGTCGAGGCGATGTTCGTCGACCAGTTCGAGACGATCCGCGAGTTCGCCGAAGAAGCGCTTCGCGCCGAAGACCCGTGGGACGGCTTCGCGGACTTCACCTGGCGTGCGGCCGAACTGCACGCCGGTGACCGCGGGTTACGGGAAGTCATGCTGTCGAACGTCTTCGGCCAGGAGCGTGTCGCCGAGGCGAAATCGCGCATGGTGCCGTTGATCACACAGCTCGTCGAACGGGCTCAGACCGCCGGAGTGCTCCGCGCCGACATCGTGCCGACGGACATGCCGCTGCTGCACCAGATGATCGGCTCGGTCATCGAGTTCACGCACGGTATCCAGCCGGACCTGTGGCGCCGGTGCCTCGCGATGCTGCTGGACGGCCTGCGTGCCGAACCGGGCCGCGCAACCCCGCTGCCGCATCCCCCGCTGGACGTCGAGGCTCTGGAAGAAGTCATGTGCTCCTTCCGGCTGCCGAAGCTGCGCTCCTGACCCCGCGTTTCGTCCTCTGAATGCGGTAGTTGCGCGTGCAAGGACCGCATCCAGAGGACGAAACGCGTCAGGGGAGCTTCGGGAACACGGCGGCGGCGACCTCCCGTGCCGCCCCGCAGGTGACGTCCTCCGCCGCGCCGTCGACACCGACCACGGAAAGCGCCGCCTGCTCGACCCGGTCCGGGGTGCCCGGGATCGGCCGGTGAGTGGTCACCTGGCAGAACGCGCCGGAAGTAGCGACCTGGGCCTGCCGCCCGCCCAGCGCCTCCGTCGCGCCCGGCGTGGTGTCCGCGCCGACGGACAGCGAGAAGCTGACCTTGCCGCGGATGCAGCTGTGCCCGGACAGCGCCGGGGCCGGTTTGGTCTCCGCTCCGGCGGCGGCGTCGAGTTCGTGCTGATCCAGCAGCGCGCACGGGGCGACGCGGCCCCACGAGCGCTGGTCGAGGTTCAGCCGCCCGACCGTGCGCGCGGCGATCACCCCGGCCGCGCTGCCGACCGTCGCGTCCGCGGTCCGGCAACGGTCGGCCTGGTCGGCAGGCGCCTTGTCGTCGGAGGTGACGGCGACGGACAGCCGGATCCCGTCGGCGAAGGTGAGCAGCCGCGTGCAGACGGTGTCCTCGTTGAACGTCGACTGCTGGACGCTGAGGCCCTCCGGCAGCGGCCCGGCGTATTCGTAGGGCTGATTGTTCGGATCCTGCCCGGAAGTGATCGGGCCGGTGGTCACGGTGTAGCGATTGGCGCCCTCGACGAATTCGAGGCGGCAGAACTCGAAAGAGGACAGCGGCGGTTTGACCGCGTTTCCGCCGCCGATCACTTTCCGCTGGTCGACAAGGCTGCAGTAATCGAGCGACGAGTATTCGCCGAGCGCCTCGGAAGCGGTCAAGGCCTCGTCGCCCGCCGTGGTCGGCGAAGGCACCGCCGGTTCGGGCGTGGCACAGGCCGCGGCGAGGAACAGGCCGCAGAGTACTGCGCTCAGTCTCTTCGGGGGCACCGGAGCAGTATCGTCAAAAGATCCGGGAACACCACCCCCTACGGGCGAAGAACACAGGGCTCGCCGCGTTTTCCCAGGTGGGTGCTTTACCTCGATTTCACGCCCTTAGGGGTGCGTTTCGTTCCGCGGTGGGATGCGGGCTGGCCGCCACTCGACGAAAATGGGTTTCACACACAGTGATGACAGAGAGGGAAGACCCGTGACGAACCCCGTAGCCGCCCGCTTGACCCGACCGCGCCAGGGCCGCATGATCGGCGGCGTCTGCGCCGGGATCGCCAAACGTTTCGGTACCACGCCGGGCAAGGTCCGCCTGCTCGCCGTGCTGTCCTGCCTGCTGCCCGGGCCGCAGTTCATCGTCTATCTCGTGCTGTGGCTCGCCCTGCCCGAGAGCGAGTACTGAGCCGGCCTCAGGCGTTGGGATCGAAGGGGATCCCGGCCGGTTTGGCCTTGCCCAGGTTGTATTCGAACGAGCCGTCCTTGATCGCGAGGCTCGCGCTGCCGAAGTCGGCGCGGACGAGCGTGTCGCGGATACCGGGCGGGAATCCGTCCCAGCTGACGAGATCCGGGTACTGCCAGGCGTTGTAGTGGTTCTCCGGCGGCTCGGTCGCGCTCGCGATGCGGAAGCAGTGGGTGCTCGCGCCGTCCTTGTGATAGACGATCTTCGGGTGTGTCCCCTCCCAGGAGACCTTCGAGCGGTCGTAAGTCGAGTAGTTGCCGTGCGCGGACGTCGAGACGTACCGGGCCTGGCCCTCGTTGACCCAGACGACGACGTGTTCGATGTCGTGCCGGTGCCCGCAGCAGTCGACGAGCGGGACGGCCTGGTCCTTTTCGAAGTACAGGTCGTACAGGTGGGCGCACCAGCCGTTGTTGCACTTCGATCGCGCGTAGGAGTTCGTATTGTCGAGGTCGGACCTGTCCCGGCACTGACCGTTGAGGGCTCCGGAGTTCTTGAGTCCGGTCGCCACCGCGCCGGTGGGCGAGATCGCGGGGGTCGGGTAGCAGCCGTCGGTGTCGTAATCGAACGCGGGCTGCCAGGTGCGGTCGGCCTCGGTCGCGTTCGACGGCAGCGCCTGCGGGGGTTCGGCCCAGGCGACTGCCGGGGCGAGCGTGGTGAGCAGGACCGCGCCGACCAGGCCCTGCAGGAGACGGCGTGAAAGCTTCTTCGGCAAGGGAGGCGCCCTTCTCTCGGTACCGGGGAGGATTCCCGATCACCTCCAGAGGCGTAAACCGCCGAAGGTGGGGAGTCGCGTGAATGCCGCACACGCGTGATCGGACGGCGAACTCGCGTGATTGAAGGCGGAACTCGCGTGATTGGGCGGCGAACTCGCGTGAAGGCCCCCTTCCTGCGGCTGAGCCGAGGGAAGGGGGCTTTCACGCACTACAGGAGACCTAGTCGGTGTAGGTCAGGTTCTTGCCGCTGGCTCCGTCGAACAACTTGATCTTGTCCGCGTCGAACCACAGCTCGACATTCTGGTTCTCCGCCGCGGAGGACGCCGCCGAGAGGCGGGCGACGATCTGCGACTCGGCGCCCGGAACGTCCGAGGATCCGCTGTCGGCGGCGAGATCCGCGAGGTCGGACGACGACGCGGCCTCCCCTTCGACCGAGAAGTGCGCGAACTTCTCCGAACCCATCGACTCGAGGACGTCGACGTGGGCGGTGAACGTCGCGCCCTGACGGGCGTTGGCGTCCACCAGCGAGGCGTCCTCGAAATGCTCCGGCCGGATGCCGATGATGACCTCACGCGGCGCGTCGGCGGCTTCGACCAGTTGCCGCACCCGGTCGGTGAGCGGAATGTCGCCCAGCGCGCTGCGGGCGGTCCCGTTCTCCAGCGTGGCGGGCACGAAGTTCATCGACGGGCTGCCGATGAATCCGGCCACGAACAGGTTCGCCGGGTTGTCGTAGAGGAACTGCGGCGACCCGATCTGCTGCACGTAGCCCGCCCGGAGCACGACGACCCGGTCGCCGAGGGTCATCGCCTCGGTCTGGTCGTGCGTGACGTAGAGCGTCGTCGTGCCCAGCTGTTTCTGGATCTTCGACACCGAGGTCCGCATCTGGCCGCGGAGCTTGGCGTCCAAGTTGGACAGTGGCTCGTCCATCAGGAACGCCTTGGGGTTGCGGACGATCGCGCGCCCCATCGCGACGCGCTGCCGCTGCCCGCCGGAGAGGTTCGCCGGCTTGCGGTCGAGATGACCGGTCAGATCGAGGATCTGCGCCGCCTCCTCGACCTTGGCCCGCACCGTCCGGTCGTCGACCTTGGCCAGCCGCAACGGGAACGCCATGTTCTCCCGCACGCTCATATGCGGGTACAGCGCGTAGGACTGGAACACCATCGCGATGTCCCGGTCCTTGGGCGCCTTCTCGTTGACGCGCTGTCCGTCGATACGCAGTTCGCCGGAGGAGATGTCCTCCAGGCCCGCGACCATGTTCAGCGTCGTGGACTTGCCGCAGCCGGACGGGCCGACCAGGATGATGAACTCACCGTCGGCGATCGTGATGTCCACTTCGGACACCGCGAGGGCGCCGTCGGGGTACTTCTTGGACACTTTTTCGAGAACGATTTCAGCCATGGGTCAGCCCTTCACCGCACCGGACGTCAGCCCCGCCACGATGCGACGCTGGAAGAACAACACGAACAGGATGATCGGGACGGTGATCACCACGGCGGCCGCGGAGATCGTCCCGGTGGGGTCTTCGAACTGCGAGGACCCGGTGAAGAACGACAACGCCGCCGGGACCGTGCGCGAGGCCTCGGTCGAGGTCAGCGAGATCGCGAACAGGAAGTCGTTCCAGCAGAAGATGAACACCAGGATCGCGGTGGTGAACACGCCCGGTGCCGCCAGCGGCGCGATCACCTTCCGGAACGCCTGCGCCGGGGTCGCGCCGTCCATCTTCGCCGCCTTTTCCAGCTCCCACGGGATTTCCCGGAAGAACGCGGAAAGCGTGTAGATCGACAGCGGCAGCGCGAACGTGATGTAGGGCAGGATCAGCCCCGGCCAGGTGTCGAACAACCCCAGCTCACGTTCGATGTTGAACAGCGGCGTCACCAGCGAGACCTGCGGGAACATCGCGATCAGCAACGACATCCCGACCAGCACCTGCTTGCCGGGGAAGTCCAGCCGCGCGATCGCGTACGCCGCCATCGTGCCGAGGACGACCGCGATCACCGTCGCGATGATCGCGATGCCGATCGAGTTCACCAGTGCCCTGATGAACTCCGTGGTCTCGAAGATGTCGGCGTAGTTCTGCCACGTCCATTCCGACGGGATGAAGTTCCCGTCGTCCAAGGTCTCCTTGGTCTTGAACGAAAGCGAGACCACCCAGAGCACCGGGAACAGCGCGAACACGAGGACCAGGAGGTCGACGAGGCCCCATTTGAACTTGCGGCCGGGAGTGACCGCTCCACCGATGGCCATCAGCGCTTACCCCCATTGTCACTACCGGGTGCGGCCGTGCCGAACACCTTGATGAAGATGAACGCGATGATCGCCACCGTGATGAAGATCAGCACGGCCATCGTCGACCCGATCCCGAGGTTCAACCCCTTGACCAGGTTGTTGTAGGTCTGCATCGACACCGACGACGTGTCCTGCGCCCCGTTGGTGAGCACGAAGATGTTGTCGAAGATGCGGAACGCGTCCAGGGTGCGGAACAGCAGCGCCACCAGGATCGCCGGCTTCATCACCGGCAGCATCACCTTCGTGAACCGCTGCCACGCCGTCGCGCCGTCCATCGACGCGGCCTTCAGCAGGTCGTCCGGCACCAGCGCCAGCCCCGCCATCAGCAGCAGCGCCATGAACGGCGTCGTCTTCCACACCTCGGCCAGCACGATGATCGCCAGCGAAGGCCAGTATTCGGTCAGCGGCGCGCTGTCCGGGAAGAACAGGTTGGCCAGATAACCCGTGTCCGGCGTCCAGGCGTAGTACCAGGAGAACGCGGCGACCACGGTCACGATGCCGTACGGGATCAGGGCGACCGTCCGCACGAGGCCCCGGCCGACGAGCGTCCGGTGCATGATCAGCGCCAGGCCCATGCCCAGCACGAACTCGATCACCACCGAAACGATGGTCAACCCCATCGTCGTCCCGAACGCCGTCCACCAATAACCGTTGGACAGCACCGCGATGTAGTTGTCGAGGCCGACGAACTCCTGCTGCGCCGGGAACCTGAGGTCGTAGCGCTGCAGGGAGAGCCAGATCGAGTAGATGATCGGATACCCGGTGACCGCGATCATCACGATCGCCGCCGGGGCGCACAACCACAGCCCGAGTCTGCGCTCGGCCTTCTTTCCTTCGCTGAGAACCGGTTTCGCCTTCTTGCCCGGTTTGCTCGCGGTCGCCGAACCGGCGGTCTCCTGCACGGTCACGGGATCACTCCCTTCGACTGGAGCGCGTCGGCGAGCTGTTCCTTCAGCTTCTCCGCCGTCTTCTGCGGATCGATTTCAGAAGGCGGGGAAAGCACCTTCGACAACACCGTCGAAGCGTTCTGGTACGCCGGGGTCAGCGGACGGACCGCCGCGTCCTTGAGCGCGTCCAGGATCGTCTCCCGCATCGGGTACTTCGTTTCCATGCTCGGGTTGTCGTCGCTCTGCGGCGCCGTCGCGTCGAGCGGCAGCGTGTCCGTGTAGAGCGATTCGATCGTCGGCGGGACGCCGTCCTTGAGCGCGGAGAACTTCTGGTTCTTCGCGCTGCGCAGGCACAGCGCGACCTCGGTGGCCTCGGCCTTGTGCTTCGAGGTCGAACTGACCGCCAGGTTGTAGCCACCGATCGTGGTCTTGGCGGGCTTCCCCGCTTCGAGCTGCGGATAGGTGGTCCACTTGAAGTGCTTCAGCTCGTCCTTCTTCTCCTTGGCGTAGGAGGCGTAGACGAACGGCCAGTTCAATTCGAAGGCGGCGTTGCCGCGCTGGAAGGACTGACGGACCTCGTCCTCCTTCGAGTTGGTCAGCGACGGGTCGGTGATCCCGGCCGTGGTGACCTTCTTGAGCATCTCCAGTGCCTTGATCGCGCCGGCGTCCATCACGACCGACTTGCCGTCGTCGGAAAGGATCTTCCCGCCCGCGGACTCGACGAGCGTGTTGTAGATGACGACGAGGCCCTCGTACTGCGCGCCGGTGAACACGACGTTCGCCGGTTTGCCCTGCGCCTTGAGCGCCTTCGCCTGGTCGATCATCTCGTCCCAGGTCTTCGGCGGCGTCGGCGTCAGCCGGTCGTCGTACCAGAGCAACTGGACGTTGGTGTTCTTGGTCGCCGCGTAGAGTTTTCCGTTCCACGTGGCGGTTTCGAGCGGTCCCGGGAGGACACCCTCGGTCGCCTCGGCCTTGGCCTCGCCCGTCCATTCGTCGATCCAGCCCGCCTCGGCGAACTCCGAGACCCACGTGACGTCCAGCCCCAGTACGTCGAGCGAATCGTCCCCGGCGGCCAGGCGGCGCACCATCTGTTCCCGCTGGCCGTCGGCCGGTCGCGGGAGCTTGTTGTAGACGACCTCGTACCGCCCGCCCGAGGCCTTCGTGCAATCGTCCACAACGGACTGGAAATTGTCTTCGGGCGCGTAGTAGACGTTGATCTTCAGTCCGGCATCCGAACCGCAGCCCGCCAGCAGGCCGACCGTCAGCGCTGTCGCGCCGAGTAGCGAGCCGGTGCGGCCTGGTGAGCGGCCCCTCCGGCTCGCGCTCATCCTCTTCCCCATGAGGCCTCCTCACCCGCGCACGCCTGGGGAACGGCGGCACTAGGACGCGTTGAAGAAGCCCGCGCGCCAGCACCCCGACGTGCTAGTGCTCGGGCGGACACGCTGGAGTACATGACCGCCCGACTGGTGTTGTGCAACCTATTCCGGGCGATCACCGCCCGCAAGCAGTATCGGTAACGATTCAGCGGACTGCACGACGAACAGGTGAACGAGTACCGCCGAATGTCATCCGGCGGGGCGGCCGCCCAACGCCAGCTGGGCCAGGAGCTCACGGCCCTGTTCGGCCGAACGCGGCTGGCAGAGCACGTCGTAACGGCCGGCGACCAGTTGGCTCGCGGAGGAGAAGTCGCGGCGGGACATGCTGTAGCTGATCGCGGCGAAGACCGTCCACGCCAGGATGCCGAGCACGAGCCCGCCGATCATGGGCTGCCAGGCGAAACCCTGGTTGTTGAACATGCCCAGCAGCAGCCCGATGATCAGGCCGAACCACGCGCCGGACACCGCGCCGGTGCCCAGCACCCGTCCCCAGCTCAGCCTGCCGACGACGCGCTCGACGAGCATCAGGTCGACACCGACGATGGTCACGTCGGTGACCCCGAACTCCTTCTCCGCGAGGAAGCCGACGGCTTGCTGGGCTTCGCCGTACGTCGCGTAGGAACCGATCGGCCAGCCGGAAGGCGGTGTCGGCAGCCTGGGCAGCCCACCCGCGGTCCGGCCGCTTCCGCCAAAGGGAGCACTCACGTAATCACCTCTCGCCCGTCCTGGTCCATCTTCTCAAGGACGGGCGAAAGGCGCGAACGTTCAGGAGCGGGACTTGTACTCGCGGAGCAGACCGCGGCTGATGATGGTCTTCTGGATCTCGCTGGTGCCCTCGCCGATGAGCAGGAACGGCGCCTCGCGCATGAGGCGCTCGATCTCGTACTCCTTGGAGTAGCCGTAGCCGCCGTGGATGCGGAACGAGTCCTGGGTGACCTCGGCGCAGTACTCGCTCGCGATCAGCTTCGCCATGCCGGCCTCGACGTCGTTGCGCGCGCCGGAGTCCTTCAGGCGGGCGGCGTTGACCATCATCAGGTGCGCGGCCTCGACCTTGGTGGCCATCTCGGCGAGTTTGAACGCGATCGCCTGGTGCTCGGCGATCGCCTTGCCGAAGGTCTTGCGCTGCTGGGCGTACTCCACCGCGAGTTCGAACGCGCGGATCGCGATACCGCAGGCGCGGGCGGCGACGTTGACCCGGCCGACCTCGACACCGTCCATCATGTACGCGAAGCCCTTGCCCGGCGCTTCGCCGAGGACCTTGTCGGCACCGACCTTGTAGCCGTCGAACACGGCTTCGGTGGTGTCGACGCCCTTGTAGCCCATCTTGTCGATCTTGCCGGGGATGGTGAGGCCGGGCGCGACCTCGCCGAAGCCCTCGGGCTTCTCGATCAGGAACGTGGTGAGGTTCTGGTGGGCCTTCTCCGCGCCTTCGTCGGTCTTGACGAGCAGCGCGATCAGGTTGGAGCTGCCGCCGTTGGTCAGCCACATCTTCGAACCGTCGATGACGTAACCGTCGTCGGTCTTGCGGGCGCGGGTCTTGATCGCGGCGACGTCGGAACCGAGGTCCGGCTCGGACATCGAGAACGAGCCGCGGACCTCACCGGTCGCCATGCGCGGCAGGAAGTGCTGCTTCTGCTCCGGCGTCCCGTGCTGTTTGATCATGTGCGCCACGATGAAATGCGTGTTGATGACGCCGGAGACGCTCATCCAGCCGCGCGCGATCTCCTCGACCACGAGCGCGTAGGTCAGCAGCGATTCGCCGAGGCCGCCGTACTCCTCCGGGATGGTGAGCCCGAACAGGCCCATCTCCTTCATCCCCTCGACGATTTCGGCGGGATAGGTGTCGGAGTGCTCGAGTTCCTGCGCGCGCGGGATGACCTCCTTGTCCACGAACTGGCGGACCGTGGCCAGGATTTCGGACTGCACGTCGGTCAAGCCGGCGGTCTGGGCGAGGCGAGCCATCGCTGCTCCTAAATTCGCGCGCACCGGGCTCCCGGCGCTGGGTTACCGGTGAGTATGCCGTCTGACGTGGGACCTCGCTATGAGCGCAGTCACGCGTACGCCATCCGTGAGCATGCCACTACAGTGACAAGCCGATCACAGTCCGAGGGGGACGAAACGTGGCTCAGCAGCCTTTCGGCGGGTTCCCGCCGCAACAGCAGTACGCCTTCCCGAACCAGCCTCCGGCGCGGAGCAAGGATTCCGGCCTCGCGACGGTCGCCTTGATCTTTTCACTCTTCGGGCTGATCGGGCTGGTGTCCGTGATCCCGGGGATCGTCCTGGGGCACGTCGCGTTCGCGAAAGCCCGGCGCGGTGAGGCCGGCGGCAAGGGCATGGCGCTCGCCGCGTTCATCGTCGGCTACCTGATGATCGTCCTGTACGCCATCGCGATCCCGGTCCTGCTCAACGTCGCCGCGAAACACGGCGCTTTCCGGTAGCGATACGGTCCTCGTCTACGAGGGGACCAGCATGACGAATCCGCACGACCCGTATGGACAGCAGCCGTACGGGCATCAGCCGTCCGGGCAGTTCGAGCAGCCCTACGGACTCCAGCCGTACCAACCGCCGCCGCAGCAGTACTACGTCCAGCAGGCCTATGTGCGGCCGCCGGACCAGGGCATGGCGGTGGCGTCGCTGGTGTGCTCGCTGATCGGGCTGCTCATGTGCTTCCCGGCGATCCTGGGGATCATCTTCGGGCACATCGCGCTCTCGAAGGCCAAACGCGGTGAAGCCGGCGGCCAGGGCATGGCGCAGGCGGGCATGATCATCGGGTACGTCGTCACCGGGCTGTGGCTGATCCCGGTCATCCTGTGGTTCATCTTCGTGGTGCTCGCGATCGGTGCCGCGGGCGTCTCGTGACCCGTCCCCGGACGATACGGTGGTGTCCCGCACGAACCAGGGGGCCAACCGGATGAGCAGTTCCGACTCGCAGGACACACCGTCGACGTCGTCCTACACCGACTCGAACACCTTCTCGGATCCGACTTCCGCGTCCTCGGCGTCCGAGACCGCGTCGAGCCCGCAGCCGTTCCAGCCGCCGGAGCCGTTCACCCCGCCCCCGCCGTTCGTGCCGCCCGCCCCGTTCGAGGTGCCTTCGGCTTCCGCGCCCGACCCGGCTCCTGTTCCCGAGCAGACTCCCGTCCCGGTCGAGACGTACGGGCAGACCATCGACCCGCTGACCGCCGAGCCCGTCCCACCGCCCTTCACGGCTCCGGACACTTCGGTTCCTCCGGTGTACACGCCCGTGCCGTTGCCTGCCGCTTATCCGCCGCCGCAGCCGTACAACCCGTACGCGATGGCGGCACCCCCGCGTTCGCAGGACAACGGGATGGCGATCGCCGGGCTGGTGTGCTCGCTCGTCGGGATCTGCTCGTGCGTCACCGTGATCGTCGGGCTGATCCTGGGGCACATCGGGCTGGCGAAGGCGAACCGCGGCGAAGCGGGCGGACGCGGCATCGCGCTCGCGGCGGTGGTCATCGCGTACATCGTCATCGCGCTGTACGTCGGGTTCATCGGGACGATGATCATCCTCGGGGTGAACGGCGAGCTCGACTAGCGCTGGGCCTCGTCCGGGCGGGGCCGGGCCCGGTCACGGCCGATGTTGCGAAAGCCACTTTCGCAACCTTCAACGTTGCGAAAGTGGCTTTCGCAACCCGGATACCGCTCACGGAACTTGACCCACGTCGCCCGGTTCCCTCGGCGCCGGCGCCACCTGACCATTGGCCGGCGCGTCCTCCGGAAGCGCCTCCTTCTTGGGCGTGTTCGCGTCCAGGAAGCGCAGCAGTTCCACCGGGAACGGCAGAACCAGCGTCGAGTTCTTCTCCGCCGAGACCTGCACGACCGTCTCCAGCAGCCGCAGCTGCAGCGCCGCCGGGGTGTCGGCCATGGTCGCCGCCGCCTGCGAGAGTTTGTGCGACGCCTGCAGTTCGCCGTCGGCCGAGATGACCCGCGCCCGACGCTCGCGTTCGGCTTCGGCTTGGCGTGACATCGAGCGTTTCATCGACTCCGGCAGCGCGACGTCCTTGATCTCGACCCGGTCGATGTGGATGCCCCAGTCCAGCGCCGGGCTGTCGATCATCAGCTCCAGGCCCTCGTTCAGCCGCTCGCGGTTGGACAGCAGGTCGTCCAGGTCGCTCTTGCCGATGATGGACCGCAGCGAGGTCTGCGCGACCTGCCCGACGGCCGAGCGGTAGTCCTGCACGTTGACCGCGGCCAGCACCGGGTCGATCACCTTGAAGTACACGACCGCGTCCACCCGCACGGTGACGTTGTCGCGGGTGATGCCGTCCTGTGCGGGGATCGGCATCGTGACGATCTGCATGTTGACCTTCTGCAGTCTGTCCGCGATCGGCACGAGCAGCGCGAGCCCCGGCTCCCGGATGGCCGGGCGCACCCGCCCGAACCGGAACACGAGACCGCGTTCGTACTGTTTCACCACGCGAAGGCTGGCCGCGAGCCAAGCTCCGCCCGCGACGGCGACCGCACTGAGAATCTCCACCACCATGGCTGCTCCCGGGGTTGTTCTCGCTGTTCACGGTACGCCCGGCGAGTCACGGGGGAAACACGGTGGACAGGCCTGCCAAGGTGGGTTCGTGACCGGTTTCAAGATCCCGCCCAAGTTCCTCGACCGCGCCGCCGACCTCGGCCCCGGAGCCGCCGAGTGGCTCGATTCCCTCCCGTTCCTCGCCGAGAAGTACACCGCCAAGTGGCAACTCGAATACGACGGCGAGGCCATGCACGGTTTCGTCGGTGTCGCGCAGCCCGTGCGCCGCACGGACGGCTCCCCCGCGATCCTCAAACTCGGCTGGCCGCACGAGGAGTCCGACGACGAACCGCTCGCACTGTCCACTTGGGCCGGTCAGGGCGCGGTCCTGATGTACGACAACGTGCCCGAGGACGGTGTGCTGCTCCTGGAGCGGCTCGACGCGACCCGGTCGCTGGAAACGGAGCCGATCCAGGAGGCCGTCGAGACGGTCGGAGCGCTGGCGCGGCGGCTGGCCGTCCCCGCTCCCGAAGCACTGCAGCGTTCTCTTCGGGAAGAGGCCGCGGAGCTGGTCACCGAACTCCCGGAGACCTGGAGCGAACTGGGCGAACCGTTCGAGCGCAAGTACCTCGACGCGGCGGTGGAAATCTGCGTGAACCTCGGGCCGGAAGCCGGTGAGCTGATGGTGAACGAGGATCTGCACTTCGAGAACGTCCTCGCCGGGACGCGCGAACCGTGGCTGGTGATCGACCCGAAGCCGCTTTCGGGTGATCTGGAGTTCGGCGCGATCTCGATCCTCTGGAACCGCGCGGAAGAGTCCACAATGGACGACAAGCTCAAGTGGTTCTGCGCGGCGGCCGGGGTGGACGCGGAACGGGCGCGGGCGTGGACGCTCGTGCGCGCGGTGCAGAACTGGACCTGGCTGTACGAAGACCTCGCCGAGGGCGCCTCGCCCGAGACCATCGCCGAAGACCCGGCCTACGCCGCCGTCCCCGGAATCGCGGCCTGGGCATTGCGGTGATCACACGAATCGTCGCGGGCCCCGGGAGCGGATAACCTTCGGGCATGGCAGCCGTGAACAGGGTATTCGCAGCTCAGCTGGCCGGTTTGCCGGTTTTCGGGCCCGATGGCGAATCGATCGGCAAGGTGCGGGACCTGGTGGCGGGCCTGCGCCTCGATCAGCAGCCGCCGCGGATCCTGGGCATCGTGGTCGAGCTGACGACGAGGCGCCGCGTGTTCGTGCCGATGTTGCGGGTGACCTCGATCGAGCCCAGCGCGGTCACGCTCGCCACCGGATCGGTGAACATGCGGCGCTTCCACCAGCGGCCCAACGAGGTGCTCGTGGTCGGGCAGCTCTTCGACGCGTACGCCACGCTCGCGGGCTCGGACACCAGGATCACCGTCGTCGACGCGGCCATGGAACC
The DNA here is from genome assembly GCF_000732925.1 of Amycolatopsis japonica. NCBI lineage: Bacteria > Bacillati > Actinomycetota > Actinomycetes > Pseudonocardiales > Pseudonocardiaceae > Amycolatopsis > Amycolatopsis japonica. The sequence goes on from NZ_CP008953.1 coordinate 7,369,874, forward strand.
GACGCGGACGCGGGACTGGGTGCTCGCGAAGCTCGCGATCCGCGAACGGTCGAGCAGGCTCGGGCTCGGCAGGCGGCGTTCGGCGATGCAGGTGCTGCCGTGGTCGGAGGTGTCCGGGCTCGGGCTCACCGATCTGACCGGCCAGACCCAGGGCGCGGCGCAACTGCTGATGCTGTTCGACACGATGCGCCCGGCCGACGTCGCCGCCACGGTCCGCGATCTGCCGCTCAAACGACGGCACGAGGTCGCCGACGCGATGGACGACGAGCACCTCGCCGACGTCATCGAGGAGCTTCCCGAGGACGACCAGAAGGAACTGCTGTCCTATCTCGCCGAGGAACGCGCCGCCGACATCCTCGAAGCGATGGACCCCGACGACGCCGCCGACCTGCTGGCCGAACTGGCGCCCGCCGAGCAGAACCGCTTCCTGGAGCTGATGGAACCCGAGGAGTCGGCGCCGGTGAAGCGGCTGCTGGAGTACTCCTCCGACACCGCGGGCGGTCTGATGACCCCCGAGCCGGTGGTGCTGACCCCGGACGCCACGATCGCCGAGGCGCTCGCGCACATCCGCAACGCGGACCTGCCGGTGGCGCTGGCGAGCATGGTGTTCGTCTGCCGTCCGCCGACGGAGACGCCGACAGGGCGCTTCGTCGGCGTCGTCCACTTCCAGCGGCTGCTGCGCGAGCCACCCGCGGAGATGGTGGCGGCCGCCATCGACTCCCAGTTGCCCGCGCTGCGACCGAAGGCCACCTTGTCCGAGGTCACGCGCTACTTCGCCGCCTACAACCTCACCTGCGGGCCGGTGGTGGACGCCGAGGACCATCTGCTCGGCGCGGTCACCGTCGACGACGTGCTCGACCACCTGCTCCCGGAGGACTGGCGCGAGACCGGGCTGCACGACATCACCGGCGAGATCACCGAGGAGGCCGAACGTGCCTGAACTGACGTCCGGGCGGCGGCTCGACCAGCCCCGCGGCCAGAGCCGGTTCAGGCTGAACATCGACCCCGACTCGTTCGGCCGGTTCACCGAACGGATCGCGCGGTTCCTCGGCACCGGCAAGTACCTGTTCTGGCAGACGCTGATCGTCATCGTCTGGATCGTGCTGAACCTGGTCGCGGTCTCGCTGCGGTGGGACCCGTACCCGTTCATCCTGCTGAACCTGGCGTTCTCGACGCAGGCCGCGTACGCCGCGCCGCTGATCCTGCTGGCGCAGAACCGGCAGGACGACCGCGACCGCGTCTCCCTCGACGAGGACCGGAACCGTGCCGCGCAGACGAAGGCCGACACCGAATACCTCGCGCGGGAGCTCGCGTCGCTGCGGATCGCGCTCGGCGAGGTCGCCACCCGGGACTTCCTGCGGGGCGAGCTCGACCGGCTCCGTGAGGATCTTGACGCCAAGCCCCGCAAGGCCAAACCCGACCGCACGCCTACCGGTACGTAACATGGACCTGTGACCAGTACGCAGCAACTCCCCAGCGTCGACGATGTCCGCACCGCGCTGAAGGCCGTGTACGACCCGGAGATCAAGAAACCGATCACCGAACTCGGCATGGTCAAGGACGTGGAGGTCGGCTCGGACGGTGTGGTCACCGTCGGGATCTACCTGACGGTCGCCGGCTGCCCGCTGAAGGCGACGCTGACCAACGACACCACCGAAGCCGTCAAGAAGCTCCCCGGCGTCAACGACGTCCGGGTCGAGCTCGACGTGATGAGCGACGAGCAACGCACGGAGCTGCGAAAATCCCTGCGCGGTGACGCCGCCGAACCGGTGATCCCGTTCGCGCAGCCGGGCTCGCTGACGCGCGTCTACTGCGTCGCGTCCGGCAAGGGCGGCGTCGGCAAGTCCTCGGTGACGGTGAACCTCGCGGCCGCGATGGCCGAACGCGGGCTGTCCGTCGGCGTGGTGGACGCGGACATCTACGGACACTCGGTGCCGCGGATGCTCGGCGCGCGGGAGAAGCCGACCAAGGTCGACACCATGATCATGCCGCCGCAGGCACACGGCGTGAAGGTGATCTCGATCGGCATGTTCACCCCGGGCAACACCCCCGTGGTGTGGCGCGGGCCGATGCTGCACCGCGCGCTGCAGCAGTTCCTCGCCGACGTGTTCTGGGGCGACCTCGACATCCTGCTGCTGGACCTGCCGCCGGGCACCGGCGACATCGCGATCTCGGTGGCGCAGCTCATCCCGAACGCGGAGATCCTGGTCGTCACGACGCCGCAGCAGGCGGCCGCAGAGGTGGCCGAGCGCGCAGGCGCGATCGCGCTGCAGACGCGGCAGCGGGTGGCCGGGGTCATCGAGAACATGTCGTGGCTGGAGACGCCCGACGGGCAGAAGATGGAGATCTTCGGCTCCGGTGGCGGGCAGTCCGTGGCCGACTCGCTGTCGAAGTCGGTCGGCTCGACGGTGCCGCTGCTCGGACAGGTCCCGATGGACCCGCGCGTGGTCTCCAACGGCGACGCGGGCACGCCGATCGTGCTGGCCGAGCCGGACGCGCCGGCGTCGCTCGTGCTCAAGGAGGCGGCGAAGAAGCTGACCGTCCGGGCGCGCGGGCTGGCCGGGATGATGCTGAACGTCACCCCCGCGGGCCGCTGACCGTCCCCCTCCTCATGCATTTAGTCCTCTGGATGCGGTACTTGCGCACGCAAGGATCGCATCCAGAGGACTAAATGCGTTGGGGGTCAGGTGGCGTCCGGGTCGACCGGAGGGCGCTCACCGGGCTTCAGCGGCTCAGGCTGCGAAGCCGGCGCCGGGTGCCCGTTGGGCTTCGAGGCACCGTTGGCGCCGTTCGCCCCGTTGGTGCCGTTGACGTTGTTGAGCCCCAGCGGATCCGTGTCACCGTCGAACAGGTGCTGGGTGACGACCCGCTTCGGGTCGAAGTTCCGCAGGCCGCGCAGATCCTCCAGCGGCTTGCGCAGCTGATCGAACTCCGGGCCCATCTCCTCGCGCAGCTGCGTCTTGGCCCCGGTCGCGAAGTCGCGGACCTTGCGGACGCTCTTCGCCACCCAGGACGCCGCTTCAGGCAGCCGCTCCGGACCGAGGATGAAAAGACCCGCGACGACGATGATGAGGATCTCTCCCCAGCCGACACTCTCGAACACCCGTGTGAACCTCCGCCTCGGCGTCTTCCCCGTTCAGGGTACCCGTCCGAACTCGCTAGTCCGAGGCCAGTTTCACGTCCACGACAAGTGAAGACCCATCCCGGACAAGCCGGACAGGGACCACTTCGCCGACTTCGCGAGCGCGGACCGCGACGAGCAGTTCCGCCGAGTCGCGCACGAGCCGGCCGCCGACTTCCGTGATGACGTCGCCTTCTTTGATCCCCGCCGAGGCCGCGGGGCCCCCAGGGGCGACGTTGCGGACCTGCGCGCCCATGGTGCTGGAGCCCGCGACGGTCGACGAAGCGTTGATGCCGATGTCGGGGTGGACGACCTTGCCGTCCTTGATGAGTGTTTTCGCGATCTTCACCGCGTAGTCGCTGGGGATGGCGAATCCGATGCCGATGCTGCCGCCTTCGGCGCTGGACGAGCGGATCGCCGAGTTGATCCCGACCAGCGCGCCGGTCGCGTCGACGAGCGCGCCACCCGAGTTGCCGTGGTTGATCGCCGCGTCGGTCTGGATGGCTTCGTAGATCACCGGCGCGCTGCCGCCGTCGCCGCCCGCGGTCACCGGGCGGTTGAGCGCGCTCACGATGCCGGCGGTGACCGAGTTCTGCAGCGCCAGCGGCGAACCGACGGCGATCACCGAGTCGCCGACGGCCAGGTCGGACGACTTCCCGACCTGCAGCGCGGTGAGGTTCTTGACGTCGACCTTGACCACGGCCAGGTCGGTTTTGGCGTCGGCGCCGACGACCTTCGCCTCGACGCGCTTGCCGTCGAAGAACACGGCGGTGACCTTCGTGGCAGCGTCGGCCGTCGCGGCGGAGATCACGTGTTCGTTGGTGAGTACGTAGCCCTGGTTGTCGATGACGACACCGGAGCCCTGCTGGCCCGCGTCGGCGCCGGGTTTGAAGACTTCGAGGGAAACCACGGCGGGCGCCACTCGGTGGGCGATGTCCGCGATCGAACCCGCCGGCCGCTCCTTGGCCGCGTCGGCCTCGGAGATACTGGCCTGACCGGTCAGTTCGGTGCCGGTGTCGGCGAACCACCAGCCGATCAGCCCGCCGACCGCGCCGATGACCAGCGCGACCGCGGCGAGCATCGCCAATGCCTTCGTCTGCACACGCCGCCCGAAGAGGACCTCCGGAAGGCTCAGCAGCGCACCCTGCGGGCGCTTCGCCTGCTTCTCTTCTTCCGTGTCCTGCTGCACGGCGGGCCCGGCGAGCACCGCGCCGGAACCGGGATCACGCCACGGGTCCGACGTCGTGGTCCAGAGCGGATCTTCCGCGCCGTTCGAGGACGGCCCGGAACCGTTGGTCCCGTGCGGCCGCTCCAGCACGACACCTTCGGCGCCCGGCGGGCGGCGGAAGGCTTCGGCGAGCGATTCCGGCGTCGGCGGCGCCAGATTCAGGCCCGGCGCGGGCTGTCCGTTCGGACTGGGCTGGTACAGCTTGTCGAAGGCGCCATCGACGCCATGCGGCCTCCCGAACGTGGCCGCCTGCGCCGGATCGACGGCGGGCCGGGCCAGCGGGCGCGGTGCCAGCCGATCCCCCGCCGGGTCACCAGGCTGCTGCGGTTTCGCGTTCGGCTGCTCGGTCATCATTCCCCGGGGCTGAGATCAGGTTGGCCGGACGCGAGAGTACGCCAAGCCTCACCGTGGATTCTGCCGTGACCACGGTGAAGTGCGCGTTGATTCCCCGCACCGGACAGAAATGTGACGCTTGCCGCGAAGATGTCTCACTTGTGGCACTCTGACGGCCATGTCGCAGAACCCGGGCGCCCCTTATCCGCCCCAGAACGTCCCTCACCAGCAATGGCCGCAGCATCAGGGCTGGCCAGAGCAGCCACCCAAGAAGAAGGGCATGTCCACCAAGCTGAAGGTGCTGCTGCTCGTGGCGGCGCTCGTCGTGGTCGGCGGCGGGATCGGCCTGGTCGTCGTGATGAAATCGGTCGCGGGGCCGGAGAAGCAGGCCAGCAAGGTGGAGGCCGGCGACTGCGTCCAGCTGACCGGCGCCGGCAAAGAGGCCGACGCGGTGAAGGCCGCCTGCGACAACCCGCAGACGCCGTACGTCGTGAGCGTCAAGGGCACGGTCAAGGGCGACTGCCCGGAGGGCTTCTACAGCTACTCGGTGGCGACGCCGCTGCGCGGGGAAGGCGTCGGACTCTGCCTGGGGATCAACGCCCAGGTCGGCCTGTGTTTCGACGACATCAAGACCAAGACCCCGCCGCCGCTGGTGAACTGCTCGGGAGCGCGGCTGAAGATCAGCGAGGTGTTCGACAAGGCCAGCTACGTGAACAGTCCGTGCAAGGAGGGCACAGAAGAAGTGATCTCCTACTCGGCGTACGGCGCGACGCAGAAGTTCAAGAGCGCGACGATCTGCTTCGTCAAACCCTGACGAAGCAGATCAGCGGGCCGAGACGGGCATGGGCCGGCTGGACGTGCTCGGGCTCGGCGTGGTGCTGCGCGGCGGTTCCGGCTGGGTGCCGCCGCCCAGCTGCGCGGGCAGCAGCCCGGCGTTGACGCCCTGCGGCGGGGTGAAACCGGTGGCCGGCTGGTCTTCGGTGCCGTCACCCGAGGTCGCGACGAGGGCCAGGGCGCTCAGCACCAGGCCCGAAACGACGACTCCGGCGCCTTGCGCGTACTTCCGCCGGGCGAGACCGAACCGCCCGCCGCCGAGGACGTTCGGCGAATGGCCCAGCGGCGCCGATGATCCCAACGGCGCGGTGCCTCCCAAAACCCCCGTACCGCCCAAGACGCCGGTGTCACGAAGGCCGGCGACCCGGTCGGGCCGCTGGATGGCCACGAGCTGGCCGTCCGCGGTCATCGCCAGGTTGTCCGGCGTGCCGGGAAGTTCGGTGTTCTGCGGGATGGAGCAAAGGCTGGCCAGGAAACCCGCCGACATCGACGGGGCTCCCGCCTGCTTCACGGCCGCGACGGCCTGGCGCTGGGCGGTCACCTCGGCGGCGCAGGACTGGCAACGGGCGATATGCGCCGAAGCCCTGTCCTGGGCGCCGAGGGTCAGCTCGCCGTCCACGAAGGCGACGATGGCGTCCGGAAGCAGATGCGACTCGGGGAGTCCCCAACCTCGCGGTGCGGTCATACCCCCACCTTCGCAGACTCCTGCGCCGCGGCGCGACGACGCTCCAAAGAAGCGCGAAGCGCCTGGCGGCCGCGGTGGATCCGGCTGCGCACGGTGCCGAGCTTGACACCGAGGGTGGCGCCGATCTCCTCGTACGAGAGGCCTTCGACGTCGCACAGCACGACCGCGGCACGGAACTCGGGCGGCAACTCGTCGAGCGCGGCCTGCAGGTCCGGGTCGAGATGCGTGTCCGAGTAGACCTGCTCGGGGCTCGGGTCGTCACCGACGATGCGGTCGGTGTCCTCGGGGAGGCCTTCCATCCGCACGCGCGAGCGGCGGCGGGCCATGTCGAGGAAGAGGTTCGTGGTGATGCGGTGCAGCCAGCCTTCGAACGTGCCGGGCTTGTAGGACGCGAGGGAGCGGAAGACCCGGATGAAGGTCTCCTGCGTCAGGTCCTCGGCGTCGTGGGCGTTACCGGTCAGGCGGTATGCCAGCCGGTACACGCGGTCGGCGTGCTCACGCACGACCTCGTCCCACGAGGGCGGCGTCCATGCGGCCTCGTCCACCGTCACCGGCGTGACCTGGTCCGCGTGCTGGTCCTGCATCGTGTCCTGCATCGGGGAAGTAGGCACCTCCATCAGCGTCTTCTCCCAACTACTCCACCCAACGCGGGCGATGTGCACGGTGTTCCCGTTGTCGAGGACCAGTCTGTCCGGCCTGCTTATGTTTCTAGTGAGACTGGACTGAGAGGAGGCTGAGAAGTCGTTACCAGGAGTCTTCTGCTCTTTTGGCGATAGGCAGCGCTAACCTCCGCGTGTGAATTCCGGGACGCATGCGGGCTCGCCTGCCGAGGCCGCCGACGCCGATCTCGTCGACGGCTACGTCCCCGACGACGAGGTACTGGCCGCCGCGCGGGCGCGGTCGGCCGATCTGGGATGCGGCCCGCTGAGCGCGGGCGCGGGCGCGACTCTCCGTTTTCTGGCCACGACGCTGCGGGCGAAGGCCGTCGTCGAGGTCGGGACAGGGGCAGGGGTGAGCGGGTTGTGCCTGCTCGGCGGCATGGTCGACGACGGGATCCTCACTTCGATCGACATCGAGCCGGAGTACCACCGGGCGGCGCGGGCGGCGTTCCGCGAGGCCGGCTACCCGCCGGGGCGGACCCGGCTGATCATGGGGCGCGCGCTCGACGTCCTCCCCCGGCTCACCCCCGGCGGCTACGACCTGGTGTTCGTCGATTCGGCGCCGGTCGAGTACCCGAGTTGCTACGAAAAGGCCGTCGCGCTGCTGCGGCCCGGCGGGATACTGGCGTTCCACAACGTCTCGGGGACCAGGGTGACCGATCCCTCACGGCGTGATCCGGACACCCTCGCGCTCCGGGAGGTCGCGCGGGCCTTCCGGGAGGACGAGCGGCTGGTCCCGGCGCTGTTGCCGGTGGGCGGCGGGCTGCTGGTCGCCGCGATCGCGTAGCAAGGGACCTTTGCTACCACTTTCAGACCCGTTCCGTGAAGGCCTCCTTGAGGGACTCTGGGTCCCTCAAGGAGGCCTTCACGGACTTGGGGACCACCGCGACCACGGCCACCGCGGCGAGCGCCAGCCAGGCGGCGGTGAGCACGATCAGCCAGGTCCAGCCCGCGTGCCCGTAGACGCTCGCGCCGACGGCGCCGCCGATGCTGCTGCCGAGGTAATACGAAAGCGTGTAGAGCCCGCCCACCTGGCCTCGAGCGTTCTCGGGCGCCTCCGCCGCGGCCCAGCCGTTGGCGACGGCGTGCGCGGCGAAGAACGCGCCGGTCAGCACCACGAACCCAGCGACGACCATGGGCAGTGAGTCGGACAGCGTCAGCGCGGCGCCCGCGATCGTGAGCAGCAGGGCACCGGCGAGCGCGCGGCGTCGCCCGAAGCGGCCGACGAGCTTGCCCGCCGTCGCCGACGAGACCGAGCCGATCGCGTACGCGAGGAAGACGAGTGACGCGATCGCGGGCGAGAGGTTCAGCGGCTCGCCGGTCAGGCGGAAACCGGCGGCGTTGTAGAGCGCGACGAACGAGCCCATCGCCAGTAGCGCGACCGCGTACTGGACCAGCAGGACCGGCTTCCGGACGGCCGCGCCGAGCCCGGCCAGCACCGCCTTGCCCTGGTCGCGAAAGCGCTCTGACCTGCGCCGATCCGCGAAAGTGGTAGCAAAGGTCCCTTGCTCCCCCGGCGGCAGGGCCAGCACCGTGACCACCGTGCAGACCAGCCCGATCACCGCGACCACGAGCAGCGCACCCTGGTAGCCGAACGGTCCGGCGGTGAACCCGGCCGCGAGCCGTCCGACCATGCCGCCGACGGTGTTCCCCGCGATCATCGCGCCCACCGCCGCCGCCAGCCCGGCCTTGCCGAGCCGTTCCGCGAGGTAGGCCGCGGCCACGCCGGGGAACCCCGCGATGGCGACCCCCTGCAGTGCCCGCAGCACGAGCAGCGCCGGATAGCTCGGCGCCAGCGGCAGCAGGAAACCGAACACTACCGACGCGACCACCGAGGCGATGATCACCGGACGCCGCCCCACGACCTCCGAAAGCGCCGCGATCGGCAGCACGGCGATCGCGAGCGCGCCGGTCGCGACACTCACCGCGAGCGAGGCGCCACCGGGATCGAGGTGGTACTGCTCGGCCAGTTGCGGCAGCACCGGCTGCGGCGCGTAGAGCAGCGCGAACGAGGAGATCCCGGCCGCGGCGACGGCGATCGTCACGCGGCGGGTGGTTCCGGGGGCAGGCACGACCTCGAAGCTAAGCCTGGCTAAACGATACGTCTAATACGCTCATCTGCCACAATCGATACCGTGCTGAATGAAAGGATGACCGCCCAGCTAGCCCCCCAGCTCGCTCTGCTCACCGCACTGCGCCGCACGACGAACGTCACACGCGCGGCCGAACTGCTCGGTGTCCCGCAACCCACGGTAAGCCGCCGGATCGCGGCGCTCGGCGAGGCCCTCGGCGCACCGCTGACGGTCCCCGACGGCCGCGGCATCCGGCTCACCCGGGCCGCCGAGCTGCTCGCCGACGCCGCGGAGCGCGCGCTCGCCGCCGTCGACGCCGGGGTCCGCCAAGCCCGCGAGGAGGTCGACCCCGAATCCGGGCACATCGTCCTCGGTTTCCTGCACCTGCTCGGCCGGTCGCTGGTCCCCACGCTGCTCCGCGGCTATCGCGCGGACCACCCGGGAGTCCGGTTCACGCTGGTCCAGGGCTCACGTCAGGACATGGTCGACCGGCTGACCAGTGGCGAGCTCGACCTCGCGCTGCTCGCACCCGCCCCCGTCGACGATCCGCTGCTCGACACCGCCGTGCTGTCCGAGCAGGAGATCTTCCTGTCCGTGCCGACGTCGCACCGCCTGGCCGACCGGCCCAGCGCCGCCATCGAGGACCTCAAGGACGAGGAGTTCGTGCTCCTCGAGACCGGCTATGGCCTCCGCACCATCACCGACGAACTGTGCGCCGCGGCCGGCTTCGAGCCGAAGATCGCCTTCGAAGGGCAGGAGTCCGACACCGTGCGAGGCCTCGTCGCGGCCGGGCTCGGCGTCGCGCTGCTCCCCCGTTTCGAGCCGGGCAGCCCGGCGGGTGTCGCCGAAGTCCCGCTGGTACCGCCGGTCGGCCGGACCATCGGGCTGGCTTGGCGCAGGGACGTCGTCCTGCCGCCCGCCGTCCTGCGGTTCCGGGAACGGGTCCGCGCGCACCCCTGGTGACGATCGTCAGGGTCGATCCCTGCCGTTCGTCCACCCCGCGGGCGCGTTGTTTTCGCTAACTTCGGGTGAATGTACGACGACATCGTGGAGTTGGCGGAGGAAAGCCCGAGCTGGCTTCAGGCGGCAGGAATCCTGTTCACCGAAGCAGGACTGCTCGTCTTCGCGGGGCTTTTCGCCTGGATGTTGTGGCGGGCGCGCACTTCGCCCGCCCGGATCGCCGTGGCGCTGCTGCCGCCCGCCGCGACCGCGATCGCGTACCTGATCAGCGAAGGCCTGAAGAGCGTGATCCAGGAGGACCGGCCGTGCCGGAACCTCGTGACGCTCGTCGACTGCCCGCCGATCGGCGACTGGTCCTTCCCGAGCAACCACTCCACCATCGGGGCGGCGGCCGCCGTCGGGCTGGCACTCGCCTGGCGGCGACTCGCGCCGTGGGTGCTCCCGGGTGCGGTGCTGATGGGCTTCTCGCGGGTCTTCGTCGGCGCGCACTACCCGCACGACGTACTCGCCGGGCTCGTCCTCGGCTCCGTGACGGCGTGGCTCGTGTACCGATACCTGACCGGTCCCGCGACCGGGATCGCCCGGCGGCTCACCGCCCACGCCGGGGACGCGCCGACCCAGCCCATGCCGAAGGTCGATCTGCGGGGTGGGAGCAAGGGACCTTTGCTACCACCCCGCAGATAAACCGCAGGTCAGGCGTAAGAAGCGACCAGTTCGACCAGCGTCCGCGCCGCGAACCCGGTGGCCCCGGGCACGACGTCCGCGTAGGTCTTGTCGGCCCGCGCGGGGCCGGCGATGTCGAGATGCGCCCACGGCACGTCCCCGACGAACTCGCGCAGGAACAGCGCCGCGACGATGCCGCCGGGGCCGCCCGGCGCCTGCCGGACGTCGCCGAGCGAACCCTGCACGGTCTCGGCCAGGTCCTCCAGCAGCGGCATCCGCCACCACGCCTCGCCGACCCGCTCGCCCGCCTTCGTGACCCGCTCCGCGAGCGCGTCCTCGGTGGCGAAGACACCGCCGGTGCGGACGCCGAGCGAGACCTTCATGGCGCCGGTCAGGGTCGCCGCGTCGATCACCGCGTCCGGCTTGTGCTTCTTGATGCCGTAGACGAGGGCGTCGGCCAGGACCATGCGGCCCTCGGCGTCGGTGTTGCCCACCTCGGTCGTCTTGCCGCCGTAGTGCCGGACGATGTCGCCGGGCCGGTACGACGAACCGGATACGTGGTTCTCGGCGGCCGGTACCAGCGCGGTCACCTTGACCGGCAGGCGCAGCGCGGCGATCGCGCGGACCGCGGCGATGATGGCCGCGCCGCCCGCCATGTCGGTGCGCATGAGGTGCATGCCGTCGGCCGGTTTGATCGAAAGGCCGCCGGTGTCGAAGGTGATGCCCTTGCCGACCAGCAGCAGATGCGTCGTCGCCCCGCGCGGCCGGTATTCCAGTTCGATCAGCCGCGGCGGCGCGGCCGAACCGCCACCGACCGCGAGGACGCCGCCGAAGCCCTGCTCGGCCAGCCACTTCTCGTCCCTGGCCGTCACGGTCAGGTTCGGGAGGCCGCCGGCGACGCGGACGGCCGTGTCGGCGAGCCAGGCGGGGGTCTTGATGTTCGACGGCGTGTTCGCCAGGTCGCGCGCGAACGCGGCGGCCGCGGCGAGTTCGCGGACCCGCTCCAAGGCGTCCGCGGCGTGCTCGTGGCGTGTGATCAAGCGCACGGTCCGCAGGCTCGGCTTCGGGTCCTCGGCCGTCACCGTGAACCGGTAACCGCCGAGCAGCAGCCCGAACGCGAGCTCCTCGACGTGCTCGGTGCCCGCGTCCTCGGGCAGCTCGACGGCGAAGGCACGGAACGCCTTCTGGCCCGCCTTGACGTCTTCCTCCAGCGCCGACGAAACGGCGCGGACCAGCGCGGCACCGGCCTTGCGGTACTGCTTCGGCTCGCCGTCTCCGACGCCGGCCAGCCAGCGGACGCCGCCGGTCGGCACGGTCTGCACGTCACCGGCCTTGCCGGTGGGCCGCACGCCGCCGATCTCCGCGAGTCCGGCGTCACCGTCCTCTTCGGACGGCGCCGCGATCAGCGTGGCCAGCGGCGTACCGCGCCTTAGGTCGTCCGAGACCTCGAGTTCGAGCAGCTTCCCCGGAACGGGGGGTAGCGGGTTACGCACAGTGAGCGACCTCCGGGCGCAGATGAACCGCGACCCCGGCCTCCGAAGGGAGACCGGGGTGCGGGTGGTTGAACGTTGGTGCGGTCCGGCTCAGCCGGTGACCTCCTGCAAGGCCGCGCCGAGATCCTTCGCTTCTTCCGCGGAGAGTTCGACGACGAGGCGCCCACCACCTTCGAGTGGTACGCGCATCACGAGGCCCCGCCCCTCCTTAGTCACTTCGAGGGGACCATCTCCGGTCCGGGGCTTCATGGCCGCCATAGCGTGCTCCCTCCGTCTCAACCGGCGCGCCCGGGTCGCGCTCGTCAAAGCCAGCCGGGTCTACTGTCCATTGTCCCTCATCAGCGGCCGAGCGCGAACGCGGACCGATCTTTTGCCGCCGTATCGGTGCTGGTATGCGGCTCGCGAGGCTGAAAGACTTCGTCTCAGACCGCAGTTTCGCCGACTAGGAGATCCCGTGACCACATCCGACGTTCTGCTGACCGCCGACGCCGATGGCGTGCGCACCTTCACGCTGAACCGGCCGCAGGCGTACAACTCGCTGACCGTCGAACTCAAGGAACTGCTGCTGGCGGGCCTGACCGAGGCCGCGGCCGACGACAGCGTCCGCGCGGTCGTGCTGACCGGTTCCGGCAAGGCCTTCTGCGCCGGGCAGGACCTGAAGGAGCACGTCGGGCTGCTGCAGGCGGGTGACCCCGCGCCGCTACACACGGTCAAGGAGCACTACAACCCGATCGTCAAGACGATCGTCGGGATGCCGAAGCCCGTCATCGCGGCGGTGAACGGCCCGGCGGCCGGCGCGGGCGCGGCCTTCGCGTACGCGAGCGACCTCCGGATCGCGGCGACGTCGGCGAACTTCCTGATGGCGTTCGCGAACGTCGGCCTCGGCCCGGACTCGGGCGCGTCGTGGACGTTGCAGCGGCTGATCGGTCTCGGCCGCGCGGCCGAGCTGATGCTGATGGCGCGCACGGTCGATTCCGCCGAGGCGCTGGCGCTCGGCCTGGTCGGCGAGGTCGTCCCGGACGAAGAACTCGCCGCCCGCGCGCAGAAGGTCGCCGCGAAGCTCGCGGCCGGCCCGACGGTCGCGTACGCGAAGATCAAGAACGTCCTCGCGGTCGCCGCCGAGTCCTCGCTCGAAGAGGCGCTGGACGCCGAGGACGCCGCGCAGTCCGCGCTCGGCGCGACGGCCGACCACACCGAGGCCGTCGAGGCCTTCGTGGGCAAGCGCAAGCCGAACTTCCAGGGCAAGTAGCGCTTGGGGCCTCGTGAGTGGCGTTTCGGGTTCTAACCCGAAACGCCACTCACGACGCGGCCCGGAAGCAGTCCTTCACGTGGTCGTCGACCATCCCCGTCGCCTGCATCAGCGCGTAACAGGTCGTCGGCCCGAGGAACACGAAGCCGCGCTTCTTGAGTTCCTTCGCCATCGCCTTCGACTCGTCGGTGATCGCCGGGACGTCCGCCATCGTCGGGGGCCGGACATGAGCATCGGGCGCGAACGACCACAGCAGGTCGTCCAGCGAACCGTCGAGTTCCTCGATCGCCCTGGCGTTGTTGATCGCCGCCAGGATCTTCGCCCGGTTCCGCACGATCGACGCGTCTTCCATGAGGCGGGAAACGTCGTCGTCGGTGAAGACGGCGACCTTCTCCGGCTTGAACCCGGCGAACGCCTTCCGGAACGACTCCCGCTTCCGCAGGATCGTGATCCACGAAAGCCCGGACTGGAACGACTCCAGGCACAGCCGCTCGTACAGTTCTTCGTCGCCGTGGAGCGGGACGCCCCATTCGGTGTCGTGGTACTCGGCGTAGTCCGGGGCCGAGTTGCCCCACGAACACCGCTTGATCCCGTCCGCGCCCAGCAGACCCGCCTCAGCCAACCCGGTACCCCTCCGCGTACTTCACGAATCTCTGCAGGCACAACCGCAGTCCCAGTTCGAAGCCCGGTTTCGCGACCGGCCAGCCGAGCCGTCCGACGACGCCGAACGGGGGCCGCAGATGCTCCGCCCAGACGAACGTCGAGGAATGCGGCCCCTTCTCGATCACCTGGAAGACCCCGGTGCCCTGCACGATCTTGCCGGTATGTCGCACGACGCAACGCAGCGGCGGCTCCCAGCTGGTGATCTCCATGGTGTCGGTGAAGCCGATCCCCACGACACCGGTGAACGCCGACAGCTTCGACCCCACGCTGCGCCCGTTGCCCTCGACGACCTTGACCTCGGTGCCGAGCATCCATTCGCCCTGGCGTTCCCAGTCGGTCAGGGCGAGCCAAGCCGTCCCGGCCGGTACCGCGACGTCGACGGAGACGACGACATCGGTCACCTGGCGCCCTCGCGCTCGGCCTCCAGTTCGGCCACCTTGGCCCGCAGGTCCTCGATCTCGACGCCGAGCCGCCGCATCACCCAGTCCACTTCGGACATCTTGTAGCCGCGCAGCACCATCTGATAGCGGACGGCGTGGACGTCTTCGGCGGTGATGTCCTCGGCGGGCAGCCTGGTCGGCGAGCCGCCGGGCGGCAGCGGGGCCAGCTCCTCGCCCCTGCCGAACACCACGGCGGCCAGCAAGAACACCACAGCGGCCACCAGCAGCATGACTACGAGATAGATCAGGGCGGTCGTCACGCCACGATCGTGGCACACGAACGCCACGATCGTCGCGCCAGCAACGCGAGTCGTACGCTGAGCACCACCCAGAGCACCATGAGGATGCCGCACGGCACCGACAGGAACAGTCTCGACGCGTCGATGAACCCCGTGGCGATCACCAGCAGCGCCACCGAAAGCAGGTTCAGCCCGACGGCCTCGCCGATCAGCACGCCGGCGGTCCTGACCAGCCTTGCGCCGTCCATCCGCCGGGAAAGCCAGCGCATGCAGAGCAGCGCGATCACACCCAGCATCGGCACGATGAAAACCGAGCCGTGCGTGAACTGGGCGACGTACTTGTACCAACCCGGCGTCGGCGTCGAAAGCTGCGACCAGTCACCGAAGGTCCATTTGCGGGCGAACTCCCAGGCGAGCTGCATCATCGGCACACCGAGGATCAGTTTCCACAGGGTGCGGGTGCCGCTGTGCATCCCCAGTTCGGCCTGATAGTCCCGTGCGATCAGATGCACCGGCCCGAAATCGGCGACCGCGCGCCGTTGCGCCTCGTGCTCGCTCCAACCGCCGTCGCGATACGCGTCCGCGGCGTCGTTGAGCCCGTCCCGTGCCTCGCGCAGCAGATCCCGCTTCGCCGACGCCGGGCCGTCCAGCCGGGTGCGCAGTTCGCCGAGGTACGCCTCGATCACCGTCATGCCGTGGCTCTCCGACTCCGCGCGGCGACCGCGAGCCGCATGCTGAACAGGATCCAGGTTCCGGACATGACCGCGCACGGCACGCTGACGAGCATGCGCGCGGGTTCCAGCAGTCCGGTCGCGCCGCCGTACGTCGCGACCGCGAGCAGGTTCAGACCCACCGCGCCCGCCAGCGACCACGAGACCGCGCGGGCGACGGGCGGGCCACCCGCTCGCCGCGAAAGCAGACGTGCCGCGAGCAACCCGGCGACCGCGATGGCCGGGGACAGCGCCGCGAGTGTGTCGGCCGCACCGATCGCGCGGTGGTACCAGGACGGCGCGTCGCCGAACCGCGACCAGTCACCGAAGCCCCGTGCGAAATCCCAGCCGAGGATCAGCAGCGGGACACCGGCGATCAGCTCCCACAGCACGCGGATGTCGCGCCGGAGTCCCAATTCCGCCTGGTAGTCACGAGCGATCAGGTCGGCGGGCCCGAAATCGGCGACGGCACGGCGTTCGGCCTCCGCCTCGTCGACACCACCCTCGCGATAAGCGTCGGCCGCGTCGACCAGACCGTCCCTCGCTTCGGTGAGCAGATCGGCCTTCGCCGACCGCGGCCCGCGCAAGCGGCCGTCCAACTCGCCGATGTAGGCCTCGATCGCGTTCATGCGGCGAGCGCGGGCCGGGGCCGGAAGGCCGGCGGGAGCAGCCAGAAGCTGAACGCGACCCAGCCGATCGCCAGCACGTTGCACACCAGGCTCACGTTCAGCCTGGACGGATCGAGGGCCGCCGTGCCCACTGTGAGCAGCAGCAGCGCCAGCAGGTTCGTGCTCGCCGCGGCACCCACCGTCCACCGCGTCACCTTCCCCAGCCGGACACTGTCGAGCCTGCGCCCCAGCCGTCGCGTCCCGAACAGCGCGACCACTCCGATCACGGGTGGAACGAGAACGAGGACGCCGAAGAGTTCGATGACGGACATGTACCACTCCGGATGCGAATTCCCGCTCCGGCTCCAGTCGCCGTAGGTCCAGATCCGCGCCAGCTCCCAGCCCACCTGGATCAGCGGGATACCGACGATGACCTTCCACAACGTGCCGATGTCGCCGCGCAACGCCAGCTCGGCCTGGTACTCGCGGGCGATCACGGCGGCCGGGCCGAAATCGGCGACGGCACGGCGTTCGGCCTCCGCCTCGTCGACACCACCCTCGCGATACGCCTCGGCGGCGTCGATCAGACCGTCCTTGGCCTCGGTGAGCAGATCCGCCTTCGCCCCCGCCGAGCCGCGCAATCTCGTGTCCAGATCGCCGATGTAGGCCTCGATAGTGGTCATGCCGTGCTCCCCCCGAGGACACCACCGATCACGGTGGTGAACTCCTGCCACTCCGCCCGTTCCGCCGCCAGGGCCTTCTGCCCGGAGCGGGTGAGCTTGTACGTACGACGTTTGCGGCCGGACACGACGTCCCATTCGCTGGCGAGGAATCCGGCGCGTTCCAACCGGCGAAGCGCCGGGTAGACGGTGCCCGTCGGCAGGTCGAGCGCACCGTCACTGCGGAGCTGGAGCGCCTCGATGATGGCGTATCCGTGCAGCTTCCGGCCGTCGAGGACGGCGAGGAGCAGCGCGTCGAGGTGCCCGCGCAGGCTGTCGGCCTTCATAGATAGACAGTCTACACATCGCCGCCTGCCAGGGTAGCCGGGACTTTCCCGGACCGGCCTCAGGGAATGTCCCCGAGATCACCCCGATTTCATAGATTTAGTGGCTACATGTAGCCAGCCTACGTATACAGTGCTTCGGCATGGACGCACTCCCGATCGCGAGACTCCAGTTCGCGACGACGACCTCGTTCCACTTCCTGTTCGTGCTGCTCACACTGGGGCTCGTGACACTCGTCGCGGTGATGCAGACACGCTCCGCGTTCGGCGAAAAGCCGGAACTCACGCGGATGACTCGCTTCTGGGGCAAGCTTTACGTGATCAATTACGCGCTGGGAATCGTCACCGGAATCGTGATGGAATTCCAGTTCGGACTCACCTGGACCGGCCTGTCCGCGGTCGCGGGCGACGTCTTCGGCGCTCCGCTGGCCATCGAGACGCTGGTGGCGTTCTTCGCCGAATCGACCTTCCTGGGGCTCTGGATCTTCGGCTGGGGGCGGCTGAACAAATGGGTCCATCTGACGCTGATCTGGCTGGTCACGCTGACCGCGTACGCCTCGGCGCTGTTCATCATGGTGGCCAACTCGTTCCTGCAGAACCCGGTCGGCACGCACGCCGAAAACGGCGTGCTGAAGCTCGACGACTTCGGCGCGCTGTTCACCAACCCGGCACTGATGAGCTCGCTGCCGCACGTGCTGAGCGCGGCGCTCATGACCGGCGGCTTCTTCGTGGTCGGCGTCAGCGCGTACCACTTCATCAAGCGCACCAAGGAGATCGAGTTCTTCCAGCGCTCGATGCGGATCGGCGTGCTCGCCTCGCTGGTCGGCAGCACGCTGGTGATCGGCTTCGGTTTCGGCCAGTTCGGCCCGTTGGGCGAGTACCACCCCGACAAGCTCAAGTCGCCTGATCCGCTGGTCGGCGCGTCGCTGGGCTTCATGATCCAGATCGGGTTCATCGCCTTCCTCGCCTCGATGCTCGGCACGCTGCTGCTGTTCCGGAACTGGATCACCAAGGTGCGGCCGCTGCTGTACGTGATGGTGCTGGCCATTCCGCTGCCGTTCGTCGCGGCGATCCTCGGCTGGCTGGTGCGCGAGATCGGCCGTCAGCCGTGGCTGATCCGCGGGCAGCTGACCACCGCCGACGCCGTCGCGTCGATCCCGGCGGGACAGATCCTGTTCTCCTTCATCGCGTTCACGGTGCTGTTCGCGGCGCTCGCGATCGCCGACTGGGTGCTGATGTCACGGGTCGCCAAACGCGGCCCCGACGCGAGCGAAGAAGCGGCCGCGCCGCGTCCCGAACTTCCCGTCCTGAGCGGAGTCTGACCGATGGTGATCCTCTGGTGGTGTGTGCTCGGTTTCCTGACGGCCGGCTATTTCGCGCTGGCAGGCTACGACTACGGCGTCGGGATGCTGCTCGGCAGGCTCAGCCGTGACGAGGCCGGGCGACGGCGCGTGCTCGGCGCTTTCGGCCCGTTCTTCCTGGCCAACGAGGTGTGGCTGGTGGCCGCGGTCGGTGTCCTGTTCGGCGCTTTCCCGCATCTGGAAGGAAAAGTGTTCTCCGGGGCGTACCTTCCGGTCGTCACCCTGCTGCTCGGGCTCGTCACGTTCACCGCGGCGGTGCAGTTGCGCAGCAGGCGGCCGGACGCGGGCCGCGGCGCCTGGACGCTGGCGATCACCGTCGGCGCCTGGGTGACGGCGGTGTCGTGGGGCGTGTTCCTCGGCAACCTCGTGCTCGGGCTCCCGCTCGACGCGGCCGGAAAACCGGCAGGCGACGTCCTCGCGGTGTTCAGCCCGTACGCACTGCTCTGGGGTGCCGGGTTCGTCGCGCTGTTCGCCTTGCAGGGAGCGGCTTTCCTCGCCGTCCGGGCACCCGCCGAGTTCACCGCCCGCGCGAACCGGATCGCCAAGGCCCTGCTCGCGCCGGCGCTCGCGTTCCTGGTCGTGGCGGTCGGCTGGGGCGCCGTCGAGACCACCGCGTCGTGGTCGGTGCTGCCAGCGATCGTGCTGGCGTTCGGCGCGCTGGGTGTTGCAGCGGCGGCCCTGCGCGCGGGAC
This sequence comes from Amycolatopsis japonica, assembly GCF_000732925.1. Classification (NCBI taxonomy): domain Bacteria; kingdom Bacillati; phylum Actinomycetota; class Actinomycetes; order Pseudonocardiales; family Pseudonocardiaceae; genus Amycolatopsis; species Amycolatopsis japonica. The sequence continues at coordinate 7,388,886 of NZ_CP008953.1, forward strand.
GGCACAAGGCTGCGCTGGTCGCCACGATGACGCTGTCCGCGTCACCGGTGCTGGCGGTCGGAACCCTGCGCCTGCCGGACGCGCTGGTGTCCTCTGTGGACGGAGGCTTCTCATTGAGCCTCACGGAGGCGGCCACCAGTACCGAGATGCTCAGCCTGCTCACCTTCGTCCTGCCGCCCGCGCTCGTGGCGATCGCCGCCGTGCAATGGGTGACCTGGCGCAGGCACGACACCCGCGTCGACCAGCGTTCGCTGCTGCACTTCTAGGAGCCCGAGATGCCTCCCCTTCCCGGATTGCGGCGCCACTTCGGCGTACTGGCCGTCCTCGGAACGCTGACCGCCGCGGCGATCCTCGTCCAGGCCGACGGTCTCGCGACGCTGCTCACCGGCGGCGGTGTGACCTGGACGCTCGTCGCCGCCATCGCGGTGCGTGCGCTGCTCGCCGGCGTCCAGGGTTCCGTCGGCGGCCGGTTCGCGGCGAAGGTCAAATCCGGGCTGCGCAAACGGCTTCTCGGCGCGGAGGCGGAGAACCCGGGCAAGGTCGCGACCCTGGTGACCAAGGGGATCGACGCGAGCGACGCCTACCTGACCGGGTATCTGCCGACGGTGGTGCTCTCGGCGATCATCCCGGTCGCGGTGCTCGTCCGGCTGTTCGCCGCGGATCTGTCGTCAGCGTTGATCATCACCGCGACACTGCCGCTGATCCCGGTGTTCGCGATCCTGGTCGGACAGCACACGAAGGCGAAGACCGCCAAGCAATGGTCGCTGCTTTCCAAGCTGGGCGGGCATTTCCTCGACGTCGTGCGCGGGCTCGGCACGCTCAAGGTGTTCGGCCGCGCGGAGGCGCAGGCGAAGACCGTGCGGGCGATGGCGGACGCGCACACCGACGCGACCATGCGCACGCTGCGGGTCGCGTTCCTGTCCGCGCTGGTGCTGGAACTGGTGGCGACGCTTTCGGTGGCGCTTGTGGCGGTGCCGATCGGCTTCCGGTTACTGGAAGGCGGCATGGTCGTGCACACCGCGGTGCTCGTGTTGCTGCTCGCCCCGGAGGCGTATCTGCCGCTGCGGGCCGCGGGGGCGAAGTTCCACGCCAGCGCGGAAGGGCTCGCCACGCTGCGGGAAGCGCTGGCCGTCCGTTCGGAGGACGTCGTCCCCGGTTCGCTCGTGGCCGGCCGCGGTGCGCCGCGGATCGCGCTGGAGAAGGTGAGCGTGGCATTCGGCGACGAGACCGTACTGTCCGAAGTGGACATGACGATCGAATCGGGTGAGCACGTCGCGCTCGTCGGCCCCAGCGGTTCCGGCAAGAGCACGTTGCTGGCAGTGCTGCTGGGCTTCGTCACGCCGACGTCCGGCCGGGTCCTCGTCGACGGCGTCGACCTGCGCGAGCTGGATCCGGCCGGGTGGCGGGCCGGGACGGCGTGGGTGCCGCAGCGGCCGACGCTGTTCACCGGGACCGTCGAGGAGAACATCGCCATGGGCCAGGTGCCGGACGTCCAGGCCGCGGCACGCGCGGCGGCGTTCGACGAGGTCGTGCGGGGCCTGCCCGACGGCTACCGGACCCGGATCGGCGAACTGGGCGCGCCGCTTTCGGCCGGTCAGCGGCAACGGCTCGGCCTCGCCAGGGCGCTGGCGCGCACCGAGGCGGGTCTGGCGCTGCTCGACGAGCCGACCGCCAGGCTCGACGCGGGGACCGAAGCGGCCGTGCTCGACGCGACCCGGGAACTGCTCACCGGCCGGACCGCGGTACTCGTCGCCCACCGGCCCGCGATGACCGCGCTTGCCACCCGCGTCCTCGAAGTCCACGATGGCGCCGTACGAGAACGGGAACTGGTGTGAACGTCTGGGGAGTGTCCACAAAGGACGTCGTACGGCTGGCCCGTGCCGGACTGATCGCGGCCGGGGCCGAGCTGGCGGGACTGGCGCTGATGGCCACTGCCGCGTGGCTGCTGCTGAAGGCGGCCGAGCAGCCGCCGCTGGCGTCGCTCACCGTGGCGATCGTCGCCGTGCGGACGCTGGCGTTGCTGCGCGGCGGTCTGCGTTACGCGGAACGGCTCGCCGGGCATGAGGTCGTCCTGCGCTATCTCGGCGCCCTGCGGACCCGCGTGTACACGTCGTTGCTGCCGCACCGGGTCTCGCGGCATTCGGGCGGTGACCTCGTCACGCGTCTGGTGTCCGATGTGGACGCCGTGCAGGACGCGATCCTCCGCTGCCTGCTGCCCGCCGGTGTCGCCGCCTTCGTCGGCGCGGTGTCGACGACGGTCGCGCTGATCGTCAGCCCGGCCGCCGGGCTCGTGCTCGCGTCAGGGCTCGCCGTCGCCGGGATCGGCTTGCCGTGGCTGTGCGTGCGGATCACCCGCGCGGCGGCGGGAGCGAGCGCCCCGGCCCGGGCCGACCTCGCCGAACGGACCGTGGAACTGATCACCGGGCGGCGCGAGCTGATCGCCTACGGCGTCCACGAGTCCACTGTGGACTCCGCGCACGCTGCTGTCGATTCCCTTGCTTCGCGGGACCGGACGACGGCGAACCGCACGAGCCTGCTGACCGCGGCCGGGATCCTCGTCCAGCTGCTGACCTGCGTCGCCATCGCGCTGACCGCCGGGGTTTCCGCGCCGCTGACCGCGGCACTGGCCCTGGGCGCGCTGGCCGTGTTCGAGCTGGTCCTGCCGCTGACCGCGGCCGCGCAGCGCTGGGTCGAGGTCCGCGCGTCGGCCGAGCGGGTGCGCGCGCTGCTGACCGAACCGCCGCCCGCGCGCGGGACCGCGGTGCCCGAGCCGGGACATCTGCGGCTCAAAGGCGTCGGCGTTCACTTCGCGGGCAGGGCTCCGACGCTGGACAGCGTCGACCTCGACCTGCCGCCGGGCAAGCGGATCGGGATCGTGGGGCCGAGCGGGGCGGGGAAGACGACGTTGCTGAACGTCCTGCTGGGATCCGTGGCGCCGACGTCCGGGCACGCTCTGCTGAACGGGAAGCCGCTGGACACCTACGACCCGGCGCTGCTGCCGTCGGTGATTTCGGGTGCGCTCGCGGACGCGCACGTCTTCCACACGACCGTCCGCGAGAACCTGCTGCTCGCGAAGCCCGGCTCTTCCGACGCCGAACTGCTCGACGCGTGCGCGACGGCCGGATTCGATCTGCCGCTGGATCGCGAAGTCGGCTCCGACGGCGACGCGTTGTCCGGTGGGCAACGCCAGCGGCTCATCCTGGCGAGAGCAGCGCTCTCGGCACCGCCGATTCTCGTCCTGGACGAGCCCGTCGAGGGTCTGGATCCGGCGCACGGTGACGCCGTCCTGGCCGACGTGCTCGCCGCCGCGCGCGGGACCGTCGTCCTCGTGACGCATCGCGAGTCGCAGGTGGCCGGGTTCGACGAGGTCCTACGCCTGTAGGCCGCGCACTTCGCGCATCGGCGGCCGGTCGCTGACCGACACCTCGGCCACCTCCGGCAGCCATTCGTCACCCACCTGCGCGAACTGCGTGAGCTGGGCCGGGTCGTCGGACTTGATGCCGCAGCGCGCGAGTGCCGTCCCGAGGATCTGACGCGCCATCACACCCAGCTGAAGCAGCGAGCGGTTGCGATGCTTGCGTACGCCGAGGTTGACCTGAGCGAGCCCTTCGAGGCCGTAGCGCGCTTCGGCGTCGAGGATGAGCCCGATCTCTACGCCGTACCCGGCCGCGAAGGGCACCGACTCGAGGAACTCGCGCGTCGCGGCGTACTCGCCGCCAAGCGGCTGGATCAGCCCCGAGAGTGACGGGCGCAGCGCCGAGAGGACCGGTCGCGCCAGCAGCTCGGTGACCCGGCCGCCGCCGCTGCTCTCCAGCCGCAGCGGCCGCCGGTAGAAGCCCTTGACCAGGTGGACGCCTTCCTCGCAGAGCAGGGGCCCGAGGAGGGTCGGCACGAACGCCGGATCGGGGTCGACGAGATCGGAGTCGAGGAACACGACGACGTCACCGGTCGTCGCGGCCAGCGACCGCCACAGCACCTCGCCCTTGCCCGGCACCGGCGGCAGCTCGGGGAGCACGTCCTCGCGGTGCACCACGCGCGCGCCGGCGCGGGCGGCGAGCTCGGCGGTGGCGTCGGTGGAGCCCGAATCCATCACGACCAGCTCGTCGACGACCGTGCCCAGCAACGGGCGGACCGTGCCGACGACTTCGGCGACGGTGTCCTCTTCGTCGAGCGCCGGTAGCACGACCGAAACCGTCCGGTCACCCTTCGCAGCGACGATGTCGTCGAGCGTCCAATCGGGGTTCTGCCAGGTACGCCGCTCGAACCAACTCATGAGTAGTGATCGTGCCATGCTGGAGTCCGACACCCTGTCGATGGAGGAACCTTGCTACCGCTGCTCGTCCGATTCGTGCTCGGCCCGCTGGTCAGAGCGCTGTACCGCCCCGAGATCCGCGGCGTGGAGAACATCCCCGCCACCGGTCCGGTGCTGCTGGCACCCAACCATCGGGCGGCGCTGGACACCGGCGTGATCACTTTCACGGCGATGCGACAGGTCAAGTTCCTCGGCAAGGCGGAGTACTTCACCGGCCGCGGGCTCAAGGGCAAACTGATGGCCGGTTTCCTGGGCGGCCTCGGCTACGTCCCGGTCGAACGCGGCAACGCGCAGGCCGGTCTCGCCGCGCTCGAAGCGGCACGGAAGGTGCTCGACGCGGGTGGCGCGTTCGCGATCTACCCCGAAGGCACCCGCTCGCTGGACGGGCGGCTGCACCGTGGCCACACCGGTGTCGCGGCGCTGGCGCTGGCGACCGGGGCGAAGGTGGTGCCGGTCGCGCTCAGCGGGACCGAAGACCTGCAGCCGGCCGGGAAGCGGATCCCGCGGCGGGCGAAGATCACGGTGACCTACGGTGCGCCGTTGGACTTCTCGCGGTACGAGGGGCAGGACTCGTCGCCGGCGATCCGGCGCTCGGTGACCGACGAGATCATGTACGCGATCCTGGAGCTTTCGGGGCAGGAGTACGTCGACTCTTACCACAAACGGCCTGATCAGAGCGCTGCCTGACGGTTGCGGCGGCGCGGGGTGGTAGCAAAGGTCCCTTGCTCCCCCGCTGCTCGCGGCTCCGCCTCGCCGCTGCAATGAAAGGCTCTTTCCTTGCAAATTTTGCAAGGAAAGAGCCTTTCATTGCACGCGCGAGTGAGACTAAAGGGACATTTGGCACATTCCGGCACACCTTGCCTGGGTGAAGTACATGAAGGCCCCCTTCACGGCGCTAGACGCAATGAAGGGGGCCTTCATGTACCGAGGAGCCGAGCCAAAGCCCTACTTAGCCCACTTAGGACGAGGCGGCGGCACGTAGTCCACGAAGCCGTCCAGAAGCACCGAAGCGTCCGAGTCGATCGACAGCATGTCCCGGTACCCAGCCGACAGAAAGCCCTCCGACACCATGTGGTCGGCGAACTTCAGCAGCGGCGCGTAGTACCCGCCGACGTCGACCAGCCCGATCGGCTTCTCGTGCAGCCCGAGCTGCGCCCACGTCCACACCTCGAACAGCTCCTCCAGCGTCCCCGCGCCGCCGGGCAGTGCGAGGAAGCCGTCGGACAACGCCGCCATCTTCGCCTTCCGCTGGTGCATGTCGGCGACGACGTGCAGTTCGGTCAGGCCCGCGTGCGCGATCTCGACGCTGCCCAGCGCCTCGGGGATCACGCCGATCACCTCACCGCCGGCGGCGAGCGCGGCGTCCGCGACGACGCCCATGGTGCCGACCGAGGCGCCGCCGTAGACCAGCCCGATCCCCCGCGAGGCCAGCAGCGTGCCCAAGGCTCGCGCCTCGTCGGCATACCTCGGGTCGAAGCCCATCGACGAGCCGCAGAAGACACAGATCCGGCGCGGCGCCGCCATCAGTGGGTGTCCTCCCACGCCTGGTACGACTCCTGCACGACGCGCACAGCGTCGTCGATGTCGTCGGTGACGTGCAGCAGGTCGAGGTCCTTCTCACCGATCTTGCCCTCGGCGAGCAGCGTCTTGGCGATCCAGTCGTACAGCCCGCCCCAGTAGTCGCTGCCGAACAGCACGACCGGGAACTTCGTGACCTTCTTCGTCTGCACCAGGGTGAGCGCCTCGAACAGCTCGTCGAGCGTGCCGAAGCCGCCGGGCAGGCAGATGAACGCCTGCGAGTACTTGATGAACATGGTCTTGCGGGCGAAGAAGTACCGGAAGTTGACACCCAGGTCTACCCACGGGTTCAGGCCCTGCTCGAACGGCAGCTCGATGCCGAGGCCGACGGAGAACCCGCCCGCCTCGTTGGCGCCGCGGTTCACCGCTTCCATCGCGCCGGGGCCGCCGCCGGTCATCACCGCGAAGCCCGCGTTCGCGAGCGCGGCGCCGATCTTGCGGCCGAGTTCGTACTCCGGGTTGTCCCGTTTGGTCCGCGCCGAGCCGAACACCGTCACCGCGCGCGGCACCTCGGCCAGCGCGCCGAAGCCCTCGACGAACTCCGCCTGGATCCGCAGCACCCGCCACGGGTCGGTGTGCACCCAGTCGCTCGGCCCCCGCGAGTCCAGCAGGCGCTGGTCGGTGGTGCTGCCCTGGTCACGGCGATCCCGCCGCAGCACGACCGGGCCCTTGTGGCGCTCGATCGGACGTTCCGGGTACTGGCCGTCGGGGAACTCGCTTGTCTCACTCACCCCGCCAAGACTACGACGTCGTCACCGTCCGGAGCGGCGGCATCGCCGCGAACAGGAGTTGTCGGGTACGCGAACGCGGGGCCCGCCGCGAAAGCGGGCCCCGCGATCACGCCTCAGGAACGTCCGGTCAGCGCGAACGCGAGCATGGCCGTCGAGGTGAAGTCGATGGCGGGCTCGTTGCTCGGCCACGAGGCGAGGTCGTCGGCGTAGCGGGCCTCGGGGGTGTCGAAGGCTTCGAAGGGCTTCTTGCATTCCTTCGAACCGGGCGGGAGCTCCATGTGCTCGAAGTTCTCCGCTCCGTTGGGGCCGTTCACGACGGCGCCGTAGAGCAGTTTCTCTTCGCCGGCGAGGTTCGCCGCCTGGTGGTGCGGGCACCGCGGGTACGTGGTGCCGACGCCGACGACCAGCGAGATGCCCCAGGCGTTCGCGCCGAGGGTGAAGTTCCGCTGCTGCGAACCGAACGCCGCGTACCGGCGGTCACCGGTCAGGTCCGCGTACAGCCGCTCGGTCGCGGCGAACCCGAAGCTCTTGCTGGCCGCGTCGAATTCCTTCACCGAGACGGCGGTCCGGAAAGGACTCTGAGCCGCGCTCGCGACACCTTCGTCGAGCTGACGCCGGAGGTCGCCGACCAGTTCCTTCTGGCCGAGCGCGGCACCCGGGACGCCGTGCCGCAGGAGCTTCGCCAGTTCGGCGTGCGCCAGCGCGCTGGTGTCGTACAGGTTGAGCGTGCTCTTCTCTTCGACGTCGACGTAGGCCTTCGCCCAGTGCGCCGCCTGCCGTGTCCATTCGGCCGACCGCGGGTCCCGCAGGGCCTTGGCAGCCAGAGCGAGCTGCGTCGCGCCGAGTTCCATGTCGTCCCGCCAGGACGATTCCGGGTAGTACGCGTGCGGGAACGCGGTGACCAGCTCGCCGACGTTCTCGGTCTTGGCCTGCGCGAACACCGAGGCGGCCTCGGCGAAGTACTTCCTTGCCAGCGACGGGTTCCGCTTCGCCTCGACCTGGGCACCGAGCGCGAACGCGGCGGCGACACGGCCGGCGAGGTTCGGGCTGAGCGCGGAACCGCCGGGGTTCGCCGGGAAGACCGGCCGGTGCTTCACGAAGTACTTGGGGTCACCCGGCTTCACGTCGAGCGGGTCGTCGTCGTGCGGGTTCCGCCAGACGTCGTGGTCGCCGAGGAAGCCGAACTTGTCACTGCCCGTCCCGATGCCGACCTGGGCGTAGAGCGTCTTGCTCTTCTCGTCCCACATCTTGTCGAGCCAGTCGAGACCGAGCTTGACCTCCTTGGCCAGCGCCCGGTCGTAGTCCTCGCGGAGCACGTATCCCAGCTCCGCCAGCGAATACGCCGTGTTCGAGGTGAACTTGACGAAGTCGCCCGCGTCGACCCAGCCGCCCTCGACGTCGATCGGCCCGCCCGACGGCTTCAGCGGTTCGGTGATCTCGTCACCGAATTCACCGCCGAACGCGGGCCATTCGTAGACCGTGGCCTGCTTGTCGGCCAGATGCGAGGGTTTGCGGTCGAGCCTGCCGGGGATGATGTCGTCACCGTCGCGCTGCGCCTGGAAGAACTCGTTGGTGGCGCGGACGAGCGGCGTGAAGAGCCGGTCCTTGGTGTCCACTCGGAACGTCGGCGACGTCGCCTTGGTCTCGCCGGTGACCTCGATCCGGTACTTGCCCGGCAGCCAGACCTTCGACAGGTCGAGCTGGTACACCGCCGGGTACTTCGCGTTCCAGGCGCCGAGCGACTGTCCGGTCCGTCCATGATGGACGGTCCGGCCGCGTTCGTCGATCACCGAGAACGAACCCGGCGCGCTGGAGAGGAGATAGGCGTGCTTGGTCTCGGTGATGCCGTAGCCGACCTGGTCGACCCGGACCTCACCTTGTACCGCCGCCGCGGCCGAAACCGCCGGAACCGTCAAACCCCCGAGGACCAGTGCCGAAACCGCGGCCACCGTCCGGGACCAGGAACTCACCATCATCGGCGCCCCGCTCGAATTAGTTAAGAAAGTTTCCTTTTTATGGCGCAAGACGCTAGCGTCCGGAACGCCACCAGTCAATATGTCCGTTTCGGCGGTCGAAAGTCACCGGATCCGGGCGTTGTTGGCGGGTATCCGTCCTGCTCACCCCGGATCCCCGCCGGGAAATCGTCTACCGTGGTCGGGTGCCGTCCAAGCCGAACGGGGCAGAACCACTCGGCGCGCGGATCCGGCGGTTGCGCCGGGCACGCGGGCTGACCCAGCGTGAGCTGGCCGAGCCCCGCTACGACCGCGGCTTCCTCGCCAAGGTCGAGTCGGGCGGCCGCCTGCCCTCGGACGACGTGCTCTCCCACCTCGCGCGACGGCTCGGCCTCACGCCGGACGAGCTTCGCTTCGATCGGCCGCCGGGTGCCGCCGAGGAACTCACCGCCGCCCTCGAAACCGCGTATCGCGAGTTACAGAAGGGCGGACTCGAAGCCGCGGAGCGCGAATTCTCCCGTGTGGAGCGACGTGCGGCCGAGTACCGGCTGCCGGACGTCCAATGCCACGCCCGCTTCTATCTCGGCGAAGTCCAGTGGCAGCGTTACGACATCCCGTTGGCGGACAAGGGTTTCGCGCACGCCATGGAGCTCGCCGACGCCGCTTCGCCCCGGTTGCGCGCGATGATCGTCAACCGGCTGGCCGCCTGCCGCGCACTGTCGGGCGATCTGGGCGCGTCGGTCGCGCTCGTCGAAACGGCGCTCGCCGAACTCCGCAGCACCGGCGCGAGCGACCCGGACGCCGAACTGGCACTGCTGACCGCGTTGATCCATCCGCTCATCGAAATGGGCGCGCTGCGCCGGGCGCGCCGGGCCGCCGAAGAAGGCCGCCGCGTCCTCCCTTCCGCCCACCGCAAGGACATCTCCGCGCGCTATCACCGGCAGGCGGCGCAACTGTGGCAGGAGATCGGTCTGGTCGACCGCGCGGAGAAGGACCTTTCGCGGGCACTTCGGCTGTTCACGTCGATCGGCTACGACCGTGACGCCGCCCGAAGCCGCTGGGCCCGTGGCTTCCTGTGGCGACGACTGGGAAAACTCGACGAGGCGCACGCCGAACTCCGGCTCGCGCGCGACCTGCTCGCCAAGGCCGGATCACAGGAGGGCGTACTCGGCGCGACGATCGAGCTCGCCGACGTCCGCCGCCGCCAAGGGGAACTCGACGAGGCGGCCGAACTCGCCGAAGGGATCCGGCCGCTTCTGGATCGATCCCCCGATATCGAGGCGAGGGCCGAGGTTCTCCGGTTACTGGGACTCATCGCCCGCGCCCGCGGCGATCTGCCCGGGGCGACCGCGTTGCTCGAAGAAGCCGCCTCCGCACAGGAAAAGTCCGAACTACGCGGCGCGCTCGTCGCCACCTCACTGCATTTGGGCGACACGTTGCGAGCCCGCGGATTAATCGAAAGAGCGGCGGAGGCCTATCGGCGCGGTGTACGCGCGGCCGCTATGTCCGATTCCGGGCCGGCGGACTGAAAACCATACGAAAGTCGCCATATATCGCACATGGCGGGAAAAACTCTTACTACACAGGGATTTTATTCCTTGCATGTGGATCTTCATCCGCCCCGCTAGGCCATCCGGCCCATTGACGGCCTTGTGAGCGGCTCCTTTACTCGGACGTGTCCATCGGGATAACTCCAGTTATCCGAATGGGCACGCTCCCCGTCCCCCGCCGTGCACCCGCACCGGTCTGATTCCCCGCCGCGCCACTGGCCGTCCGGGTACACGGTCCTGCCCATGGAAGGTTCACATGACCGTTCAGCGAGGGCTCAGAACAGGGTTGGCGGCTGTCGCCGGCCTTGCCCTGAGCATGACGTTCCCGGTGACCCCGGCGAACGCGACCACCGCCACCATCCAGCCCGCGAGCCCCGACGCCGTGGCCGCGAGCGCGGCCGACCAGGCCGCCGCGGCCGGAGTGGATCACCTGCGAAGGGGAGCCAACGAGGACTTCCGTCGCGTCGGGCTGACCCAGGGCGGCGGAGGACTCTTCTACGCCGCTTACGAACGAACCTACCGTGGCCTGCCGGTCGTCGGCGGGGACGCGGTGGTGGTCGCCGACGGCGCCGGACGCGTCCGCGGCACCAGCGCGGCGGAGACCGCGACGATCTCGGTCGACACCAAGGCCAGGATCTCCGCGGCGAAGGCGACCGAGGTCGCCCGCGGCCAGCTGTCCAAAGTAGACAGTGTGGTCGCGCCGAAGCTCGTCGTGCTGGCGGGGAACTCCCCCAAGCTCGCCTACGAGGTCGTCGTCGCGGGCACCAAGGCGACGGCACCGAGCAACCTGCACGTGTTCGTGGACGGCGCTACCGGCGCGGTGCTCGAAACCCGTGACGACGTCAAGATGTCGAACCTCCCGACCGCGGCGAAGAAGTCCACGTCGAACGAGCTCGGCACACTCGGCGCCGGGAACAGCTACTACGTCGGCAACGTCACCATCGACACGACGAACTCCGGCGGCACGTACACGATGCGCGACCCGCAGCGCAGCAACATCAGCTGTGCCCGCCAGAACGGCTCGCCCTACAGCGGACCGGACGACAACTGGGGCAACGGCTCCGGCACCGACCTGGAAACCGCTTGTGTCGACACGCTCTTCGGCGTCCAGACCGAGTGGAAGATGCTGAGCGAATGGCTCGGCCGCAACGGCATCAACGGCAACGGCGGCGGCTTCCCCGCCTACGTCGGCCTCAACCAGGTCAACGCCTACTGGAACGGCTCTTCGACCACCTTCGGCCACTCGCAGGACAACCAGCGCCAGGCCACCCCGATGGACGTCGTCGCGCACGAGTACGGCCACGCCATCTTCCAGACCACGCCGGGCGGCGCGGGCAGCGGCAACGAGAACGGCGGGCTCAACGAGTCCACCGGTGACATCTTCGGCGCCATCACCGAGCACTACGCCAACAACGCCAAGGACGTCCCGGACTACGACGTCGGCGAGGGCGTGAACCTGGTCGGCCAGGGCCCGATCCGCTACATGAACAAGCCGAGCAGGATCTCCGGCAACCCCGACTGCTACACGTCGTCCATCCCGAACACCGAGGTGCACGCCGCCGCGGGCCCGCAGAACCACTGGTTCTACCTGCTCTCCGAGGGCACCGCGCCGGTCGGCAAGCCGGCCAGCCCGACCTGCAACAACACCTCGATCACCGGGATCGGCATCCAGAAGGCCGCGAAGATCTTCTACAACGGCCTGCTGAAGAAGACCTCCAGCTGGAACCACAAGGCCGCCCGCAAGGCGACCCTCGAAGCGGCGCTCGCGCTGTACCCGGGTTCCTGCACCGAGTTCAACACCACCAAGGCGGCGTGGGACGCGATCAGCGTCACCGCCGCGACCGGTGAGCCGACCTCCTGCACGCCGTCCGGCCCCGACTTCTCGGTCGGCGTCACCCCGGCGTCCGGCTCGGTCAAGCCGGGCGAGTCGGCGACCGTCACGGTGAACACCGCGACCGTCAACGGTGCGGCGCAGTCGGTGAAGCTCACCGCTTCCGGCCTCCCGGCCGGGGCGACCGCGACGTTCAACCCGGACACCGTGCAGTCCGGCGCCTCCTCGACGCTCACCATCGCGACGTCGGCGAGCACCCCTGACGGCACCAGCACCATCACGGTGACCGGCACCGCGGCGAGCGGCACGCACACCGCTCAGTACAAGCTGACCGTCGGCACCGGCGGCGACCTGCGGACGTACACCAACGACACCGACTACGCGATCAACGACTACGGCACGGTGAACAGCCCGATCTCCTCCACCGCCACCGGTAACGCGGTGTCCCCGGTGAAGGTGACGGTCACCGGTACGCACACCTGCTCCGAGGACCTCCGCATCAGCCTGCGGGCGCCCGACGGCAGCACGTATTCGGTCAAGCCCACCGGTTCCCTGCCCTGCACCGACCTGGGCACGCGGAACTACTCGGTGAACGTGACCAACGAGGTCGCGGCGGGCACCTGGACCCTCGTGGTCTACGACGCCTACGCGCAGGACACCGGCACGCTCTCCAGCTGGTCGATCACCGTCTAGTTCCCGACTCCACAAGTCCGTGAAGGCCTCCTTGAGGGACCCAGGGTCCCTCAAGGAGGCCTTCACGGACCATCACCCAGAAAGGAACACCCCGGCATGAAGTGGGGAAAGCGAATAGGAGCGGCCGTCGTCGGCATGGCCGCCGTACTCGGTGTCGTCACCGCGCCCGCGCAGGCGACCACCACCGCCGCACCGGACATCTCGCTCGCCAACGTCAAGGCGCATCTGAGCGCGTTGCAGACGATCGCCAACCAGAACGGCGGCAACCGCGCCTCCGGGCGGCCGGGCTATCCGGCATCGGTGTCCTATGTGGCACAGAAACTGCGCGACGCCGGCTACAACGTCACGCTGCAGACCTGTTCGAGCTGCGCGGGTTCGAGCCAGAACGTGATCGCGGAATGGCCGCAGGGTGACGCGAGCCAGGTCATCATGCTCGGCGCGCACCTCGACAGCGTCAGCGCCGGTCCCGGTATCAACGACAACGGCTCGGGTTCGGCCTCGATCCTCGAAGTCGCCCTGACGCTGGCCCGCGAGAACCCGACGATGGCCAAGCGCGTCCGCTTCGGCTGGTGGGCCGACGAGGAGTCCGGCCTGCGCGGTTCCAAGTTCTACGTCAACAGCCTGCCGCAGACCGAGCGCACGAAGATCAAGACCTACCTGAACTTCGACATGATCGGCTCCGACAACTGGGGCTACTTCGTCTACGACGACGTGGCTTCGGTCAAGGCGGTGTTCGACGAGTACTTCCGGACGATCGGCATCCAGACCGAGGGCGACACCGAAGGCGACGGCCGTTCGGACCACGCGTCGTTCAAGAGCGCGGGTATCCCGGTCGGCGGCCTCGCGACCGGTGCCGGCTACACGAAGAGCTCCGCGCAGCAACAGAAATGGGGCGGCACCGCCGGACAGGCGTTCGACAGCTGCTACCACCGCGCGTGCGACACGCTGTCCAACATCCCGGACACCCCGCTGGAGAAGAACAGCGACGCGATCGGCTACGCGCTCTGGAAGCTCGCCGTCGGCACGTCGACGGGCCCCGACTTCTCGCTCGGCCTGACCCCGTCCTCGGGCACCGTCCAAGCCGGACAGTCGGCGACCGTCACGGTCAACACCACGACGACTTCCGGTGCGGCACAGGCGGTTTCGCTGAGCGCCAGCGGCCTCCCCGCCGGAGCCACCGCGACGTTCAACCCCGCTTCCGTGCAGTCGGGCGGTTCTTCGACGCTCACCATCGCGACGTCGGCGAGCACTCCCAACGGCACCAGCACGATCACCGTGACCGGTGACGGGACCTCGGTGGACCGCACGGCGCAGTACACGCTCACCGTCGGCGACGTCAGCGTGCGCACGTTCACCAACGGCACCGACTACGCGCTCAACGACTACGCGACGGTCAACAGCCCGATCACGTCCAGCGCGACGGGCACGGCGACGTCGCCGGTCAAGGTGTCGATCACCGGGACGCACACCTGCTCCGAGGATCTGCGGATCAGCCTGCGGGCGCCCGACGGCAGCACGTATTCGGTCAAGCCCACCGGTTCCCTTCCGTGTACCGACCTCGGCACGCGGAACTACTCGGTTCCGGTGACCAATGAGGCCGCTTCCGGCACTTGGACGCTCGTGGTCTACGACGCCTACGCGCAGGACACCGGCACGCTCGACAGCTGGACGATCACCGTCTGACCATCCGAATGGCGAGGGCCATCTCACGAGGACACCCGGCCTCGTGGGATGGCCCTCGTACGTGAGGGGGAATTTCGGACAACTCTTCGATATCTGGTCTAGACCACCCGATCGTCGGTAGCGGGGGCCGGGCACCGCGACCTATGTTGAGCCGAACGGCCGCTTCCTGTTCGTTCAAACCGCTTTCGAGATGGGAGCTGGGTATGTTCGGTCGCGTCTCACGGCTGCTCGCAATCACCGGCGCGGCGGTACTCGCCGTCACCACACTCGTCGTCCTGAGCCCGGCACACGCCTCGCCCGACGCCGAGGTCTGCGCGGTCAAATCGAAGCCCGCGGGCAAGGTCCTGCAAGGCTATTGGGAGAACTGGGACGGCGCTTCGAACGGCGTCCATCCGCCGCTGGGCTGGATCCCGATCACCGACGCCCGGATCAAAGCCAATGGATACAACGTGATCAACGCTGCCTTTCCGGTCATCCTGTCCGACGGAACGGCCAAATGGGAGGATGGGATGGACGCGACTGTGAAGGTCGCGACCCCGTCCGAAATGTGCGCCGCCAAGGACGCGGGCGCGACGATCCTGATGTCCATCGGCGGTGCCACCGCGGGGATCGATCTGAATTCGGCCACCGTGGCGGACAAATTCGTCGCGACCATCGTGCCGATCCTGAAGAAGTACAACTTCGACGGGATCGACATCGACATCGAAACCGGCCTCACCGGCAGCGGGAACATCAACACGCTTTCCGCGTCTCAGAAGAACCTGATCCGCATCATCGACGGCGTCCTCGCCGCGATGCCGCCGAACTTCGGGCTCACCATGGCCCCCGAGACCGCGTACGTCACCGGCGGCAGCGTCGTCTACGGCTCCATCTGGGGCGCGTACCTGCCGATCGTCAAGAAATACGCGGACAACGGCCGGCTGTGGTGGCTGAACATGCAGTACTACAACGGAAGCATGTACGGCTGCTCCGGCGATTCGTACCAGGCCGGGACGGTCCAGGGTTTCGTCGCGCAGACCAACTGCCTCGACAAGGGCCTGGTGATCCAGGGCCAGACGATCCGCGTTCCCTTCGACAAGCAGGCCCCCGGCCTGCCGGCGCAGGCGGGCGCGGGCGGCGGTTACATGTCGCCGAGCCTGGTTTCCCAGGCGTACCGCAGCATTCCTTCGCTCAAGGGCCTGATGACCTGGTCGATCAACTGGGACGGTTCGCGGAACTGGACCTTCGGCCAGAACGTGAAATCCCTGCAGGGCCGCTGACCTCCCGTGTCGTCCGTCTGATCACGCGAGTTCCGCCCCTAATCACATGAGTTCCGCCTTCAATCACGTGAGTCCCGCGTTTCGACCACCTGGGCTCACCGGGAGGAAACGGCGAACTCGCGTGATCAGAGGCGGAACTCGCGTGATTGAAGGCCGATCTCACGAGTCGTATCGTTCTCGGTCATGGGCGAGGAGGTCGGCGGACGACTGCGGCGGCTGCGCGCCGAACGCGGCCTCACCCAGCGCGAGCTCGCCGAGCCCCACTACACCGCCGCGTACGTCTCGTCCGTCGAGACGGGCGCGCGGACGCCGTCCGGCGACGCGGTGCGCCATTTCGCCACCCGGCTCGGCATGGACACCGGTGAGCTGTTGGGCGTGACTTCGCCGCGCGACGACGTCCGGCTCGACCTGGACATCGCGGCGGCCGCGGCGGACTTCCTGGCAGGGAACGGTTCGGCGCCGAAGATGCGACGTCTGGCGCGGCGGGCGGAGGAGATCGGCCGTGACCGCCAGGCCGGACTCGCCTGGCTGTGGCTCGCGCGATTCGCCCGCGGCGACACCCAGCCCCGGCTGGTGGCCGCCGCCGAAACCGCACTCGCGGCCGACATCCCGTCGTACCGGGGACTGGCCGCCGCGCTGCGGGCGAACGTCCTGGTCGGCCGGGGCGAGCCGCACCACGCGATGCACCTGCTCCGGACCGCGCTCGACGCGAGCCTCGACCGGCATCCGCATCCAGTGCTCCTGCTGACCCTGCACGCGTACCTCGCCGACGGGCAGCTCCGTCTCGGCGAGACCGTCCAGGCCGCGCATCACGCGGGAGAGGCACTGCGGCTGGCTCGCGGCGACGAGGAGTTCCTGGCCGAACTCGCCGAGAACCAGCGCCGGCTGGCCGAGGCGTATCTCGATGAAGGACGGGTGGCCGACGCCGTCGCCGCCGTGTCGGCGCTGCACGACCTGCTCCACGAACGAGCCCTGCGGCCGGTGCTGGCCCGGTGCCTGTTCGCGCGAGCGCTGGTCCGGCGTGCCGACGACCTCGAAGGCGCTCTCGCGGACCTTCGCGCGTCACGCGCGGCCGCGCCCGATCACGCCGTCACGCTGGAGCTCGCCGACGTCTGCCGCGAATTCGGTCGTCTCGACGACGCCGCCGGTCTACTCTCCGAAGCGGCCGAAGCCATCCCCGCGGACTCGCCGCTCTCCGCGTCCCTCGTGTTCCAGCAGGGGTCGCTGGCGCTGGCTCGCGGAGACCTCGAAGCAGCCGAAGCGGGCTTCGCGCACGCCATCGACGTAGCGGCCCTCCGCGACGCTCGCGGCGTCTTGGCCGCTTCGATCGACAAGGCGGGAGAGCTGCTTCGCGATCAGGGGCGATTCGAAGAGGCCGCGGACCTACTGCGGCGTGGACTGCTCCTTCTCGGAGCCGAGGAGGACGTTTCTCAGTGACCGAAGTGGACTTGGACGACATCAGCGCCCGTTTGGTCGGCCGCTTCGGCGCCGATGCCGAAGGGTGGCTCGCCGGTGTGCCCGCCCTCGCCGAACGCCTGGCCTCCCGATGGGACTTCGCACTCGGCGAGTTGTTCGACAGCGGAGCCTCGTCCGTCGTCCTTCGCTGCCGATGGTCCGACGGGACACCGGCGGTGCTCAAACTCAGCCCGGACGGGCCGCTGCTGACCAAACAGCTCGAAATGCTGCGGGTGTTCGCGCCGTCGGGGCGGGTGCCCGCGGTCCTGGCCGCCGACGCGGACGCCGGCGCGATGGTGCTGGAGGAGATCCAGCCGGGCACCGAAGCCGAGCACCTGCCGTCATCGACCCTGCCGGCGCAATGGGGAGATCTGCTCGCCGCCCTGCACTCGGTGGCCCCGCCCGAAGGCTGGCCGTGGAGCCTGCGCGGCCGGTTCGAGGAGTCCTTCGACCGGATCGGCCGTCGCATCACCGAACCGGCCATCTCCGCCCGGGTCGGCCCGGCCACCTGGCGGCGGGCGATCGAGCGCTGCGAGAGACTGCTGGACACGCAGGCCGACGTCGTGCTGCTCCACGGCGATCTGCATCTCGGCAACGTCCTGGACGGCGGCCCGCGCGGCCTGATCGCGATCGACCCGAAGGCGTGCGTGGGTGATCCGTGCTTCGACGCCGTCGACTACGTGGTGGGCGGCGCCGGACGCGAGGGTGTCGAAGCCCGGTGCCAGGTGGTGGCGACCGCGTGCGGGCTCGACGGCGACCGGCTGTACGCCTGGAGCCGCGTGATCGCGCCCATGTTCGCCATCTCGCACCTCACCTACGGCGGCCCGGAGGAGGCTCTCGACGAGTTCCTCGCCCTGGCTAGCTGAGGGCCTATCGGCGGAGCTTGAGGTGTCTCGGAAAGTGACCATACGCGTGAACCCGCCCGGCCGAAGGCCCCGCTATCGCGGTGGCAGGGCGCCCGATCCGCTGTCGTGACGTGCCTTGCCGGCGAGCGCCCTGCCGACGTCGATCGCGGACGCGGGTTCACCTTCAGACACTGAGGAACGCGCGCAGCACCGAAGCGACCTGCCGGATCTCGCCCGCTCGCACGTTCTCCTGGCGGGTGTGCGCGAGCGTCGGGTCGCCGGGCCCGAAGTTGACCGCAGGGATCCCGAGAGCCGCGAAGCGCGCGACGTCGGTCCAACCCAGCTTC
This sequence comes from Amycolatopsis japonica, assembly GCF_000732925.1. Lineage (NCBI taxonomy): Bacteria > Bacillati > Actinomycetota > Actinomycetes > Pseudonocardiales > Pseudonocardiaceae > Amycolatopsis > Amycolatopsis japonica. The sequence goes on from NZ_CP008953.1 coordinate 7,407,122, forward strand.
GCGACCGCCTTACCGCCGGCCGCCGCGACCAGCTCGGCCGCCGCGGGAGCGCTCAGCCCGGGCAACGCTCCTGGCGACAAGTCGACAACCTTGACGTCGTAGCCCTCGAAGAGCTCGCGAAGGTGCGCTTCGGCCTGCTCGCCGCTCCTGTCAGGAGCGAAGCGGTGGTTGATCGTGAGCACGGCCTCGTCCGGCACGACGTTGCCCGCGACCCCGCCGCCGATCTTCGTGGCCTGGAGCCCTTCGCGGTAGGTGAGGCCGTCGATGTCGACCACGCGCGGCGTGTACTCGGCCAGCCTGCGCAGCGGTTCGGCGAGACCGTGGATCGCGTTGACGCCCATCCAGCCGCGCGCCGTGTGCGCGCGGGCGCCTTCGACGCGGATCTCGATCCGCATCGTGCCCTGGCAGCCGCCCTCGATTCCGCCGTTCGACGGCTCACCGAGGATCGCGAGGTCGGCCCGCAGCCACTCGGGCAGCTCGCGCTCTATTCGGCCGAGGCCGTTCTTCGTCGCTTCGATCTCTTCGCAGTCGTAGAACACGAAGGTGACGTCGTGCTTCGGCTCTCGAAGGGCAGCGGCGAGGTGCAGGAAGACCGCGTCGCCGCTCTTCATGTCGACGGTGCCCAGCCCGTGCAGGATCTCGTCGTCACCGGTCCCCTCGCGGCGCACGGGCATGTTCTCGTTGACCGGAACGGTGTCGAGATGCCCGGCCAGCAGCACCCGCGACGGACGGCCGAGGTTCGTGCGGGCGAGGACCGCGTCACCGTTGCGGATCACCTCGAGATGCGGTGCCTGCGCCTGGAGCGCGGCCTGCACGGTGTCCGCGATGACCTTCTCCTCCTCCGAGACGCTGAAGATGTCCACCAGCGCGGCAGTGAGGTCGACGGGGTCGGCGTGCAGATCGAGCGAAGGCATGCCCGCACCGTACCGCCGGGCGCCCGGGGCTACCGTGAAGGAGTGCGCATGCGAACGATCTTGGTCGCCCTCCTCCTGGTACTCAGCGGCTGTGGATCGGCGGAAGTCCCGGTGAAGGTCCGTCCGACCCAGAGCACCGGGCCGGACGTGCTGCCGATCAAACTCAAAGCGCTGACGACCGACCAGTGCTACCTGGCGCCGGGGACCGAATCGCCCAAGGGCTGCCAGAAGTACGTCACCGAACTCTCCAGCGCCGCGGGCACCATCCGCAAACGCCGCCCGGACCTGTCGTCGCACGCCGACGTCCTCGACCGCCCGATCGCCGCCTTCCGTGCCGCGAACTGCCAGGACGTGACGGCTCCCGGCGGACCGTGCGGCCAGGCGCTCGGCGACATGGCCGCGGCGCTGACCAGTGTGAAGAGCCTCGTCGGCGGCTGACGAGGGTCACTGGGTTACCGTTCAGGACGTGAGCGAGCAGACCCCTGATCCCGAAACGACCGGCGCCACCGGCGTCGGACTGGCCACCGTCACGACCGACGGCACGGTGCTGGACACCTGGTTCCCGCTGCCCAAGCTGATCGACGGCGCGGAAGGCAAGGCCGGCACGGTGCGGCTGACCGCCGAGGAGGCCTCCGAGGCCCTCGGCGAGGCCGCCGCCGCCCAGCTCGGCCCGGACACCGACCGCGGTGTCGAGGTCGTCGCGGTCCGCACGACCATCGCCCGGCTCGCCGACGCCCCCGGCGACACGCACGACGTCTACCTGCGGCTCCACCTGCTGTCGCACCGTCTGGTCCGGCCGCACGGCGCGAGCCTCGACGGCATCTTCGGCCTGCTGGCGAACGTCGTGTGGACCAACCACGGGCCGTGCCCCGTCGAGGGCTTCGAGGCGACCCGGCTGCGGCTGCGGGCGCGCGGCAACGTCACCGTCTACGGCGTGGACAAGTTCCCGCGGATGGTGGACTACGTCGTGCCGACCGGCGTCCGCATCGCCGACGCCGACCGCGCCCGCCTCGGCGCGCACCTGGCCAACGGCACCACGGTCATGCACGAGGGCTTCGTCAACTTCAACGCCGGCACGCTCGGCGCCTCGATGGTCGAAGGCCGGATCTCGGCGGGCGTCGTGGTCGGCGACGGCTCCGACGTCGGCGGTGGCGCATCGATCATGGGCACGCTGTCCGGCGGCGGCAAGGAGACCATCTCGATCGGCGAGCGCTGCCTGATCGGCGCGAACGGCGGCGTCGGCATCTCGCTCGGCGACGACTCGGTCGTCGAGGCGGGCCTGTACGTCACGGCCGGCACGAAGGTGACCTTCGAGGGCAAGGTCGTGAAGGCGCTGGAGCTGTCCGGCATCTCGGGCGCGGTGTTCCGGCGGAACTCCGGGACCGGCGCCGTCGAGGTCGTCGCACGCACCGGCGTCGGCATCGAGCTGAACGCGGCCCTGCACGCCAACTGACCTGCGAAAAGGGAGCAAGGGACCTTTGCTACCACTCTCCCCCGGAGGGCGGTAGCAAAGGTCCCTTGCTCCTCTCACGGCCTGGACCACCTTGCCGGTTCACCTAGAATTCATCTTGTGACAGCCGAGACCCTGCCGCGCAAGAACGTCCCTTCGACCACTCCTGCCGCGCTCGGGCTCGGCGACCGGCCCGCGAAAGCGGGGCCGGGCGATCCGGCGGCCACCCACGTCCGGGTCAAACTCGACGTCGAGATCCGCGCCCTCCTCGCGCACGAGCCTGGCACCAAATCCGGTGCCGACCCCGAAGACCTCCACCAGATGCGGGTCGCCCTGCGCCGCATGCGGAGCGTCCTCAAACTCTCGGGCCGCCTCGTCGGCCCGGACGCCGAGCCCGTGCGCACCGAACTCGGCTGGCTCGGCCAGTCCCTCGGCGACGTCCGCGACTACGACGTCCTGATCGGGCACCTCCGCGAGGTGGTCGCCGAATTCGAGGTGCGCGACCAGCCCGCCGCGCGCCGTCTGGTCTCGAAGTTCGTCACCGAACGCGGTGTCGCGAAGCGGCGGCTCACCCGGGCGCTCGCCAGCCCCCGGTACGCCTCGATGTTGCAGGACATCGGCCGTCTCGCCCGGCAGCCCGCCACCGAGGAAGCCGCCGCCGAAAGTCCCCAGACTTCCGCCGATCTTGTCGCCGGTCTCGCGAAGCCGCATCGAAGGCTCGCGAAGGCCGTGAAGGCGCTTCCTGCCGATCCCCCGGATGACGACCTTCACGCGCTTCGCATCTACGGCAAGAAACTCCGCTACGCCGCCGAAATGGCCAAGCCCGCGGCGAAGAAGAAGCAAGCGGAACGGATTCAGCGGCTGATCAAGGCCACGAAGAACTTCCAGACCGTTCTCGGGGAGCACCAGGACGCCTGCGTCGCCGCGGATCGGATGCGTGGCGTGGTGGCGTCCGTCGACGCCGAAGTCGCGTTCATCGCGGGCCGGGTCGCGGAGAAGGAACTACTGCGCCGCGCCGAGGTCCGTGCCGTATGGCGCGACGTCTGGGCGGAGGTCGACGCGGCCGCTCAGGCGGTGAGCCCGCGGATGTAGCCGTCCGGGCGGATCTCCACCTGCCGCCTGTTCTCGGCTTCGTACGCCGCGAAAGCGTGCCCGCCGACGTCTTCGAAGTCCACATCGGTCAGTGCGCTGCCCGGCGGCAGGATCCGCCGCGCGCCTTCGGGCGCCGCACCGTCGCCGAACACCAGCAGCGTCGCCTGCGGGCCGCGCAGCAGCTCGAACAACCGGACGGATTTGCCGTTCGCGTCCTTCAGCGGCGCGTCCGGGGCGCGGTCGCCGGGCCGGATCCGGCCGGTCGCCGCGGGCGCGAGCGGGCCGCCGCGGTAGCCGATGTCGAGCTGACGCGTGTTCTCGCCGCGCTCGTGCGCGTCTTCGGTGCCTTCCTTGTACTTCTCGAGGATCTCGGCGCTGATCTTCAGCACCCGCGCGGCGACCCCGCGACGCTCGGCCTCGTAGCTGTCGAGCAGCTCCGGTGAACCGTCGGCGAGTTTCCAGCCCAGGTTGTACGCGTCCTGGACGCCGGTGTTGAGCCCTTGCCCACCGGTCGGCGGGTGGACGTGTGCCGCGTCGCCGGCGAGGAACACGCGACCGTCACGGAACCGCTCCGCGAGCCGGATATTGGGCCGCCACACCGTCGACCAGGCGAGGTCGTGCAGCCGGACCCCGCCGCCGGACAGTTCGTCGAGCCGGGACTGCAACGTGCCGAGCGACGCCTCGACCTCCTCCTCGCCCAGTGGCGCGCCGAACTGGAAATGCGGCACTCCCGGCAGCGGCGTGAGCACGATCCCCGACATCGGATCCTCGCGCTTGGCGAACCAGTGCCCGTACGCGCGATCGAGCCCCTCGGCCTGGACGTCGCCCAGCAGCATGCGGACCGACTCGTCGGTGGTGCCCTCGAACGCGATCCCGAGCGCCTTGCGCACGAAACTCTTCCCCCCGTCCGCGCCGACGAGGTAGTCGACCCGGACGCGCTCGCCCGGCAGTTCGGCGGTCACTCCGTCGGCGTCCTGCTCGAAACCGAGCAGTGGCGTGCCGAGCTCGACCTGGACGCCGAATTCGGCGAGCCGCTCACGAAGGATCCCCTCGGTCCGCGACTGGCCGAGGAAAAAGCCGTTCGGGTACGGCACGTCCGGCGTCGGCTCGGCGAGCTCGGCCATCCACCGCTCGCCGACGACTTCGCCGCCCAGATGGATCTTCATCGCCACGGGCGGCTGTCCGGCGGCCAGCACCGCGTCCAGGACGCCGAGGTCCTCGAAGACCTCCAGCGTGCGCGGCTGCAGGCCGTCGCCGCGCGAGCCCTCGAAGAACGTCTCGGCCTTCTCCACGATCCGCACGCCGACGCCGCGGCGCGCGAGGTCGATGGCCAGCGTGAGCCCGGTCGGCCCGGCTCCCGCGATCAGCACCTCGGTCATCTCTCTCCTCCAGTGAATTGAGATTCAGTGAATCTGAATTCACTATGCTCGTTGCTAGCCTTCCGTGTCAAGGAGGTGCCGATGACGGCGATGAGCCGCAAGGAGAAGGCGGCGGAGACCGAGGCCGCGCTGAAGGAGGCGGCGAAGCGCGTTTTCGCGGCGAAGGGGTACCTGAACACCAAGATCACCGACATCACGGCGGAGGCCGGACGCGCGGCGGGTTCGTTCTACAACCACTTCGCGAGCAAGGAAGAACTGCTCGAAGCGCTTCTCGAGGATCTGGCGGCGGAGAGCGACGTCAACGCGGCCTCACCGGAGCACATCCCCGACTTCACCGACCCGCAGGCCGTACGCTGGCACGTCTGCGCGTACTGGGATTTCCACCGTGACAACGCGGCGACGATGCTCGCGCTACGCCAAGCCGCGATGGTCAGCGACGAGTTCGCACGCACCTATGCGCGCTTCGGCGCCGCCCAGGCGGCAGATCTCCTGGACCACCTCGGGTACATCACCGCGGCGGGTATGGAGCTTCCGGCGTCGGAGCGGGTCACGCTCGCGATGATGGCCGAACTGGTCAACGGTTTCGCGCACACGTGGCTGCTCGACCCGTCGGCGATCTCCGAAGAAGAGGCCGTCGAGGCGCTGACGCGGTTCGTCTACCGGGGTTTCACCGGTCGCGACGTGCCATGAAAGGTCCTTTCCTTGCGAAATTTGCAAGGAAAGGACCTTTCATGGCACGCGATGGGGCGCACGAAACGCGCCGAAATCAGGCGGTGAGCCGCTCCACGGCCGCGTCGATCCGCTCGTCCGTCGCCGTCAAGGCGATCCGGACGTGGTTCCCGCCGGTCGGCCCGTAGAACGTGCCCGGCGCGGCGAGGATCCCGCGGCCGGCGAGCCAGTCGACCGTGTCGAGCGCGGATTCGCCGCGCGTGGACCAGAGATACAGTCCCGCCTCGGAGTGTGAGATCTCGAAACCGCTGTCCAGCAACGCCTTCCGCAGCACCAGCCGACGGCGCGCGTAGCGTTCCCGTTGCACGGCAAGCGCTTCGTCGTCCTTCAGCGCGGCGACCATGGCCTCCTGCACCGGCCGCGGCACGATCAGCCCGGAATGCTTGCGGATCTCCAGCAGGCCGGCGACGAGCTTCGGGTCACCGGTGACGAATCCGGCGCGATAGCTCGCGAGGTTCGCGGACTTCGACAGCGAATGGACGGCCAGCAGACCGTCGAGGGAGCCGCCGTGCACGTCCGGGTGCAGGATCGACACGGGCTCGCTTTCCCAGCCCAGCGCCAGATAACACTCGTCGGACACCACGACGACGCCGCGTTCCCGCGCCCAGTCGACGACCTTGCGCAGGTGGTCGACACCGAGCACACGCCCGGTCGGGTTGGACGGCGAGTTCAGCCACAGCATCGACGGCCGCTGCGGGCCGAGCGCGAACGTGCTGTCCGCGCGCAGCAGCGAAGCACCCGCCAGCAGCACGCCGACCTCGTAGGTCGGGTACGCCACCTCGGGGATGACGACGAGATCACCGGGGCCGAAGCCCAGTTGCCGCGGCAGCGAAGCGACCAGCTCCTTCGAGCCGATCGTCGGCAGCACGGCGGCCTCGGGAACACCCGAGATGCCGTGCCGCCGCGAAAGCGCTTCGATCGCGGCGGCCCTGAGCTCGGGGATCCCGTGCGTGGTCGGGTACCCCGGGATCTCCGACACGGACGCGAGCGCCGCGCGGATGCTCTCGGGGACCGGGTCCACCGGCGTGCCGATCGACAGGTCGACGATGCCGCCGGGATGTGCCTGGGCCTTCGCCTTGGCTTCGGCGAGGGAATCCCAGGGGAAATCGGGAAGAGCGACCCGGCTCATTCGCCCTGCGGGGGAAGAGCCTTGATGAAGGCGGGGTCGTGACTGGTCTTGCCGACCTTGGAGGCGCCACCGGGCGAGCCGAGTTCGTCGAAGAAGTCGACGTTGGCCTTGGTGTAGTCGTTCCACTCGTCGGGGACGTCGTCCTCGTAGTAGATCGCCTCGACGGGGCAGACCGGCTCGCAGGCACCGCAGTCGACACATTCGTCCGGGTGGATGTACAGCATGCGGTCACCCTCGTAGATGCAATCCACGGGGCACTCGTCGATACACGCCTTGTCGAGCACGTCGACGCAGGGCTCGGCGATCACGTAGGTCACTGCGTACTCCTGCTTTATCTCTGCTTCACCAGTCTGCAACGGACATTACGCGCCCACGGGCGCTACCGGCCCGCTTAGGCCACCCTTATCGCCTACCCCGGGTATGGGCTTTCAGCGGTCCTTCCGGCGCGGCGGCGGAGTGGCCCTGCTGTCCCCGGTGATGCGGAACTGCGGCGCGGCGGGCTTCGCCACTGCTGAGTCCTTCTCGTCCTGCTCGACGGCCTTTTCCGCGCCCAACGCCCGGTTGAAGCCGTCGGAGATCTCGCGAACCAGGTCTTCGTTGTGCCTGTCGTCCTTGCGCGCGATGCTCATCGGGGTCCCTCCACTGCCTTCCTTGGCACAATCTAACCGTGAACAGTGCGGAAATGCTCGAGCTCACCTGTAGCCGCGCTTGGACTCCCCTGCTGGAGAGCCGGATCGGCGACTGGAGGCTCCGCTGGGCGGACGGGTTCACCGCCCGGGCCAACAGTGCCCTGGCGATCGGTGACCCGGGAAAACCGCTGCCAGACGCCCTGCGGGCGGTCTGTGACTTCGCCCACGATCATGCCATCCCCGCGGTCGTTCAGGTGATCCAGAACACGTCTCTCGAAGACGACCTCGCCGCCTCCGGCTGGGTCCACCATGTGGAACACAAGCCCGCGCACGAGGTTCGCCTGCTCACCGGGCCGCTCTCACTCGGGACCTCGGCGGAAGCGGTGATCCTCGACGAGCCGACGTCCGGATGGTGGGAGATGACGGCGGGCAGCGCCGACCCGCCGGAGGCGCCGCGCCACGTCCTCGGCACCGGCAAGGTCGGCTTCGGGATCGTGGAGCTGGACGGTGTCACGGCCGGCGCGGTGCGCGGGGCGGTCGTCGGCGAGTGGCTGCACATCGCCCGTTTGGAGGTACGGCCGGAGTTCCGGCGGCGGGGGCTGGCCCGCGGGCTGATGAACGCCGTGGGCGCCTGGGGCGCCGGTCAGGGCGCGACCGGGATGCTCCTGCAGGTCGCGATGGCGAACTCCGGCGCGCTGAAGCTGTACGAAAGCCTGGGCTGTACGGAGCACCACAGATACCGCTACTGGGCCCCGGGACCCGGCGCGTGCGAGGATCGCCCGTCGTGAAGGTCGTCATTTTGGTCGGCGGAGTGGGCGGGGCCCGCTTCCTGCTGGGGGTCAAGCAAGCACTGGGTCTGCCCGCGACCGGCTCCGCGCCGGAATCGCCGCACGAGGTGACCGCGCTGGTGAACACCGGGGACGACGTGTGGATGCACGGTCTGCGCATCTGCCCGGACCTGGACACCTGCATGTACACCCTCGGCGGGGGGATCGACACCGAACGCGGCTGGGGCCACGCCGGTGAGACCTGGACGGTCAAGGAGGAGCTCGCCGCCTATGGCGCCGAGCCGACCTGGTTCGGCTTGGGTGACAAGGACATCGCGACGCATCTCATCCGTTCGCGGATGCTGCGCGCGGGCTATCCGCTGTCCCAGGTCACCGAGGCGTTGTGCGATCGCTGGCAGCCGGGCGTGCGCCTGCTGCCGATGTCGGACGACCGCGTCGAAACGCATGTCGTGATCGACGATCCGGAGGATCCGGACCAGCGCAAGGCGATCCACTTCCAGGAGTGGTGGGTGCGGTACCGCTCCGAGCCGAAGGCGCATTCGATCATCGCCGTCGGCGCCGACGAGGCCAAGCCGGCGCCGGGTGTGCTCGACGCGATCGCGGCCGCCGACGTCGTGCTGTTCGCGCCGTCGAACCCGGTGGTCTCCGTGGGCACGACGCTCGGTGTCCCGGGAATCCGCGACGCGCTGCGGAAAACGCGCGCCAAGGTCGTCGGTGTCTCGCCGATCATCGGCGGGAAGGCGTTGCGCGGTATGGCCGACGCGTGCCTGAGCGCGATCGGCGTGGAGACCTCCGCCGAAGCCGTCGGGCGGCATTACGGTTCCCGCAAGGAATCCACCGACGGTGTGCTCGACGGCTGGCTGGTCGCCGAGGGCGAAACCGTCGACGTGCCGGGGGTCGCGGTCCGCGACGTACCCCTGCTGATGTCCGATGTGGACGCTACGGCCGCCATGGTGCGCGCGGCCTTCGATCTGGCTGGAGTTCCCGTTGAGTGACCACGCTTCGGCGAAGATCGAGATCCTCCCGGTCGAGGGCCTGCCGGAGTTCCGGCCCGGCGACGACCTGACCGGCGCGATCGTCGAGGCGGCCCCGTGGCTGCGTTCGGGCGACGTCCTGGTCGTGACGAGCAAGATCGTCTCCAAGGCCGAAGGCATGCTGATCCGCGTCCCGTCCGATCCCGAGGAGCGTGACGCCGCCCGGCGCAAGCTCGTCGAGGAGGAGTCCGTCCGCGTGATCGCGCGGATCAACCGGACGGTGATCACCGAGAACAAACTCGGCATCGTGCAGGCGGCGTCCGGTGTGGACGCGTCGAACGTGGCCTCCGGTGAGGTCGCGCTGCTGCCGTCGGATCCGGACGCGTCCGCGCTCGCGCTGCGGAACGGGCTGCGCGAGCGGCTCGGCGTCGAGATCGCGGTCGTGGTCACCGACACGATGGGCCGCGCGTGGCGGGTCGGGCAGACCGACGCCGCGATCGGCGCGTCCGGCCTGCGGGTGCTGCATTCGTACGCGGGCGAGGTCGACGGCCAGGGCAACGAACTCGCCGTCACCGAGGTGGCGATCGCCGACGAATTGGCCGCCGCGGCGGATCTGGTGAAGGGCAAGCTCGGCGGGACGCCGGTCGCCGTCGTGCGCGGCCTTCGGCTCACCGACGACGGCTCGACCGCCCGGAACCTGCTCCGGCCGGTCGAGGAGGACCTGTTCCGCCTCGGTACCAACGAATCCATCGCGCAGGGCCGACGGGAAGCCGTGCTCGCGCGGCGTTCGATCCGGTCGTTCACCGACGAGCCGGTCGATCCCGAAGTGTTGCGCCGCGCGGTCGGGACGGCGCTGACGGCGCCCGCGCCGCATCACACGAAGCCGGTCCGGTTCGTGTGGCTGCGCGAGGAAGGCTTGCGCCGCAAGCTTCTCGACGCGATGAAGGCGTCGTGGCAGGCCGATCTCGAAGGCGACGACTTCACCGCCGAGCAGGTCGCGAAACGGCTCAGCCGCGGCGACATCTTGTACAACGCGCCCGAGGTCGTGGTGCCGTTCCTCGTCGCCGAGGGCGCGCACACCTACCGCGACGACCGCCGGAACGCTTGCGAACACACGATGTTCACCGTCGCCGGTGGAGCGGCCGTGCAGGGCCTGCTGGTCGCGCTCGCCGCCGAAGACCTCGGCTCGTGCTGGATCGGGTCGACGATCTTCGCGTCCGCCATCGTGCGCGACGTCCTCGGCCTCGACGAGCGCTGGGAACCGCTCGGCGCGGTCGCAATCGGCCATCCCGCCGCCCTCCCGCCCGCGCGCGGCCCCGTCGAACCCGGTGAAGGACTTCTCGAGCTGTGACCCTGCACGACGACGTCGTGTCCACATTGTCCGGTTGGCGACCGGTGGACGCGGCCCAGGAATCCTTGCGCCAGGCCTATCTCGGCTTCCTCGCCGCGCGAGACGACGTCTGCCGTCGCGAATGCGCGGCCGGGCACATCACCGCCTCGGCCGTCCTTCTCGACGCCGACGCGGAGAACGTGCTCCTCACCCTGCATCCGCGGGTCGGACGCTGGCTGCAGCTCGGCGGGCATTGCGAACCCGGCGACGCGACGCTCGCGGACGCCGCTCTTCGTGAGGCACGCGAAGAATCCGGCATCGAAGACCTCGTGATCGACCCGGCTCCGGTGCATCTCGACGTCCACCCGATCACGTGCTCGCTCGGCGTGCCGACCCGGCATTTCGACGTGCGTTTCGTGGTGCGCGCACCCCGCGGGGCGCAACCGGTCCAAAGCGACGAATCGGACGATCTTCGTTGGTGGCCGGTGAATTCCCTCCCGAAAGGGTCGGAAGATCTCGCCGAACTGATGGAAGCCGCCGTGCCCGCGGCGTCCGGCCGTTAGGGTGTCGGCTGACGTTCTTAAGGGGGAATGATGCTGACGACGCTGACGCCATACCTGGACCGGGTCCGGGTCCACAGCAGCGGTGACGGTGAAGGCTTCGGCTGGTTTCTGCTGGTGCTGGCGATCATCGTCGTCATCATCGTGATCGTGGTGATCATCGTGAAGGTCAACCAGGCGAAGAAGCCGCCGATGACCTTCCCGCAGAACCCGAACTTCGGCGGTGGCGGCCCGGCTCCGGGCTTCCCGCCGCCGCCTCCGCCCGCCGGTGGTCCCGCCCCGCAGGGCAACTGGCAGCAGCAGCCCGGTTTCCCGCCTCCCCCTCAGCCCGGCTTCGGCCAGGCGCCCGGCTTCCCGCCGCCTCCGGCCCCGGCCCCGGCGGGTTTCGCGCCGCCGCCCGGCGCCCCGGCGCCCAGCCCGTTCGGCGCGCCCGGTATGCCTCAGCCCGGTTTCCCGCCGCCTCCTCCGCAGGCCGGGCCGCCGATCGACCCGAACGCGGACCGCACACAGGTCGTGTCCCCGCAGCAGCAGGCGGCCGCCGACCGGACGCAGGTGGTCTCCCCCGTGAACGCCGACCGGACGCAGGTGGTGTCCGGTGACGCCACCCAGGTCGTTCCCGGTGGCGGCGGCGACCGGACCCAGGTGGTCCCGCCCAGCCAGTAACCCCAGCAGGGAGAAAACCGCATGGTCAGGGTCGACCCGAACTCTTCGGTCCCGCCGTTCGAGCAGGTCCGCACCGCATACGCGGAGCGGATCAACGACGGCACGCTGCCCGTCGGGGCGAAGCTGCCGACCGTGCGGAAACTCGCCGAAGACCTCGGCATCGCCCCGAACACGGTCGCCAAGGCCTACCGCGAACTCGAAGAAGCCGGCCTCATCGAAACCCGTGGCCGGGCGGGGACGTTCGTGAGCGCGGTCGGTGACGAGAGCCGGGAGCGGGCGCGGCAGGCCGCCGCCGACTACGCCGCGCTGACCAGGAAGCTGGGGCTCGGCCGCGACGAGGCCAAGGCGATCGTCGACGCCGCGCTGGGCTAGCCTCGCGGAATGGGAGTCTCCGTGTTGATGCTGCTGGTCCTCATCCTGTTCCTCGCCGGGGTCGGCGTCGGGATCTTCTTCCTGGTGAAGGCCCTCAACAAGCCGAAGCCCCCGGTGTACCCGTACCAGCAGTACCCGCAGCAGCAGCCGCAGTACCCGAGCCAGCAGCAGCCCTACCCGCCGCAGGGCTGGGGCAACTGAGTCACATCGCGCGGTAGTCGCGGAGTTCGATCTTCGGCCCGAACCTCGGCCGCCGGAAACCGGCCGTCGAGAGGTAGCGCACCACGCGCTGCCGCTGCGGCGAATACGGCGCCAGCACTTCCGACATCCCGGCGTCGTCGAGTTTCGTGCCGACGAGCGCGTGCCCGACCATCGACGGGATGTTGTAGTCGCCGAAGCTGACCGCGTCCGGGTCTCCCCAGGCGCGCTGCGCGATCTCCGCCGCGGTCCACACGCCGATGCCGGGCACCTTCCGCAGCCAGGCCCGGCCTTCGACACCCTTCAGTTCGACGGCCTTCTCCAGGCGCGGCGCGACACGGGCCGCCGCGATCAGCGTCGTCCGCCGTTTCAGATCCACCCCGGCGCGATGCCATTTCCAGTCCACAATGGATCGGATGGCGACGGGCGTCGGCGGCACGCGCAACCGTGACGGCCCCGGTCCTGGCGCCGGTTCGCCGAACCAGCGGCACAGTTCGCCCCACGACCGCAGGGCCTCCGTACTGGTCACCTTCTGTTCCAGCACGGCGAGCACCAGCGCGTCCCACACCCGGCCGGTCGAGCCGAGGCGCAGTCCCGGGTTCCGGCGCCGAGCCGACGCGACGACGTCGTGGTGCGCGACGAATCCGGAGTCGTCGTCGTGCGCGCCGAGCATCGCCGGGACTCCTTCGAGCAGCCTTTCCGCGCCGGGCCCCCAGGCCTCCGCCTCGATCTCGCCGTCCGCGCGCCGCAGCAGCGCGAGCGTGCCCGCGCCGTCCGCGGTGTTCACGGCCAGCCAGGTGACCCCGGCCTCGGTCCGGACGACGTTGGGCGAACGCGACCCACGGCTCAGCGGGCCCAGAACCGTGTCCAGGTCCAGCTCGAAGGCAGGACGGAATCGCACACACGGAAACTACCCGGCACTCGGCTAGGGTGAGCGGGCCACCCGAACCCGTAAGCCTATGGAGGACAGCGACGATGACCGAGCGACCGGCGAAGGCCTCGATCGTCAGCGGGTACTTCAACCCGCTCCACCAGGGCCATCTCGACCTGTTCGAAGCCGCTCAGGCACGGTCGGGCTACCTGATCGTCATCGTCAACAACGATCACCAGCAGGTCCTCAAGAAGGGCAGGGTGATCCAGGTCGAGGACGTCCGGGCCCGGATCGTCCGCGCGCTGCGCATCGTCGACGACGTGTACATCGCCGTCGAGCAGGGGCCGGGCATCAACGAGTCGTTCGACCTGATCCGCGCGGCGTACCCGGACACGGAGCTCGAGTTCTGCAACGGCGGGGATCGGCGCAACGTCGACGAGCTGCCCGCCGACGAGGTCGAGGCCGGGGCCCGGAACGACATCTCGATGATCTACGGCATCGGCGGCACGGACAAGGCCGACTCCAGCACCCGGATCCTTTCGGACATGGAAGCCTGACACCGATATTTGTCGGACGACGTTCGCGGGTCTGCTGACGGCGGCCGCTCCTAGGGCCTACCCTAGACAACACACAGTCGGCCCTGAACCCAGAGGGCCCCAGGTCAGTCGGGAGGCCTAGGGGAATGGACCCCCGTGCTCGGGCGGACGCCTTGCTCGCACGCGCTAGCGCGCGTGGAGCCTTCGTCGTGACACCGGACAACGCGACGTCTCCGATGGACTCCGCGAACACTCAGCAGATCCCCCGGTCGGTGGTCGCCGAGATCGATCGTTCGTCGGACCCGGACACGACCACTCAGCTACCGGCTTCGCTGATCGCGGAGAACGACCACCCGCTCGCGGGACCCGAACCGACGACACGGCTGGACCTGCCGCCGGCGCGGGGCGAAGGCTCGACTCAGCCGCAGCCGTATCCCCGGCGTCCCGGCACCCCGCAGCCGACCAGACCGCTCCCGCAGGCGACGACCCCGCTCACCCGGCGGCCGCCCGCCACTCCGGTGCAGAGCCCGCTGATCGAGCAGCCGGAGCCGGAGACCGTCGAGAACGAGGTCGGCGGCCTGGTGCCGACGGTGAAGCAGAATCCTTCGGGGCGTTCGAACCTTTCGCGCCGGCTGGACGGCATCTAGCCCCCACGCGCGCGCTATGAAAGGTCCTTTCCTTGCAAATTTTGCAAGGAAAGGACCTTTCATAGCATCCGGATCACGCGATCGATCTCCTTGATCGCCGCTCCCCCGCCGTACGTGGCGTTGGACAGCATCGCGACATCCAGCCCTTCGGCCGGGTAATGCCGCATGAGCGAGCAGACGCCGACGTTCCCGCCGTCCTTGTAGTAGTGCCGCACCGAACCGTCCGGTGCCAGCACGAATTCGAGGCCGAAGCCGTACCGAACGCCGCTGCTGTGGAGCACCTGAGGCGTGAGGAAGTCCTTCGTGCGTTCAGGGCTCAAGAGCCGTTCTTCGCGGATCGCCCGCAGAAGCCGCACGAGGTCACCGACGGTGCAGTACGCCCCTCCGTCGGGTGAACCGATCGGCGGATAACTGAAGATGTTCTGCTTCCAGCCGGTGATCCGGTCGCCGTCGAGGATCGGGTCCCAGCCTTCGGCGACCCTCGGCTGCGGATCACGCCGGTCGAAGAACCCCGAATCGGTCATGCCCGCGCGGTCGAGCACGGCTTCCCGGACGTGGTCGCGATACGGCCTTCCGGTGATCTCCTCGATCACCAGCCCCGCGAGGACGTAGCCCGAATTGCAGTACCGGCAGCCATCGCCGGGCGCGAAATTCGGTGCCCGGTAAGCGAAATTGGGCAGATGGTCACGCGTCTCGACGACCGAGTACACCGGCTTGTCGACCCACAGCGCTTCGTAGCTCTCGCCGGCTTCCTCGTCGGCGTCGTCGGCGATCCCGGACGTGTGCGTGAGCAGCTGTCGCGTCGTCACCCCGGTTGCGATCACGGTGCCTGCGAGGTCGATGATCCCGCCGATCGGGCGGTCGAGGTCCAAGCGGCCATCGTCCACCAGCCGCAATGCGGCGATCGCGGTGACGACCTTGGTGATCGACGCGGTGTCGTACCGGACGTCCGGCGCGTTCGGCACCGACCAGCGGCGGCTGGCCAGGCCGTAGCCGCGTTCGAACAGCGTCTCGTCGCCGCGCCGGATCAGCACGACTCCGGAGAAGCGGTCCTCCCCGGCGCGTTCCGTCAGCCAGGTGTCCAGTGCGGCGAAGTCCATGCACCGACGGTAACGACGACGAGGAACCCGGTCGCGTGAATTCCGGTGGCCGGAACGGCTACTTCCGGCGCGTTTCGAGCTTGAGGCGCAGCGCGAGCCCGGCCTTCACCGCGAGCATGACCGGCTTCCACAGGAGACCGCGGTGACGGTCCGCGAGGTAGCGGTACGCACTGTCGTGGTGCGCGCGCAGCATCTTCGCCGAAGCCTGCGACGTCGAGTGACCGCCGATGTGCATGACACTGGACGAAGGCGCGTACACGTTCAGCCAGCCGGCGCGGGTCATCCTGTCGCCGAGGTCGACGTCCTCGAAGTACATGAAATAGCGCGTGTCGAACCCGTCGACCGAGTCAAAGGCCTCGCGACGGAACAGCTGGCAGGACCCGGAAAGCCAGCCGGCCGTGCGCTCGACCGGGGTGCCGGTCTCCTGCCGGTACTGCCGCGTCCACGGATTGCCCG
Source organism: Amycolatopsis japonica (assembly GCF_000732925.1). NCBI lineage: Bacteria > Bacillati > Actinomycetota > Actinomycetes > Pseudonocardiales > Pseudonocardiaceae > Amycolatopsis > Amycolatopsis japonica. The sequence goes on from NZ_CP008953.1 coordinate 7,422,939, forward strand.
GCCAGATCTTGCCGAACGCCGCGTGCCCGATCCCGCGGCCGAACGACGGCAGCAGCCGGGCCGACGGGTACACCGTGCCGTCGAGATCGTGGATGAGCGGGCCGAAGGCGCCACCGCGCGGCCAGCGCTCGGCCACCTCGAGCAACGCGTCGAGCGAACCGGGCTCCCATTCCACGTCCGGGTTCACCACGGCGACCCAGCCGTAGCTGTCGTCGAGTTCCGCGACGCCCCGGTTGGCGGCGGTGCCGTAACCGACGTTCTCGCCGATCCTGAGCAGCTTGACGTTGTCCCGGCGGGCGGCCTTGTCCAGCGCGTCGTCCGTGGAGTCGTTGTCGGCGACGACGACCTGGATGTCCCGGTCCGTCGCCTTCTCGAGGGTGTCGAGGAACTTCTCCAGGGTCTCGCCGGGGAAGTACGTCACGGTCACGACGGCGATCCCGTCGCCGTAGCTGGGGTGCTCAGTCACGCGGCCATTGTCCACCCGTCACCGAACGCGACTTCGGCCCACCCACTTCGGCCACGCCGGTTGCGCGACCGCAACGGAGCGTGCACACCCGACTGCTTTCCGCAATCAGCGCCAGGCAGAATGGACCGATGCCCGTGCACGCCTTCATCGACGAATCGGTGCGAGACCAGCGGTACCTCCTGTGCATGACGCTGGTCCCCCCGGCACAGCTGGCACCGGCGCGACGAGAGCTGACCGCACTGCTTCTTCCTGGCGCACGGGAACTGCACTTCAAGAAGGAAAAGGAACCCCGGCGCAGGCAACTGATCGACCGCATCGCCGCCTTGGAAGTCACGACGATCCTGTATCTGGGCTCGTGTACGCGGAAAGCAGAGGAAGAGACCAGGCAGAAATGCCTTGACCATGCCGTCGCCGATCTACTCGCCAAGAACGCACACCGGTTGGTTCTCGACTCGCGCGACCATCGCGATGTCCACGACCGCAGGACGTTGCAGCGAGCTCTGGGTCATCGGCCCTCCAAGACCGAGCTCACCTACGAGCACCTGAACTCGACCGCCGAACCGCTGTTGTGGATTTCCGACGCGGTGGGATGGTGTTTCGGCGCGGGCGGTCACTGGCGCCGAAAAGCAGACCGGCTCGTCGATGCGATCATCGAACTCTGAACAGCGAAAAGCCCGCGAGACGACCGTCCGGACGCGTCACGGGCCTTCATACTCGGCCCCACCGGGGCCTCGCACCTCAAGCATACCCCACATACCGAACAGCTCCCCTGGCAGAAGCAGGACTCAGCTCGCCCGCCGCTGCGCATGCCGGTGCCAAGCCTTCGCGTAAGCCTCACGATGCCGCTCCGCGGTCGTCGCCCACGAGAACTCCTTCGCCCGCCGAAGCGCGGCTTCGGCCAGCTCGGCCCGACGAGCCGGGGCGTCGAGCAGCTCGGAGATGGCCGCGGCGACGTCTCCGGCGCCGACACCGCAGTAGGCGACCGCGTCCCCGCCGACCTCCGGCAGCGAAAGCCGTCGCGTCGTGAGCACGCTCGCGCCGCACGCCATCGCCTCCAGCACCGGCAGCCCGAATCCCTCGCCGAGACTCGGATAGGCGACCAGTTCGGAGCCGCCGAGGAAACCGGCGAGCGTGTCGAACGGCAGATATCCCGCCCGGATCACCCGCAGCCGGTGCGGAACGGCGTCCAGCGCGCGTTCGACCTGCGAGTCCCAGCCCGGCTGCCCGGCCAGCACCAGCGCAGGCGGGTTCGGCCTGCCGATCACGGCGTGGGCGAAGCCACGGATCAGCGCGGGCACGTTCTTGCGCGGTTCCAGCGCGCCGAGGAAGGCGACGTACGGCGTCTTCCCGAGTCCGACGGCCTTGCGCGCGGCCTCGATCTCCGCGGGCGACGGCGGATGAAACCGGTCCGGTTCGACACCGTGATGGATGATCTCCAGTTCCGCCGTGCGCACCTGGCCGACGCGCTCCAGTTCGGCCGCCGTCGCGATGCTCGGCACGACGCACAGCGTCGCCCGGCGAAGCGCCGTCGCGGTCCAGGCGCGGAAGAAGCGCGCCTTCACCGAAGAGTGCAGGACCGCGTCGGTGAAGAAGGTCGCGTCGTGCAGCGTCACCACCGAAGCGGCCGGGCTCGCCAGCGGCATCGTGTAGTGCGGCGAATGGACGACATCGGCGGCGAGCCGGCGGACCAGCCGGGGCAGGGTCGCCTGCTCCCAGGTCAGCCTGGCCGTCCTGGTCGATGTCGACGGGGAGGTGGGCACGATCCGCGCGCCGGGCGCGAGCCGGTCGTACAGCACCGCGTCCCGCGGCTGGCAGACGACGGTGATCCGCGCGCCGTCCTCGTCCAGCGCCGCGACCAGCGAATCCACGTAGCGACCGACGCCACCCCGGTCCGCGGGGACGGCGGTCGCGTCGATAAGCACGCGAGGGTCATCGGTCACCCTAGGAGGGTACGGCCGTGCACCAGGCCCGCGGTGGGGAACCGACAAACTGCTAGCGCAGGTGCAGCCCCCAGACGGCGGAAGCGGCTCGTTGCCAGGTGAACTCACTCGAACGACTGAGACCACTGTCACGCAGGGCTGCCGCACGTTCCGGATGGTCGAGGACGTCGCGAAGGGCATCCGCAAGCGCTTGCGCATCGCCGACGGGGACGGTGACGCCCGCTCCCCCGGCCACCTCGACCAGGGCGGGAGCGTCCGAATGCACCACCGGCACCCCGGCCGCCATCGCCTCGATCAGCGGCAGCCCGAACCCCTCCGCCCGGCTCGGCATCGCCAGCACCGAAGCGCCCCGCAGCGCGAACGCCAGCTCCGCGTCGCTCACCTTCCCCAGCACCCGGACGTCGGCGCCGTGCTCGCGCGCCAGCGCCGACGGGTCGATGCCGCCCCACCCCGGCTGACCGGCCAGCACCAGCGGCACCCCGATCCGGCCGGCGGCGTCGATCAGCACGTCGATGCCCTTGCGCGGTTCGATCGTCCCGATCGCGAGCACGTACTTCTCCGGCAGCGCGACCTCGGCGAACCCGGCGGGCGGCCGCACCCCGTGCGGGATCACGCGCACCGGTACCGAAACCGGGACGAGCCCGGCGAGCTCGTCCGCAATCGCTTGCGTGGGCACGGTCAGCGCGGTCGCCCGCGACGCGGCCCGCGCGATCACCGCCTTGTGCCACGCGACGCCGCGCGGGGTCAGCGTCTCGGGATGCGTCCACGGCACGGTGTCGTGCACCGCGACCGACAGCGTCCGCCCCTTCGGCACCTTGGCGGGCGCGAGCGGCGTCGGCGCGTGGACCGCATCGCCGCCCGGCCACCACGGCAGGCCCAGCTGCCAAGCGGCGATCAGCCCCCGGGGTGGGATCGGCAGCACGCGCGGCCCCTCGACCCCCTCGACGACCGCGGCTTCGATGTCGGCGTGCCGCGCGACGACGCTCGACACCGTCCAGCCCGGCGGCGCCGTCTCGGCGAGCGCGCGCAGCAGCTCACCGGTGTAGCGGCCGGTCCCGCCGGGGACCGGCGCCAGCAGCTGCTCGGCGAGCACGACCAGTTCGGGCATGGTCACTATTCTCTCCACCATGACCAGCACCACCGTCGTCGTGGTCACCTGGCGCGGCGCCGCGCACATCACCGCCTGCCTCGACGCCCTCGCCGCGCAGACCCGCGCGCACCGGACCCTGGTCGTCGACAACGCCTCCGACGACGGAACGGCCGCCCTGCTCGCCGCCCATCCGTCGAAGCCCGAAGTGCTCCGGCTGCGGCGCAACACCGGCTACGCGGGCGCCATGGCCGCCGCACTGGACAAAGTGGACACTCCGCTGATGGCCTGGCTCAACGACGACGCCGCGCCGACCCCGGATTGGCTGGCGACCTGCGAAGACACGCTCACGAAGGCGCCACTCGCCGCCGCCGTGAGCGCCCGGCTGACGCTCCCCGACGGGACCGTCCAGTCCACCGGCGTCCGCCTGACGGCCGACGGTCACGGCGCCGACCTGCCGGAACCCGTCGAAGAGGTCTTCGGCTTCTGCGGGGGCGCGGCCGTCCTCGACGTCGAGGCACTCCGTTCCGTCGGCGGCGTCCCCGCCTCCTATTTCTGCTACTACGAGGACACCGACACCGCGTGGCGGCTGCGGCTGGCGGGCTGGGACGTCGTCAGCGCCGAAGCCGACGTCACCCATGAGCATGGCGCGAGCACTCTGCCGGGTTCGGCCCGGTTCCACCTGTGGAATGAACGCAACCGCCTCCTGACCCTCCTGCGCTGCGCCCCGCGCGCGGTGGCGATCCGCCAGCTGGTGAAGTTCGCCGTACTCACCCTGGTACTACCCCTCCGGGGGAAACCAGCGGCACCGAACTTCCGTCTGAGTCTCCGGTGCCGCGTCCTGGGCGCCGTCGCCGCGCGCCTGCCGCGCACGCTGGTCGAGCGGCGGTCTGTAGGGCGACGGGCGACACTGGGCCGAGGCGCGGTCTGGGAGGCGTGGGCGGGCAATTAAGCTTGCCCCAATCGAGAGCAGGGAGTACGGCTTTGGCGCAGGGGGAAACGCAACCGGTCGTCTCGGTGATCGTCGTGAACTACCGGGGGGCCGCCGACACCGTCACCTGCCTGCGCGCACTCGCTGAACACGATTACCCGAACCTCGAGGTCATCTGCGTCGACAACGCCTCCGGCGGCAGCGACGTCGCCGAGATCAAGGCCGCCGCACCGGGCGTCAAGCTCGTCGAATCGCCGGTGAACTCCGGCTTCGCGGGCGGCTGCAACCTCGGCGCGCGGCACGCCACCGGCACCGTCCTCGCCTTCCTCAACAACGACGCCCGCCCGGCCCCCGGCTGGGTCGGCGCGGCCGTCGCCGAGCTGCGCGCCCAGCCGACGGTCGCCGCGGTGGCCAGCAAGGTCCTCGACTGGGACGGCACCGGCACCGACTTCGTCGACGCGGGCCTGACCTGGTTCGGCATGGGCTACAAACGCCACGCCGGCAGCCCGCTGGCCGACGTCCCCGCCGCCGAACACGAGATCGCCAAGGACGTCCTGTTCGCGACCGGTTCGGCGATGTTCGTCCGTGCCGGGGTGTTCGCCGAACTCGGCGGGTTCGACGAGCGGTTCTTCATGTTCTACGAGGACGTCGACCTCGGCTGGCGGCTGAACCTGCGCGGCTGGCGCGTGCGCTACGTGCCCGAGTCGCTGACCTATCACAAGCATCACGCCACGATGTCCACAGTGGACGCTCCGGACTCCGGGCGCGAGACGTTCTTGCTGGAGCGCAACGCCTTGGCTGCGCTGTACAAGAACCTCTCCGACGAGACCCTCTCGCGCGCGCTCCCCGCCGCGCTGGCGCTGGCCGTCCGCCGGGCGACCGCGCGCGGGGACCTCGACGCCACCCGGTTCGATCTCGCCCAGGGTGTCGGCCCGGCCGAAACCGGCCCGGTCGAGGTGCCGAGGACGACGTTGGCCGGAGTACTGGCGATCGACCAGTTCGTCGAACTCCTGCCGTCGCTCACCGAGTCCCGTGCCGCCGAACAGGCCGCCCGCGTCCGCACCGACGCCGATCTGCTTCCCTTGCTGCGCAAGGCCTTGGAGCCCGCATACCCGCTGCCGCGCTATCTCGCCGCGCACGACGTGCTGGTCGAGACGTTCGGCATCGACGCGCTCTTCGGGCAGCGCCGCAAGGTACTGGTGATCACCGGTGACTCGATCACCGAGCGGATGGCGGGCCCGGCGATCCGCGCGTGGAACATGGCCGCGACCCTGGCCACGGAGCACGACGTCCACCTGGTGACGATCAACCCCCTCGCCGACCCGCCGCCCGCGGCGTTCCGGGTCAGCGCGGCGACCAGGCGCGATCTGGAGACGCCGATCGCGTGGGCCGACATCATCGTCCTGCAGGGGCACGTGCTGGAGCTCGCACCGTCGCTCAAGGAGCAGTACGCGCACAAGATCGTCGTCGCGGACCTGTACGACCCGATGCATCTGGAACTGCTCGAACAGGGCAAGGGCGTACCCGACGACAAACGGGCACTGGACCTCATCGGGGTCACCAAGGTCCTCGACGCGCAGTTGGAGCGCGGCGACTTCTTCCTGTGCGCGTCGGAGCGTCAGCGCCACTTCTGGCTGGGCCACCTCGCCGCTATGGGCAGGCTCTCGCCGCGGCTGTACGACGCCGACCCGACCACCCAGTCGCTGCTGTCGATCGTCCCGTTCGGCCTGTCCCCGCAGGCACCGGTCCGCACCGGACCCGGCCTTCGGTCCACTTTGGACGGCATCGGCGAGACCGATCACGTCGTGCTGTGGGCGGGCGGGGTCTACAGCTGGTTCGACCCGTTGACCCTGGTCCGGGCGATCGAACGGCTGCGGCAGCGCCGCGGCGACGTCCGGCTGGTGTTCCTCGGGATGAAACATCCCAACCCCGAGGTCACCGAGATGGACATCGGCGCGCGCACGATGCTGCTCTCGGACACGCTCGGGCTCACCGGCAAGCACGTGTTCTTCAACCAGCAGTGGGTGCCGTACGAGGAGCGCCAGAACTGGCTGCTCGACGCGAACTGCGGTGTCACCACGCATTACGAGCACGTCGAGACGACGTTCGCGTTCCGCACGCGGGTGCTGGACTACCTGTGGGCCGGGCTGCCGATCGTCACCACCGACGGGGACTCGTTCGCCGACCTGGTCCGCGAGGAGAAGCTCGGCGTCGTCGTCCCGGCCGAGGACGTGGACGCGCTGGCCGACGCGCTGGAAAAGGCGTTGTACGACGAGGAGTTCGCCGCCGGCTGTGTCGAGCGGATGGCCGCCGTCGCCCAGCGCTACGCCTGGCCCGAGGCGCTGAAACCGCTGGTGGAGTTCTGCCGGAACCCGCGGCCCGCCGCGGACCGGCTGCCCGGTTCGGAGGACCTCGTGGTCAGCGTACCGGTGCGGGGCAAGGAAATGCTGCGCCGCGACGTCGACCTGATCCGCGAGTACCTCGCCGACGGCGGACCGAAGGAACTCGCGCGGCGCGTCGGCGGCCGAGTGGTCAAGGTCGCCAAGCAGAGGCTCGGCCGTGGCTGACCGCCCCTTGCGCGTTCTGCTCGACGGGACCCCGCTGCTCGGTGCCAGGACGGGTATCGGCCGGTACACCGTCGCGCTGTCCGAAGAGCTCGCCTCCATGTCCGAAGTGGACACCCGCGCGGTCGCGTTCACCTTGCGCGGCTGGCGACGGCTGCGGCACGTGCTCCCGCACGGCGTCCGGGCCCGCGGGATGCCGGTGGCCGCACGGCTGCTGCGGAAGGCGTGGCTGCGTTCGCAACTGCCGCCGGTCGAGCTGTTCGCCGGGCCGACGGACGTCGTGCACGGCACCAACTTCGTGCTGCCCGGCCGGTTCCGCGCGGCGGGTGTGGTGACCATCCACGATCTGGCCTTTTTGGACGCTCCCGAGGAGCTCGCGCCGAGCGATCACGAGCTACCGCGGCTGGTCCGGCGCGGCGCCCGGCTCGCCGACGCGATCTGCACGCCCACCAACGCCGTCGCCGACCAGGTCGCCGAACGGCTCGACGTGGACCGCGGCAAGATCATCGTCACCCCGCTCGGCGTGAACCCGGCGTGGTTCACCGCGCGCCCGCCGGATCCCGAGCGCCGCAAGGAACTCGATCTCCCGGACAAATACCTGCTCTTCGCCGGCGCCCCCGGCCCCCGGAAAGGCCTGCACTGGCTCCAGCAGGCCCACGAGGCCGCGCCGGATCTGCCGGATCTGGTGTTCGTCGGCCCCGGTTCGTTCTCGGTGGGCTCACGCTCGCGGCACGTCGGCTACCTGTCGGACGTGAACCTCCGGCGGGTCGTCGCCGGGGCGAGTGCGCTGGTGCTGCCGTCACGCGACGAAGGCTTCGGGCTTCCGGTGCTGGAAGCGCTGGCGTCGGACGTTCCCGTGGTGTGCACGGACATCCCGGCACTGCGCGAGGTCGCGGGGAACTGCGCGAGCCTGGTGCCCTACGAGGACGTCGACGGGCTCGTGGAGGCGCTGCGGATGGCCGTCAGCGACCCGCACGCCGTCGCCACCTCGGCCGCGCGCCGCGCCCACGTCGCGAACTTCACCTGGCGCGCGTGCGCCGAACTCACCGTCGCCGCGTACCGCCAGGCGAGCACGAAGCACTGACCTCCCGCATTTCGTCCTCTGAATGCGATCGCATTCAGAGGACGAAATGCGGGGCGGGGTCAGGAAGCGAAGTAGGCCTTCAGGGCATCGGACCAGTCCCGAAGCGGCGTGAGACCCGCCTCGCGCCACGAAGCGTTCGACAGCACCCCATACGCCGGACGTGCCGCCGGACGCGGGAATTCCGCCGTCGTACACGGCTTCACCCGAGCCGGATCCGCGCCGAGTTCCGCGAAGATCGCCTTCGCGAACCCAAACCACGTCGTCGACCCGCCACCCGTGCAATGCAGCACGCGCTGCGAAGGCCCTTCACCCGCGGCGATCCGACCGGCCAGCTCCAACAGCCCGGCGGCGAGATCTCGCGACCAGGTCGGCGAACCGGTCTGATCGTCCACTACGGACAGTTCCTCGCGCTCCTTTTCCAGTCGCGCCATGGTCTTCACGAAGTTCGCCCCGGTTTTGCCGTACACCCAGGACGTCCGCACGATCCAGGACCGCGCTCCGGACCCGAGCAGCGCGTCCTCACCGGCCGCCTTCGTCCGGCCGTAGGCGTTCAGTGGGCCCAGCAGGTCGCCGGGCTCGTACGGCGAAGTCGCGTCACCGGCGAACACGTAGTCCGTGGACACATGGATGAGCGGCACCCCGCGCGACGAGCACGCGGCGGCGAGCACCCGGGGGCCGTCGGCGTTCACCGCGAACGCCCGCTCCTCGTCGGTTTCCGCCGCGTCCACCGCGGTGTAGGCCGCCGCGTTGATCACCACCGGCGACGTCCCCGTCGCCCGCGCGCGGTCCGCCAGTTCGGTCACCGCGGCGACGACCTGGCCGGTGTCGCGCACGTTCAGCTCCGAAGACGACGGGGTCGCGGCCTCCGGGGCCAGCGCCGCGAGGTCCTGCCCGAGCTGACCGGATCCGCCCGGTACGAGAATGCTCAGCACCCGCTCACGCCCCCGCACGCTTCTTCAGCGGCTCCCACCACGACCGGTTTCCGCTGTACCAGGCGACCGTGTCGGCCAGTCCGTCCTCAAAGGACTGACGCGGCGCGTAACCGAGCTCCGTCGAGATCTTGGTGATGTCGACCGAGTACCGGCGGTCGTGCCCCTTGCGGTCCTCGACCGGCTCGACGCTCTCCCAGTCCGCGCCGACGGCGGTCAGCAGCCGCTCGGTCAGCTCGCGGTTGGTGAGTTCCGTGCCGCCGCCGATGTTGTAGACCTCGCCCGGCCTGCCGCCGTCGGCGACGAGCTGGATGCCGTGACAGTGATCGTCCACGTGCAGCCAGTCACGCACGTTGAGCCCGTCGCCGTAGAGCGGGACCTTCTTGCCGTCGAGCAGATTGGTCACGAAGAGCGGGATGACCTTCTCCGGGAATTGGTACGGACCGTAGTTGTTCGAGCACCTCGTGACACAGACGGGCAGTCCGTGCGTGCGGAAGAACGAACGGGCCAACAGATCCGAGGACGCCTTCGACGCCGAGTACGGCGAATTCGGCTCCAGCGCGTGGTCTTCGGCCCAGGAACCCTCGTCGATCGAGCCGTAGACCTCGTCGGTGGACACGTGGACGAACTTCCCGACCTCGGCCTCGAGCGCGGCCTGCAACAGGGTCTGCGTGCCCAGCACGTTGGTCAGCACGAAGTCGGCCGCACCGGCGATCGAACGGTCCACATGGGACTCGGCGGCGAAGTGCACGACCAGGTCGACGCCCCGCATGAGCTCGCTGACCAGGGCGCCGTCACAGATGTCGCCCTTTTCGAACCGGTAGCGCGGGTTCTTGCGCACCGGCTCCAGGTTCGCCTCGTTGCCCGCGTAGGTCAGCTTGTCGAGCACGATCAGCTCGGCGTCGGCCAAGCTCGGGTACGCGCCCGTCAGCACCTGCCGGACGTAATGCGAACCGATGAACCCGGCACCCCCGGTGACCAGCACTCGCATCCCGCGATCCTCCCTCTACGACTTCACCGACCGGCCGAGTGTGTCACGACCGGGGCAACCTTTCACCAGCCTACGGACGTCTAACACGAGGATCAGTAGAGTTATGGGCGAGGCACGCGTGTGCCCTGGGGAGATTCGTGGAGGACCGCACGTGACCGAGTGGCCCGGGCCACCCATTCCGGCGCGCCGTGGCGGCGGCGTCGTGGTGTTCGCCCGCCGCGGCGTGAAGGTCGTGTTCAGCCTGGTCTCGATCACGATCCTGGCGCTGACCTGGTGGGGCTGGCAGTTCATCGGTGACCCGTCGCAGGGCTTCGCGACCACGAACATCTTCGAGGACAACGGCCATCCACCGGCGAAACCGCTGGACGGCGCGATCGACATCCTGCTCGTCGGCCAGGACAGCCGCACCGACGCGCAGGGCAACCCGCTGCCGCGCGAGGTCCTCGACATGCTGCACGCCGGTGTTTCGGACGGCGAGCGCCAGACCGACACGATGATCCTGGTGCACATCCCCCAGAACGGTAAGAAGGCGGTCGCGATCTCCTTCCCCCGTGACTCGTGGGTCGAGATCACCGGCGGTTTCGGCAAGCACAAGCTCAACAGCGCGTACGTGTACGCCTACAACGACACGTCGAAGACGCTGCAGCAGCAGGGCAACTCCGATCTCAAGGACGTCGACGCCAAGGCCAAGGACGCCGGCCGCAAGAACCTGATCGCGACGCTGGAGAAGTTCATCGGCAAGCCGAAGATGATCGACCGGTACGCCGAGGTGAACCTGTCGAGCTTCTACGAGATCACCAAGGCGATCGGCGGCGTCGAGGTCTGCCTCAACAACGCGGTCAAGGAGAAGAAGTCCGGCGTGGACCTGCCCGCGGGCAAGTCCACCGTCGAGGGCGTGCAGGCGCTCGCGTTCGTCCGGCAGCGCTACGACCTGCAGAACGGCGACCTCGACCGGATCGCGCGGCAGCAGGCCTTCCTGTCGGGGCTGGCGAACAAGGTGCTCTCCTCCGACGTCCTGATGAACCCGGCGAAGATCTCCGACCTGATCGACGCGGTGAAGAAGTCGGTCGTGCTGTCGGCAGGCTGGGACCTGCCCGAGTTCGCCGCCCAGATGCGCGGGCTGACCAGCGGGAACGTCGAGTTCCACACCATCCCGACCCAGGGCGACGCGAATATCGGCGGCGCCGCCGTGCTCCGGGTGGACCCGGCGCAGGTGCAGGCCGAGGTCACCCGCCTCACCGCCGACGGCGAGACGGCACCGACGGAGACCCCGGCCACCCTGCCGGGCGCGGAAGCGGTGACCGTCGAACTCTTCGACGGATCCGGTTCGCCCACGGTGGCCACCGAGACCCGGAACCTGTTGCAGGGCAAGGGTTTCAAACTCGCTGCCGACACCAAGCTCAGCACCCGCAACTCGACGGTCATCCGGTACGCGCCGGGCGACGACGACGCGCTGGCCCTGATCAAGCAGGTCTTCGGCACCGCGGTGCAGGCCGAGGCGGACCGTGACGTCGCCCCCGGCAAGGTGCGGGTGCTGCTCGGCAAGGACTTCAAGGGCGCGAACGCGACCACGGCCCCGTCGAAGACTTCGATCCCCTCGAAGCCCGCTCAGCCGCCCTCCAGCGCTCCCGCGGCGCCCAGCACGACGCCGATCGTCGCGGGCAATGTGCCCTGCGTCAATTAATCCCGGGTACTCAGCGTGGCCGACCTCACGGTGGCATAGCCTTCTCTTACGATCGGACCAGCGACAACGCCAGGGGAGGTGATCAGGGATGAGCGACGAGGAAAAGAGCGTCAACGCGCGTTCTGAGCAGTTGGACGACGAGGAGCCGAAGTCCGAAGAGGACACCAAATCGGACACCGAGAGTGACGAAGAGCCCCAGTTCGTCCCGACGCCGCACCCGCGGAATCCGCCGCTCCCCCAGCCCTCCACGCCGGCCGAGGACGAAGACGAAGCCGTCTCGGGCACGCTCGTCGTTCCCGAACGCCCGCTGCGCCGCGCCGGCCGGATCACCCGCCGGATCGCGGTCGGCCTCGTGTCCTTGCTCGCCCTCGGCACGACGGGCTACGCGTACGTCACCAAGGACCAGCTGCAGAACAACGTCCCCACGACGAACGCCCTGAGCAAGCCCGACGATCCCGCCGCCCCGCCCGCCGACGACGGCGCGACCGACATCCTCCTGGTCGGCAGCGACGCGCGCACCGACGCGCAGGGCAATCCGCTGCCGCTACGGGTGCTCAAGGAACTGCGCACCGAGGAGAAGCCGGGCGTCAACACCGACACCATCATCATCCTGCGGATCCCGAAGAACGGCGGGAAACCGTCCGGCGTCTCGATCCCGCGGGACACCTGGACCGACATCCCCGGCCGCGGTCCGAACAAGATCAATTCGGCTTACGGCGTCGCGAAGGCCAACTACACCAACGCGCATCGCGGTGAATCCGATCAGGCGAAACTCGAACGCGATTCCGATCAGGAAGGCCGCAAGGCACTGGTCCAGACCGTTCAGGACCTGACGCAGATCCGGATCGACCACTACGCCGAGGTCAATCTGCTCGGGTTCTATCTGCTGACCGAGGCGTTGGGCGGCGTCAAGGTCTGCCTGAACCACTCGACCGAGGACAAGGACTCCGGCGCGAACTTCCGGCGCGGCGAGCAGACCGTGTCGGGCGGGGAGGCGCTTTCGTTCGTCCGGCAGCGCAAGAACCTGCCGCGTGGCGACCTCGACCGCATCGTGCGGCAGCAGACGTTCCTGTCGTCGGCGCTGAACCAGGTGCTCTCGGCGGGGACGCTGACCAGCCCGTCGACGATGGCGGGCCTGATGGACGTCGTGCGCCGGTCGATCGTCCTCGACGAAGGACTGGACCTGCTGGAGTTCGCGCAGCAGGCGAAGGGGATCGCGTCGGGCGATCTGACGTTCACGACGATCCCGGTGGTGAACATCAACGGCCGCAGCGCCGACGGCCAGAGCATCGTCGAGATCGACCCCGCCGCCGTACGGTCGTTCGTCTCCGGACTGGTGGGCCGGGGTGGTGGCGGTGGGGCACTTGGGGCGGCTCCGCTGCTCGCCGCGTCGAGCGTTCCCTGCGTGAACTAGCGTTGGGGGCGTGAGCCTCACCGAACTGCTGCTGCGGCCCGTGCTCGGGTCGCCCGCGAAACCGCTGATCACGCACTACGACGACAAGCAGGGCAGCCGGGTCGAACTGTCCGTGGCGACCACGGTGAACTGGGCCGCCAAGACGGCGAACTGGCTGGTCGACGAATTCGACGTCGAACCGGGCGACGAGGTCGCCGTGGTGCTGCCGTCGCATTGGCAGACCGCCGGTGTGCTGCTGGGCGCGTGGTGGTGCGGCGCCAGGGTGGTGACCGAGACCGCGGGCGCCCGGGTGGCGTTCGTCGCGCCGGGCGGCGCTTCCGACGCGGCCGCGACCGCCGTCGTCTCGCTGCACCCCATGGGTCTCGGGCTGCCCGCCGGCTCCGTACCCGACGGGGCGATGGACTACCTGACCGAGGCCCGGCTTTCGGGTGACCAGTTCAGCCCGCTGTTCCCGGTGCCCGGCGACACTCCCGCACTGGGCTCGTCTACTGTGGACGAAGTGCTCGCCGAGGCGCGCTCTCGCGCTTCCGGGCTGGGGCTGTCCGCCGACGATCGCGTTCTGTCCACTGTGGAATGGGTCGGTGTGGAAGGGATCCTGGCAGGCTTCCTGACGCCGCTGGCGGCCGGTGCCCATCTGGTCCAGGTCACCGACGCGGATCCGGCCAAACTCGCTTCTCGACGCGAAGCGGAGCGGACTACCGCGGATCTCCCCTCCTGAAATGTCATGAAAGGGTCGTTCCTGACATATTTCGTCAGGAACGACCCTTTCATGACATACGAGGTCAGGCGTCCTGGAGCTGCTTCGCCTCACGCTTGCGTCCGAAGAGCGCGTGGTCGAGCGACAGTTTGCCGGGGTTGAAACCGAGCGCGAGCCCGGCGACCGCCAGGACCAGGACGAGTTCGTAACCGCCCTGACCGGTGAGGCCGTTGTCGAGGTGCACCGAGAGCAGGGCGCCGACGGAGACCACGACGAAGCCGAGGCCCACCAGCGGCGTCAGGAAACCGACGATGAACAAGATGGCTCCCACGATCTCCACCGCGATCGCGAAGATCGCCGCGAGCGTCGGGAGCGGGATTCCGGTCTGCTCGAAGAACTTCGCGGTGCCGTCGATCCCGTTTTCCCACTTCTGCAGGCCGTGTGCGAGGAAGACCACACCGACACCGATCCGGCCCAGCAGGAGGGCGACATCCTTGAAACGAGCGAACATCGGGTATCAGCTTTCTGGTCGGTGAATATTCAACTTACCCGGATCACGGTAGGGCACCGAGCGCCTCCGAGGGCACCTCCGGAGCGTGATCGACAGGTACCCGACAGGAACTCCCATACGGCAGAATCCCCCTTCGTGACGGACGAACGGCTGGCCGGCCTCTGGTCGGACGAGATGGTGCATCCGGGCAGCGTCGAGTCCGTCGACCTGGCTTTCCGGGACGACGGCTCCGGATGGCTCTATTGGTCGAGCTGGAGCACCGAATTCGCGGTGTCCCGTTTCATTTGGTCGACGCCCGGCGAACTGGTCTTGAAGTTCCATCGCGCTCTCGGCGGCACGTGGTCGATCGAAGACGGTGTCACCCGTCACGAAGTCGAGTCCGACGAGAAAGAAGAGTCCGTCATCCGGCTCGGCTACGAAATCGCGCCCGGCGAGGATCCGTTCGGCAATCCGGTGACCCTGCTCTCGCTGGACCGCGCGTTGGACGAGCACCTGGCGGGATCACGGTTCGCCTGGGTCGAGAAACCGGAATCGCTCAGCGACCCGTCCGCCGATGCTCCGCGGCCAGACCCGTCCAGCCGCCACTGACGGCCAGCAACTCGAGCACCCGCTCCGCCTGCTCGGCGAACCCGGCCAGATCGGCGTGCAGCAACGCTATCCGCTCGGCGTCGAGCGGGACCTCGTCGTCGGCCCACAGCTCGATGACCGTGCTGACGGTCCACACGAGGAACTGGATGATCCGGATGAACTCCTCGGACGGCTCGTCGACGGCGCCGCGGTACCCCGTCTCGATCTCGTCGCAGGCCGCGACCAGCTCCCGCAGCGGCCTGACGACGTCGGCCGCCGTCCCGTCCCACGCGGCCGACGGCCACGTGCGATCCCCGAGTTCGAGCCACAACCGCCAGCCGGCGATCAGCTCGGCCTCGTCGTGCGGTGTCCACGACACCGGAGCGAACCAGAACATCCTTCGAGAGTGACACCGGCGGGCCATGATCGCCGTACTTCCGTGAAGCATCTCACCGAGGGTCAAACCGATCGCCCGCGCGAACGGGTGCCTCTAACCTCACACCGTGCCCGCCACGAACCAGCCCTGGTCGGGCGACGACGAGAAGTTCAACCGCGCCTGCCACGCGCGCTGGCGCGAACGATTCAATCGAGGGCCATCTCACCTCGGCGAGCAATGCGGCGGTTGCGTCTTTTGGGTCGCCTTGCACGGCCGACTCGGCGACGGCTCATTCGGCTGACGCTCCCAAGTACATGAAGGCCCCCTTCCTTGCGTCTAGCGCAAGGAAGGGGGCCTTCATGTACTTCGAGGGCTCAGCCCTTGAGCAGGGCGCGCGCCATGACCATGCGCTGGATCTGGTTGGTGCCTTCGTAAATCTGCGTAATCTTCGCGTCGCGCATCATGCGCTCCACCGGGAAGTCGCGCGTGTAGCCCGCGCCACCGAAGAGCTGCACCGCGTCCGTGGTCACCTGCATCGCGATGTCCGACGCGTACGCCTTCGCGGCCGCGGCCATGTAGCCGCCGCGCTTGTCGCCACGCTCGGTCGCCGCGGCGGAGGCGTAGACGAGGTTCCGCGCGGCCTCGATCTTGATGCCCATGTCGGCCAGCATGAACTGGACGCCCTGGAACTCCGAGATCGACTTGCCGAACTGCTTGCGCTCCTTGACGTACGCGATGGAGGCGTCGAGCGCGCCCTGCGCGATGCCCAGCGCCTGCGCGCCGATGGTCGGGCGGGTGTGGTCGAGGGTGCGCAGCGCGGTCTTCAGGCCGGTGCCGGGCTCGCCGATGATGCGGTCGGCCGGGATGGTGGCGTTCTCGAAGTGGATCTCGCGGGTCGGCGAGCCCTTGATGCCGAGCTTCCGCTCCTTCGAGCCGACGGTGAAGCCGGGGTCGTCCTTGTGTACGACGAACGCGGAGATGCCGTTGGCCTTCTTCTCGGCCTCGGGGTCGGTCACCGCCATCACGGTGTACCAGGACGATTCACCCGCGTTGGTGATCCAGCACTTGGTGCCGTTCAGCACCCAGTGGTCGCCGTCGAGCTTCGCGCGGGTGCGCATCGAGGCGGTGTCCGAGCCGGCTTCGCGCTCCGAAAGCGCGTAGGACGCCGAGGCCTCGCCGGAGGCGATGGAAGGCAGCACGAGCTTCTTGAGGTCTTCCGACGCCGAAAGGATGATCGGCACCGTGCCCAGCTTGTTGACCGCCGGGATGAGCGACGCCGACGCGTCGACCCGCGCGACCTCTTCGATGACGATGCAGGCGGCGATGGCGTCCGCGCCCTGGCCGTCGTAGGCCTCGTCGATGTGCACGGCGTTGAAACCCGACTTGACCAGCGCGTTGTACGCCTCGATCGGGTAGCGCTCGTTCTCGTCGACCTCGGCCGCGTACGGCTCGATCTCCTTCTCCGCGAGGGCACGCACCGCGGCCCGCAGCTCCTCGTGCTCTTCGGCAAGCTGGTACAGACCCGGGCCGTCAGACACCTTCGTCACCTCTTCTAACCGCGTTTGGGAGTTTGACCGATGTTAGCGCTCGTTCACATGGTGCGACATCGCGAGCGCTTGTGTCTTTGACCGCAAAGTCCGTACGTTCGAGTGATGGAGCTCACCCCGTTCCCCCGGTCGCTCGATTATCCCGAGGTCCCGGTCGGCTCGGTGCTCGCCGGCGCCGCTGCTCGCTGGGGCTCCCGCACGGCCTTCGCCCACGGAGACCAGAGCCTCACCTTCGCCGAGACGTACAGCGCGGCCTGCCGGTTCGCGAACGCCCTGCGCGCCGAGGGCGTCGGCCGGGGCGACGTCGTCGCGCTCCACCTGCCGAACTGCCTGGCGTACCCGGTCGCCTACTACGGAACGCTGCTCGCCGGGGCGACCTTCAGCCCGGCGAACCCCCTGCTCCCGCCCGAGGACCTCGCCGTCCAACTGGCCGATGCCGGGGCGGTCGCCGCCGTCACCGTCGGCCCGTTCGCGCGCGTGCTCGCTTCGGTGCGTGATCGGACGTCGGTCCGGCTGACCATCGTCGTTCACCCGCCGGAGGCACTCGGGCAGGGAGAGGTCGAGTTCACGGAGTTCCATTCCGGTCACTCCGACGAGCGGCCGGACGTCGAGATCGACATCTACCGCGATCTCGCCCATCTGGCGTACACCGGGGGCACCACCGGACGATCGAAAGGTGTCCGCCTGCCGCATCGGAACGTCGTGGTCAACAGCCTGCAGAGCTCCTGCTGGCGACTGGGCGCGGTCCCCGCCGTCGACGATTCGGGAGAGGTGATCGTCGAGCAGCTCGGCGGCCCGGACGAGTGGCCGTCGCGGATCGGCACCGGGATCGCCCTCAACCTGACGCCGTGGTTCCACGCCATGGGCACCATCGCCGCGCTCAACGTCCCGCTGCTCGACGGCGGCACCATCGTCCTGCACGACCGCTTCGACCCGGCCGCGTACGTGGCCGACGCCGAACTGCTGCGGGTCACCACGATCGGCGGCGCGCCCGCGCTGTTCGCCGCGTTGCTCGCCTGCCCCGAGTTTCACACAGCCGACCTGTCTTCGGTACTGACCATCGGTTCCGGCGCGGCGCCGATGAACCACGAGATGATCCGCGCCCTGCAGAAACGCTTCCCCGGTGTGCTCGTCATCGAGGGTTACGGCCTCACCGAGGTCACCATGGGAGCCGTCATCGCGCCGGCCTACCGCTCCGCGGTCCGGAAGGTGGGCTCGGTCGGCCTGCCGCTCCCCGACACCGAGATCAAGATCGTCCCGGCCGAAGGCGGCGAAGATCCTTTGCCCGCCGGGGAAAGCGGCGAGGTCTGCCTACGCGGCCCGCAGGTGATGATCGGCTATCGCGACCGCCCCGAGGAGACCTCGGCCGCGCTCGTCGACGGCTGGCTGCACACCGGCGACATCGGCATCCTCGACGAGGACGGCTATCTGTCCATTGTGGATCGCAAGAAGGACATGCTGCTGTACAAGGGATACAACGTCTTCCCGCGCGAACTCGAAGAGCTGCTGATCACCCTGCCCGGCGTCTCGGCGGCGGCCGTCGTCGGCAAACCGGACACCGAGGTCGGCGAACTACCGGTCGCGTTCGTGGTGCGCAGCGACGAGAACGTCACGGCCGAACAACTCCTGGAAGCCGTCGGCGCACGCGTCCTGCCGTACAAACGACTGCGGGCGATCCACTTCGTCGACCAGATCCCCGTTTCGGCGGCCGGGAAAGTGCTCAAACGGGAACTGCGGAAACAGCTCGCCGACTGAACCCCACGCGTTTCGTCCTCTGAATGCGATAGTTCGCCATCGAACCACCGCATTCAGAGGACGAAATGCGGGGTCAGCCTTCGACGCGTTTCCGCAGCGCGGAGTCCTTGTCGAGCACCAGCTGCTCCAGATCCGCCTGGAATCGCGCCATTTTCGCTTGAAGCTCCTCATCGGACGCGGCGAGGATGCGCACCGCGAGCAGGCCCGCGTTCCGCGCCCCGCCGACGGAGACCGTCGCGACCGGGACACCGGCGGGCATCTGCACGATCGAGAGCAGTGAGTCCATGCCGTCGAGGTACTTCAGCGGCACCGGCACCCCGATCACCGGCAGCACGGTCGCCGAAGCGACCATGCCCGGCAGGTGCGCGGCACCGCCGGCGCCCGCGATGATCACGCGCACACCGCGCGAAGCGGCCGAAGTCGCGTAGTCGAGCATCCGCTGCGGAGTGCGGTGCGCCGAGTAGACGCCGACTTCGTATTCGATGCCGAACTCGGCCAGCGCCTGCCCGGCCGCTTCCATCGTCGGCCAGTCCGAATCGCTGCCCATGATCAGGCCAACCTGCGGCGACATACTCAGTTACTCCTAGTGGATCTCGTAGCCGTCGAGCCAGACGGCGTGGGAAAGCCAATGCGCGGCGAGCAGCGCGCGGTCGCGCAGCTCCTCCATGCGTTCGCCGACGAGGTTGACGTGGCCGAGTTTGCGGCCGGGGCGTTCTCCCTTGCCGTACAAGTGAACGCGGATGTCCGGATAGCGCGCGAACAGATGGTGCAGCCGCTCGTCCGGGCCCATCTCCGGTGCCTCGGGCGCGCCGAGGACGTTCGCCATCACACAGGCGGGGGCGATCAGGTCGGTCACCCCGAGCGGGTAGTCGAGCACGGCCCGCAGGTGCTGCTCGAACTGCGAAGTCTTCGAACCGTCCTGGGTCCAGTGGCCCGAGTTGTGCGGGCGCATCGCGAGTTCGTTGACCAGCAGGCCTTCGTCGGTCTCGAACAGCTCGACGGCGAGCAGGCCGGTCACGTTCAGCGTCGCGGCGATCCGCAGCGCCAGGTCCTGGGCCTCCTGCGTGCGTTCGAGGCTCAGCCCCGGGGCGGGGGCGAGCACCTCGGTGTTGATCCCGCCGGACTGCACGGTCTCCACCACCGGCCACGCCGCGCCCTGCCCGAACGGGGACCGGGCCACGAGCGCGG
This sequence comes from Amycolatopsis japonica, assembly GCF_000732925.1. NCBI lineage: Bacteria > Bacillati > Actinomycetota > Actinomycetes > Pseudonocardiales > Pseudonocardiaceae > Amycolatopsis > Amycolatopsis japonica. Next base: position 7,442,670 of record NZ_CP008953.1, read on the forward strand.
ACAGTTCGCGCCGCATGACGACCTTTTCCTCGACCAGCAAGGGGGTTCCGGCGTCGAGCAGTTCGGGGACGGTCTCGCGGGCGTGCTGCGCGGTGTCGAGCATCCAGACACCGCGGCCGTCGTAGCCGCCCTGCGCCGCCTTGAGCACCACCGGCCACGAGTGCTTGTCCCCGAAGGTGAGCACATCGTCCACAGAGGACACTTCGGCGAAGGCGGGGCCGGGGATCTCGAGCCCGGCCATCATCTCGCGCATGACGAGCTTGTTCTGCGCCATCGACAACGCGGCCGGATCCGGCCGGATGGTGACGCCTTCCATCGCAAGCGTCAGCAGGTGCTCGCCGGGAACGTGCTCGTGGTCGAAGGTCAGCACGTCGACCCCGGCGGCGAACGAGCGCAGCGCTTCGAGATCGGTGTGGTGGCCGTGCACGACCTCGCCCGCGACGAGGCCGGCGGATTCGTTCTCCCCGGCGGCCAGCACGCGCAGGGACTGGCCGAGGGAGATCGCCGCCTGGTGGGTCATCCTGGCCAGCTGTCCGCCGCCCACCATGCCCACGATCGGAAGACCGGTTCGTTTGTCCATAACGTCGTGCAGATTACTTGGCCGCCACCGCCGCGACCTGGGCGGACCCGCGTCGCAGCTCCCGCACGGCCAGGCCTGTGATGGCGATCGCAGCGGTGAGGACGTAGACGTTGCCGAGCAGCGACCAGCCCAGCCCCCAGCCGAACTCGGTGTCGCCGCCGTTGGGCACGAACATGATCACGCCGCTCGCGAACAGCACCGCGACGCCCGCGGCCGGAACCCACGATCGGCGGACGACGAGCAGGACGAGCAGCGGCACCGTCCACACCCAGTGGTGTGACCACGACACCGGCGAGAGCAACAGCCCGTAGAACGCGGTCACCAGCAGCGCGCCGACCGGGTCGCCGCGGCGGTGCAGGCGCACGACCAGCCAGACGGCGGGAACGGCCAGGACGGCGGCGACGGCGATGGCCACCGCCAGTGACCACGACGCGAGTTCCGAAGCGCGGTTCACCAGCCCGTTGAGTGACTGGTTGAAGATCCAGTGCACGGAGCCGACCCGGCTGGGATCCGTCGCCGACTCGGTCCAGAACCGGACGGCGTCACCGGGGATCACCGCGAACATCACCGCTTCGAGCGCGACGAACGTGCCCAGCGCCCGCAGCGCGTCCTTCCAGCGTCCGGTGAAGAGCAGATGCGGCACGAAGATCAGCGGCGTCAGCTTGATCGCGGCCGAGATCCCGATCAGCACCCCGGCCCAGCGCGAACCGCGCGCCGAAAGCACCAGGACGTCGACGACGATCAACGCCATCAGGATGAGGTTGATCTGCCCGAGGAAGATCGTCTTCCAGACCGGCTCCAGCGCCAGCGCGCCCGCCGTGGCCAGCGGCAGCACCCACCATCGGGTGAGCGGGGCACCGCAGGCGCGGGCGACCACGGAGATCACGACGCTGAGGCAGACCAGCGACAGAGCGCCGACGACGCCCCAGGTCAGCCCGGCGGGCACGATCGCGAGCGGCAGGAACAGCGGCGCCGCGGCCGGGGTGTAGGTGAACGGCAGCAGCACCCACGGCGGCAGCGTCGTCAGCGCCTCGCGGGTGTAGAGCGGTTCGCCCTTCAGCAGCGTGAGAGCGCCGGCCCGGTAGACGGCGCTGTCCGCGCCGAGGTGCCATTCGCCGAGCCACGCGACGACGCCCAGCGTGAGCATCGCCAGCGTGAGCACACCCGCCAGCGTGATCCCGACGAGCCGGGCCTCAGCCGCCGGACGTGACTTCAGCATGCTTTCCGGTGTCCCCCGTGCCCTGCTTCCGCCGCAGGTACCACCAGCGTCCGGCGAGCGCGACCGCCAGCACCAACGGCATGAAGATGTACGCGCTGCCGAGGATGTTCTGCCACACCTTCCAGTGCAGCTCGACGTTGCGGCCGTTCGGCAGGATGAGCAGCACACAGCTGATGAAGACGAAGAACACCGCGAAGGTGCCGAGCCAGCGTTTCCACGCGGTGGCGGGCGTGGTCTTCGGCAGGCGCGAGACCAGCAGGACGACCAGCGGCGCCACCCACACCCAGTGATGGGTCCAGGAGATCGGCGAGATCAGCAGGATCCAGAACGCCGTCACCAGCATCGCCGCGAGCGCCTGGCCCTTGCGGTGGAAGCGCAGCACCAACCAGATCGCCGGGATCGCGAGCAGCGCGCCGATCCCCATCGCCGCCTTCGACGCCCAGGGCGCGAGTTCGGTGAAGCGGTTCATCAGCGCGTTCAGCGACTGGTTGCCCGCCCAGTGCACCGGGCCGATGCGGCCGGTGTCGGGCAGCGTGTAGGTCCAGTAGCGGGCCGCGTCGTGCGGGATGATCAGGAACATCAGGCCCTGCATCACGACGAACGTGATGAGCCCGCGGACGGCGTCCATCCGGCGGCCGGTGATGAACAGATGACCCAGGAAGACGATCGGGGTGAGCTTCACCGCGGCCGCGACGCCGACGAGCACGCCGCCCCAGCGGCTGCCCCGCGCCCCGATGACCAGGATGTCGAGCATCACCAGCGCCATCAGGATGATGTTGATCTGGCCGAGGAAGATCGTGCGCCACACCGGTTCGAGGCCGAGGAAGACCAGGAAGAACGCGATCGTCGACCGGGCGGGCGATGCCCACCAGCGGGGACCGTCGGTCGAGGGCTTCGGCAGCGCGCCGATGGCGATCCGGACGCACAGTGCCAGCGCGAGCAGCGAAACCGCGGTCAGGAGCCCCCAGGCGACCTGCGTCGGGACCATCGCGAGCGGGATGAACAGCAGCGCGGCCGTCGGCGGGTAGGTGAACGGCAACAGCGCCCACCACGGCTCCACCGGAAGGGTGTTCGCGTCGTACAGCGGGTCACCGTTGAGCAAGGTCTCGGCACCGGCGCGGTACACCGCGCTGTCCACGCCCAGCACCCATTCGTGCTGCCATCCCCAGATGCCGAAACCGATCGCGACCAGCGGGATCACCGACAGGATCAGGATCGACCTCGGCCGGACGGACAAGCGGGCGAGCGACTTCCGCAGCGACAGACGATGCTGCGGTCGGCTCGCCGAAACGTCGCCGTTGGCGTCGGCGTCAACAGTCCGGGTCACGCAAACAGGAAATCATGAACCGGGTTGTGCCTGGTCGACAGGGTCGCCCGTGACCTGGAGAACCTCTTACGCTAACCCAGCGTCAGGAGCGGGCGAGGGAGCCGAGCAGATCGCACGCCAGGTCGTAGGTCGCCGGGAGCCGGACCGCCGAAATCTGCGGACGGCCGGTGTCGCGCAACTGCGCGTCCACCGAAAGCCGCTCGTTGAGCGCCCTTCGCAGCGCGACGCCGGACGAGGCGAGCCTCACGTCCTTCGGCACGAGGGCGCCCGCGACGGACGGCCCGATCGAGGCGACGCTCTCCCCGCCGTCGAAAACCTGCTTCAACGCGTCCGCGACCAGGATCATCCCGGTCAGCCGGGGCCAGCCCGCGACCGAACTGAAGTCCATGGAGACCACGAGCAGCGTGTGCGCCTCCGCGACCGGCCGCTCGTCGCGGCGGGCTTGGCGGTACAGCTCACTCAGCCGGGTCCTCAGGTACGCGGCGGTGGGCAGACCGGTGAGGGGTTCGGTGACCTCGGTGTTCACCAGCTGGTCGGTCGCGACGTCCGCCCACGCCAGCGCCGTCACCCGGAGTAGCCGGGAGGGCGTGGAGTCGACATCCGGAGCGAGGAAACCGTCCACCGCGTCCGGGTCGGCGAGCACGGCGTGCAGCGCCGCGAGGTCCGCGAGCGTCTCGGCCAGTCCCGCGCCCGCGGCGGCCCGTGCCCGGCCCAGCCCCGCGAGGGCGGTCTCCGCCACTTCCGCGGGAGCGACCCGGCCGTTCTTGATCACCGCCGCGCAGACGGCGTCGACCTCGGGCAGGCCCCAGTCGCTGGGGAAACGCCAGCCCGCGGCCAGGCTGGCCGTCCGCCAGCGGGCCCGCAGTGCGCGGAGCGTGCGATCTCGTTCGAACCGGTTCCAGGCGGCTTGCCCGTCGGATCCCCCGGACGGCGCACCGGTGGCCGGTACGTCCACTGCCCACCGCCCCTTTCCGTTCCGATCTTTTCGATCTTGCGATCGCTTCACGGTGGGGACGCCCGTCGACGCCGCGCGTGACGGCGTTTTTCAAGGATCTTTCCGAACTCTTCGGTAACCCATCCTGGGTGATGGCGTTGCGCCCTCCGGGTCATCGAAGGGACCGCGAGGTGACGTGCGTCGCCCGTTCCGTCACACTGAGCGTGTTCGGGCGTTAGGAAGAGTAGACCCGCCTAACCCGCAGATGAAGGAGCCCCGTGTCCACCGTTCCCGCCGATCTCTCCGGTAAGAGTGACGCCGAGCTGATCGCCGAGGTGCGTGACGGGAAGATCGCGTCTTACGGAACCCTTTACGAGCGTCACGCCGGCGCGGCGCACAATCTCGCCCGCCAGCTCGCCCGCTCGAGTTCCGAAGCCGACGACCTCGTTTCGGAAGCCTTCGCGAAGGTGCTGGACACGCTGCGCGGCGGCAAAGGCCCCGACGCCGCGTTCCGCGCGTACCTGCTGACCGCGCTCCGGCACACCGCCTACGACAAGACGCGCAAGGACAAGCGCGTCGACCTGAACGAGGACATGTCCGACGTCGGCGGTGCCGTCGGCGAAGCGCTGACCGTCCCCTTCTCCGACACGGCCGTCGCCGGGCTCGAGCGCACGCTCGCCGCGAAGGCGTTCGCCCGGCTGCCCGAGCGGTGGCAGGCGGTGCTGTGGCACACCGAGATCGAAGGGCAGACGCCCGCCGAGGTCGCGCCGCTGCTGGGGTTGACCGCGAACGGTGTCTCCGCGCTCGCCTACCGGGCGCGTGAAGGCCTGCGGCAGGCGTATCTGCAGGTCCACCTGGCCGAGAACTCCGCCGAACGCTGCCGCGCGAGCGCGGACAAGCTCGGTGCGTGGACCCGCGACGGGTTGTCCAAACGCGAACGCGCCCAGGTGGAGAGCCACCTGGACGAATGCGAGAAATGCCGCGCGCTGGCCGCGGAACTGGCCGACGTCAACACCGGTCTGCGCGGGATCATCGCGCCGATCGTGCTCGGTGGCGCGGCTCTCGGATACCTGGCGACGACCGGGGCGGGCAAGGCGGGCGCGGTCACCGCGGCCGCGACGGCCGCCGCCGCGGGTTCGACTTCGGGCGGCGCCGCCGGTGCCGCCGCGGCCGGACCGCGCCAATTCGCCGGTGTGGCCGGATCGAGTGCGGCCATCGTCGCCGCCGTCGCGGTGGCGCTCGCCGCCGGTGGCGGCACCCAGGAGATCCCGGCCGCCGCCGCGGTCCCTCCGCCCGCCGTCGCGCCTCCGGCGCCGCCTGCCGCCCCGCCCCCGGCTCCGCCCGCCGTCCCGCCGGCGCAGCAGCCCGTGCCGCCCGCCCAGCAGGAGCCACCTCCGGCCCAGGCCCCGGCACCTGCCCCGACGCCCACCCCCGCCGAGCCGCCCGCACCCACGCCGGTGATCCCGGCGCCTCCGGTGATGACGGCGTCGACCCCGCCCGGCGGTGTCCAGCTGAGGCCGGGCGAACCGGCCGACCTGCCGATCACCGTGCGCAACGACGGCGGAACGAAGTCCGAGCCCGTGGCCGTCTCGCTGAATCTGCCGAAGGGGGTGCGGGCCATTCCCGCCGCCGGCGGCGGTGGGGCGATGGGCGCCAACGGCTTCCGGCAGCAGGCACCCGGCCCGATCACGGTGAGCTGCCCCGGCGGCACCGGCACGGTGACCTGCCGGACCGGTACCGGTCTCGAACCGGGCCAGTCGGCGGTGCTGAAGTTCCGGCTGCGCGCCGACGGGACGGCCGAGGACGGCAGCGTGGTCACCGGTTCGGTGACGGCGGGCGCGCAGATCAAGGTGTCGATCGAGGTGAAGGTCAAGGTGCCGGCGCCGCCCGCGCCCGTGGACGACCTCACCCTCAGTGCCAACACCGACTGGCTGTCCTCGTTCCCCTGGTTCCGCAATCCGCGGGTGAACATCTACGTCAAGAACACCGGCGAGTCGACGAAACCGGTGACGATCACTCTCGACCACCGGATTCTCCACTGGTCGAGCTTCTCCGGCATCCGATGCACGCCGACCGGTGAAGGTACGTCGTGCACTTCACGTGGTTCGCTGGCTCCGGGGCGCGGGGCGAACCTGTCGGTGACGCTGAAGGGCCGTCCGGCGAACGGGATGCCGGTGACGGTGAACGCCACGCTCGGCACCGCCCAGGCGAAGCCGGTCGCGGTCTACTTCGACTGCTGGCGCCACGGGTGTGACGACAACGCGCTGCTTCCGCCGACTACGGTGCCTTCGCTGCCTTCGGTCACTTCGAAGCCTTCGGGCCCTCCGGACACGACGAAGCCTGGGCGCCCTGGATGGCCTGTCCCGACGAAGAAGCCTTCGCCGGCTGTGACGTCTTCGGAGCCCGCGCAGCAAGAGCCGGCCCAGCCGGAGACGAGCACGACCACGAGCGCGCCGCCGCGGCCTGGAAAGTCCAATCCGTCCACCCAGCCCAACGGAGTGGTCGACCGCATTTTCCAGTAGCGTCGCCCGCATGCTGGGGAAGCATCGCGAGCTGCTGCGGTTCGTCCTGGTCGGGGGCGCGAGTTTCGTCATCACGATGACGATCACCTACGGGCTGAAGTTCACCGTGCTGACCGACAAACCGGTGACCGCGCTGGTCATCGGCGTCCTGGTGGCGACCGTTTTCTCGTACGTCGCGAACCGTGAATGGTCCTTTCGCTCCCGTGGCGGCCGCGAGCGCGCGCACGAAGCGGCACTCTTCTTCCTGCTCAGCGCGATCGCGCTCGGGCTCAACGCGCTTCCGCAGCTGATTTCGCGATACGTGTTCAAGCTGGAGGAGCCGCATGTCTCGCTGCTGACCCAGGAGGTCGCCGACTTCGTCAGCGGAGTGCTCGTCGGGACCCTGCTCGGTACGGCGTTCCGGTGGTGGTCGTTCAAGAAGTGGGTCTTCCCGCAGGCCGGCGCGCGGCCGCGGCTGGTGCGGGGCGGCGGACGGGAGATTTCCGGCATTCCCGACGATCCGGCCGCCTGACCACCACGTGGTAGCAAAGGTCCCTTGCTCCCCCGGTCCCGTGGGTCGTGAGTGGCGTTTCGTGTTCTAACCCGAATCGCCACTCACGACCCGCGCGCCGAAACACTCAAAGCGTCATATATCGCGCTGTCCATCCCCTGCCGACCCGTTCGGCGGGCGACGCGAATTAGACTGATCTGGTGACCGTGGTCGAATCCGTCCTTTCCAGGACGCCCGAGCCGCTCCGATCCGTGCTGATCAAGCACCGTGAGCTGTTGAAGTTCGCGATCGTGGGCGGCACGACGTTCCTGGTCGACAACGGCGTCTGGTACCTGCTGAAACTCAGCGTGCTGGAGTCGAAGCCGACCACGGCGAAGGCGATCGCGATCATCGTCGCGACGATCGTGTCGTACATCCTCAACCGCGAATGGTCCTTCCGCACCCGCGGCGGCCGCGAGCGGCATCACGAGGCGGCGCTCTTCTTCGTGATCAGCGGGATCGCCGTGGTGGTCAACCTGATCCCGCTCTACACGTCGCGCTACATCTTCGATCTCGAAGTGCCGCACGTGACGCGGTTCGTCCAGGAGTTCGCGGACTTCACGAGCGGGTCGATCATCGGCATGCTGCTGGCGATGTTCTTCCGCTTCTGGGGTTTCAAGAAGTGGGTCTTCCCCGATGAGCTGGGCAAACGCCGCCGGGACAGCGACGAGCCGGACGACGACGTCGTTCCGCTCCACTGAAACACTTGTCAAAAGACATGTGATTGTCTAGGGTCATCCATGTCAACGTTTCCTTCACTGATGACGCCGACCGGGTTCGTACGGTCGAGCGGGACGAATTCGAGGTGATCGCCAAGCGCGAAGAGGACCGCATCCGGTTCGGATGACGGTTGAGCCTTTTCCCGTCTTGGCGGGGATCCGGGGCTGCTTTCGAGCACTGCTCCGCGTCCCTCGCGTTCCCTCTTTCTTCCAGTGAACGGATCTCTTTCTTGAGCACCACTCTCGGCGCGCCTCCGCGCGCCCGAAACACCCTTGCCCTCGTCGGGCTCTTCGCCGCCGTGTTCCTGGCGATGCTCGACGCCCAGGTCGTCGCGACCGCCCTGCCCCGCATGGTCGGCGAGCTCGGCGGAGCCACGTCGTTCGCCTGGGTCACCACGTCCTACCTGCTGGCCGGCAGCGTCAGCGCGCCCGTCTACGGGAAGCTCGGCGATCTCTTCGGCCGCAAGCGCGTCGTCCTCGTCGCGATCGCGCTGTTCGTCCTCGGCTCCCTCGCCTGCACCCTCGCGCCGACGATGCCGCTGCTGATCGCCGCCCGCGTCCTGCAGGGCATCGGCTCCGGCGGCCTGTTCGTCGCGGTCGCCGCGATCATCGGCGAACTGTTCCCCGGTCGCGAAGGCGCTCGCTACTTCGCCTGGTTCTCGATCTGCTTCGCCGGGTCCTCGCTGGCGGGCCCTGTCGTCGGCGGCGTCCTGACCGACCTCGCGGGCTGGCGGTCGATCTTCGGCCTCAACGTGCCGATCGGCCTGGTCGCGTTCGGTGTCGTCGCACGCTTCCTGCGGCTCGAACGACGCCGGACCGCCGCACCGTTCGACTTCGCGGGCATCGTCGTCCTGTCCGGCGCGATCGTCGGCCTGACCCTGGCGACTCCGCTGTCGGCGTCGATCGGCGCGGTGCTGCTCGTCGCCTTCCTGCTCATCGAGCGCCGCGCGGCCGAACCGGTCGTCCCGCTCCGGCTGTTCCGCTCCAGGATGTTCAGCCTGAGCGTGCTGGCCAGTGCCGCGGCCGGGTTCGTCTTCCTCGGTTCGGTCAACTACCTCGCGCTGTTCCTGCAGACCGCGGGTGGCGCCGGGCCGTCCGAAGCCGGGCTCCTGCTGCTGCCGATGACGCTCGCGGTCGCCGCGTCGTCGATGGTCGCGGGCCGCGTCATCGCCAAGACCGGCGCTTACCGCTGGGCGCCGATCCTCAGCATGACCCTCGGCCTCGCCGCCGCGCTCGCGATGTCCACAATGGACGAAACAACGCCGTTGCCGCTCGTCGTCGCCTATCTCGTCGTGTTCGGCGCGGCCGCCGGGCTCAACATGCAGGTGCTTTCCATGGCGGCACAGCAGAACGTCGCCAGGACCGACCTCGGCGCCGTTTCGGCGACCGTCGGCTTCCTTCGCTCCCTCGGCACCACTGCCGGGCTGACCGTTTTCGGCGCCGTGTTCACGAACGCCTTCACCGATGACAGTCCCGCCGGCTACTCGTCCGCGCTCGGCGGCGTGTTCTGGGTAATGGTCCCCGCCCTCGCCGTCGGCCTCGTCGCTTCCCTCTTCCTGCCGCGCGTTTCCTTGCGGCGCAACCACTAAGGAGTCTTCCGATGATCCTCGTTCTCGGTTCCACCGGCAAAATCGGCCGCGAACTCGTTCCCGCGCTGCTGGACAGGGGCGCTCGAGTCCGTGCCCTGACGCGCGATCCCTCCCGTGCCCGGATCGATCCGCGTGCCGAAGTCGCCGTCGGTGACCTCGACGCCTTCGAACCGGCGCTGCTCGACGGCGTCGAGCGCGTGTTCGTGCTGACCTCCGGCCACGGCTCGGACCCGCTCGCCCAGGAACAAGCCGTGCTCAAGGCCGCCACCGGCGTCTCGCACGTCGTCAAGCTCTCCACCACCGGCGTCCACTTCGGACAGACAGACCCGATCTCCCTCGTGCACGCCGAGGCCGAGCGGGCCGTGCGCGAGGCCGGGCCGGACTGGACGATCCTGCGCCCCGGCACGTTCATGGACAATCGGTTCGCCTGGTTGCACGCCGTTCGCGGCGACGGCGTCATCCGCGTCCCCGAAGGCGATCCGGCGTCCGCGCTGGTGCACGTCCGCGACATCGCCGAGGTCGCCGCGACGGTGCTGACCGGCGACGGACACGCGGGCAAGACCTATCCGCTCACCGGCGGCGAAGCGCTCACGACGCGGCAGCAGGTCGAGATCCTGGGCGACGCGCTCGGGCGGCGGTTGACCTACGTCGAGGAGCCCGAAGCCGCTTCGCGCGCCCGGATGCTCGGGTTCGGCTGGCCCGCTTCGGCGGTCGACGGGATCTTCGAGCTCAAACGGCAGTCCGCCGGGAAGGAGGAGATCGTGTTCGACACCGTCCGCGAACTCCTCGGCCGGGCGCCGCTGACGTTCGCGGACTGGGCTCGCGAGCACGCCGCTTCCTTCGCCTGACCTGCGGAAAGGGAGCAAGGGACCTTTGCTACCACCCGGCTGAGGCGCTGTCCGTGAAGGCCTCCTTGAGGGACCCAGAGTCCCTCAAGGAGGCCTTCACGGACTTGAGACCCGAACGTGGGCCGAAAGGGTTAATGGGTTGGGCTGGCCCCCGCGATACGCGATACTCATCAGGCGTTTAATTCTCGCCGGTCCGCTGTCCGGACCTCGCGTTGTTCGTGACCGGCCCTCTCGCTTAACGTGCCGCGTCGGGGAGACAGGGGGAACCGTATGAACGAACGCCTTCGCGTGCTCGTGGTCGACGACCATCCGCTGTTCCGGTTCGGGGTCTGCACACTGCTCGACAACGAACCGCTGATCGACGTGGTCGGCGAGGCCGCGAGCGGCGCGCACGCGATCAGCGCGGCGAGCGCGCTCGCGCCCGACGTCGTGGTCATGGACCTGCATTTACCCGATATCAGCGGTGCCGAGGCGACCCGGCACATCGTCGCCGAACGGCCCGGCGTCGGCGTGCTCATGCTGACGATGGCCGACGAAAGCGAATCCGTTTTCTCCGCGATGCGGGCCGGAGCCCGCGGATATCTGCTGAAAGACGCGGAACCCGACGAAATCATTCGTGCCGTGCACGCCGTCGCGAGGCGCGAAGCGATCTTCGGGCCCGACATCGCGACGCGGGTTCTCGGCTTCTTCAACCACACTCAGCCGACCACGGACACGGTGTTCCCGGAACTCACCGTCCGCGAACGAGAGGTCCTCTCGCTCATCGCGGGCGGGCACAGCAACACCGCCATCGCCAGCACACTGTGTCTCAGCCCGAAGACCGTGCGGAACCATATTTCGAACGTCTTCAGCAAGCTTCACGTCGCGGATCGCGCCGAAGCGATCGTGCGCGCCCGTGAAGCGGGGCTGGGTCGCTGAAAAAGCGACCCCGATAAGGGCGGCTTTTCGGGCAATTCCGGGACCGGAGTCCCATGCGCTCGGGACACCTCACCCGGCAGGGTGAGTAGGGCGAGGGGTGGGGCCCTCGCACCGTTCGAGGGGAATGGGAATCACATGTTCGAACCGAACCGGACACCGGTGGTCGTCCGCGCGACCGATCCGATCCTGCACAACGGCGTCTGCATGACGCTCCGCTCCCGTGACGACGTCTGGCTGGTGGACGGGGAGACCGCCGACCCGACCATGGTGGCCCTCCTGGTCACCGATCGCCTCGACGAGGCGATGACGCAACTGCTGTCCGCCTTGCACCACCAGGGCTTCACCCGCATCGTGCTCATCGCGGGCGAAGTCGACGACAACGAGATCCTCAGCGCCATCGAACACGGCGTCTGCGCCGTCGCCCGCCGCTCCGAGGCGGGCGCCGACGTCCTGGTCCGGCTGATCAAGGCGGCCGCGGCCGGGGAGGGCGCGCTGCCGCCCGACCTGCTCGGCAGGCTGCTGCACCGGGTCTCACGGCTGCAGCGTCAGGTGCTGCAGCCGCGCGGCCTGCACCTCGGTGGCATGAGCAACCGGGAGACCGAGGTGCTCAAGCTGGTCGCGTCGGGGTTCTCGACGCAGGAGATCGCCGACCAGCTCTGCTACTCGCAGCGCACGGTGAAGAGCATCCTGCACGACGTGACCAACCGGTTCCAGCTCCGGAACCGCTCGCACGCGGTGGCTTACGCACTGCGTGAGGGATTGATCTGACCCCGTGATCAGCCAGGTCGACGAGGCGTTGTGCCGGCTCATCGCACCCCATCTGCCGGAGGGGACGGTGGTCCGGCTCGATCCGCCGAAACCCACCTGGCAGACCGAGACGCGGGTGTCGAGCGTCGATCTGTTCCTCTTCGCCCTGCACGGCGCCGGCCCGGGAACCGGCGCCGTGCGGGCGAAGCGGTGCCGACTGTCCTATTTGGTCACCGCGCGGGCGGACAAGGTCCGCGACGAACACACGCTGCTCGACCGCTCGCTGGGCGTCCTGATCGGGACGGAGTTCCTCGTGGTCGACGAGCAGCCGTTGCCGATCACACTGGAGGAGACCGATCCGACCGGGCTGTGGGTCAGCCTTGGCCTCCCGGCCCGTGCGGCGTTCGTCGTCACGGTCACGGCGGAGTACCGAGACTGAGCACCGAGGCCCGCCGCAGGACCACCCCGCCGATGGACGCCAGCTCGCCGCCGAAGAGCTCACACCATTCGGCGGCGCTCCCCGGCGGGCCGCAGTCACCCGCCCGTCTCGCCCACTCCGCGCGGACTTCGAGCCGGTAGCCGAGGATGCCGGTCAGGGTCAGGCCGTTCCGGCTGGCGCCGACCCCGCACATGCCGCGGTAGAGCCTGCCGTCCGGCGGCTCGAATTCGGCGCTCCGCTGGACGAACCGATGGCCCGCCGCCCCCGTGACGGTCGCGACCGGCGTGTCGATCCCGCTCACGAACAGGCCTTTGGAGAGCAGGTCGAGCGCCTCGGCCTCCATCCGCTCCACCACGCCGGGAGGACGTCGGCACGCGTACAGCGCGCCGTCGAAGGACAACCGCACGGTGACCGCCACCTTGCCGATCTCCAGGGTCGCCGCGGCCACCGGACTCACCGGTGGGCGGTACCGGAACGCCGTCGCATGCACCCCCCGACGGTAAGTCGCCGCGCTGACACGGCCTTGCCCGATCGGGACGTCCTTGGGGCGGCGGTTAGCGAGGGACCCGCTCGGCGGGCCACCGCACCTCGGCCACGTCTCCCGGCCGGGGCACCTTCAGGAAGAGGCTGAACACCGCCGGCTGCTTGCTCGACAGCTCCAGCCTGCCGCCGTCGGCCTCGATGAGCGCGCGGGCGAGCGCGAGCCCGACACCGGTCGACCCGCCGCCGGAGAACCCGCGTTCGAAGATATGCGGCGCCAGCTCGTCGGGCACCCCGGAGCCGGTGTCGGCGACCTCGATGACGACGGTGCCGTCCGCGTCGCCGCGCCGGGCGGCGAGCGTGACCGTTCCCGCGCCGTGGCGCAGCGCGTTGTCGAGCAGGACGCCGACGACCTCGCGCAAACGGCCGGGCGTCGCCCTCGCCCGCAGCCCGTCGGTGACGCGGATCCGCAGATGCCTGCCCTCGGCGCGAAGCAGCTGCCGCCACTCTTCGGAAACCTCGGGGAGCACTTCCGGCAGGTTCACCGGTTCCGCGCCGACCTCGCGCGCCGCCCGCGCGGCGGCCAGCAGTTCGTCGAGCGCTTCGGCGAGCCGGTCCGCCTGTTCCTGCGCGGCCTTCGCCTCGTCGACGACGTCCTGATCGGAGTGGACGGTCAGCGGTTCGAGCCGCAGCTGCAACGCGGTCAACCGGCTCCGCAGCTGATGGGAGACGTCGCCGACGAGCTGGCGTTCCCGCTGGACGAGCTGCGCGAGCGCCGAGCCGGACGCGTCGAGCGCTTCGGCGACCATGTCGAGCTCGCCGACGCCGTAGCGCTTCGGATCCGGCCGGAAATCACCGCCGCCGAGTTTGACCGCGCGATCCGCGACGTGTCTCAGCGGTTTCGCCAGCCTTCGCGCGGTCACCGTCGCGACCACCGTGCCGGTGCCCACCGACAGCACGACCAGCAGCAGCACCAGCAGCGTCACCTGCGTCTGGCGGGTGCGCATCGGCCCGGCGGGCACGGACAGCTCGACCTCGCCGTGCAACGCGATCGGCGCCCGCTCGGACACCACGTCCGAGCCGGGGTCGGAGCCGTAGCGCTTCTCGATCTGCCCTTGCGCGCGGACGGTCAGCAAACCGCCCTGCGGCACGGCGACCCGGACCAGGTCGAGGTTGATCGGCTGGCCGACGGCGATCTCGCTGTCCAGCGTCGCCGCTATCCCACGGGCAGAGGACGCGAGGTTCTCGCGGTTGAGGTTCTCGACCAGCTGCCACGCGGTGATCCCCAGCGGGATGCCCAGCACGGCCGCGGTGACCGCGACGGCGAGCAGGATCGCCAAGAGGATGCGGCGGCGCATGCTATTCCGCGTTGAAGCGGAAGCCGACGCCGCGGACCGTGGCTATCCGCCGTTCGCCGTCGCCGTTCCCGCCGGGTTTGCCCGCGCGGCCCGCCGCCTCGTCGGCCGCGATGGCGAGCTTCCGCCGGAGCCACGACATGTGCATGTCGAGTGTCTTCGAGGTCTTGGATTCGAGGTCGTTCCACACCTCGGCGAGGATCTCGTCGCGGCTGACCACCTGCCCGGCGCGGCTCATCAGCACCCGGAGCAGCTCGAACTCCTTGTTCGCCAGCTGCACCTCGTGCAGGTCGACGGTGACCATCCGGGCACCGAGGTCCATCCGCACTCCCCCGGCTTCGAGCACGTCGGGCGCCCGGCGGCGGAGCAGCGCCCGGATGCGGGCCAGCAGTTCGGCCAGCCGGAACGGCTTGGCGACGTAATCGTCGGCGCCGGCGTCGAGCCCGACGACGAAGTCGACCTCGTCCGTGCGCGCGGTGAGCATCAGCACGGGCACTTCGGTGCCGCTGGCGCGCAGGCGGCGGCACACCTCCAGGCCGTCCATCCCCGGGAGGCCGAGATCGAGCACCAGGAGGTCCACGCGGTCGCTCTCGGTCGCGTCGAGGGCGGCGGGCCCGTCGCCGACGACCCGCACCTCGTACCCCTCCCGCTGGAGTGCGCGGGAAAGCGGATCGGCGATGGCCGGGTCGTCCTCGGCGAGTAGCACCATGCTCACCTGGTCAACTCTACGACTGCCGGGCGTGAAACCATCGTGACCGTGCCCGGCTACGAGAATGATCTTGAACTCGCCACTCGGCTGGCCGACGCCGCCGACGCCATCACCACCGCCCGGTTCCGCGCGCTCGACCTGGCCGTGGAACGCAAACCCGACCGGACGCCGGTCACCGACGCGGACACCGCCGTCGAGGACGCCATCCGCGCGATCCTCGCCACGGACCGGCCGGACGACGCCGTGCTCGGCGAGGAACGGGGTGGCACCGCCGCGACCGGACGCGCCTGGGTGCTCGACCCGATCGACGGGACCAAGAACTTCCTGCGCGGCGTCCCGGTGTGGGCGACGCTGATCGCGCTGGTCGAAGACGGCGACCCCGTGGTGGGCATGATCAGCGCACCGCTGCTCGGCCGCCGCTGGTGGGCCGCGACCGGCGACGGCGCCTGGATGAGCGACTCCGCCGGGGAACGCCGCATCTCGGTGTCGAAGGTCGCGTCGCTCGAAGACGCGTATCTGTCCACAACGGACCTGAACTCGTGGGTGGAGTACCACTCACGCGAGAAGTACATCGACCTCGTCGACGCGTG
Source organism: Amycolatopsis japonica (assembly GCF_000732925.1). Taxonomy (NCBI): domain Bacteria; kingdom Bacillati; phylum Actinomycetota; class Actinomycetes; order Pseudonocardiales; family Pseudonocardiaceae; genus Amycolatopsis; species Amycolatopsis japonica. The sequence goes on from NZ_CP008953.1 coordinate 7,458,175, forward strand.
CTGGGAAAGCCGCGCCTTCGGCGATTTCTGGCACCACTGCCTGGTCGCCGAGGGCGCGATCGACGTCACCGCGGAATGCATCGTGAACCCGTGGGACGTCGCCGCGGCCCAGGTGCTGGTCACCGAGGCCGGTGGCCGCTTCAGCGACCTGAACGGCGAGGCGCGCTACGACAACGGGTCGGCGCTTTCGACGAACGGGCTGCTCCACGACGAGGTCTTGGCGATCCTGAAGCGCTGAACGCGCTCACTGCGCGCCGGGCAGCAGCCCGACGGCACCGCGCGCGACCTGCGACCAGGCGAGACGTCCGAAGAGGTAGTGGCAGGCGACCTGTTCGCTGGTGAACCGCGCCCAGTCGTACCGGTTGCCCTGCTCCCGCCAGAAGACCTCCCAGGCGGGCTCGGCCCCCTCTTCCTCGGTGCGCATGAGGCACCAGGCGTTGTCCACCTCGGCGCCGACCGAAACCACTTCGGGCGGCACGCCCAGCGCGGCCAGCCACCGCAGGATCGTCCCCGTGTTCACCGAACCTCCCCCGTGACGTCCGCCAGGAAGCCCAGCGTGACGAGTTCATCGGCGCCGAGCACCGTGCGAAAGCGCACTCCGCCGCCCGGCTGCCCGAACCATCCGGCGGTCACCGAACGCCAGACCGGCAGCGGCCGGACGACGCGGTAACGCCGGTAGGCACCGGCCTGGTCCGGCGGCAGCGAGCGCATGGGGAACAGGGTCGCGTCCTCCGCGAACACCCGGCCGTGCTGATCCCCGAAACGGTCGACATGAGTACCGGCCTCGAGCATCGTCGGCGTCGCCGGATCGCCGTCGGACGGCCACAGATAGCCCGTTCCGGTCATGAAGCGCTCTTTCCAGTCCTCTTCGGACATTTCGCCCCACGGATGGTGTCCCCTGGTCAACTCCGGTGGCGGAACGGCGGCCGGAGTCGTCGGCGAACGACGGAAACCGCTGCTGACGTGGGACAACGCGTCCAGGTCGTCGAGCACGTCCGCCTCGGGATGGTCCTGCGGGCCGGAACCGCCGTCGGGCAGCGGCAACTGACGCGCGGGTTTGCCCATCGCGACCGGGAGATGCCCGATGGGGAACATGTGCACGAGGAACAGCGCGATCACGCTCTCGCGTTCCGTCCGTAACGCCCCCATGGGCGGCGGGGCGGCGGGCTTCGGCGGGAAAGGCACCCGCAAAGGCGCCACCGAAGGCGGCCACGGCGAAGGCGCGTACGGAGCGCGAGCCCCGTGCGGTGGTGTCGGGGCGTCGTACTCGACGGGCAGCCGGATCGGGCCCGTTCCGGCCTCGCTCGGATCGGTCACCGCACCTCCCCCAGGAATCGGTTCCCACCGATGAACGGGGGAGGCAGCGGACAGGACGCGCTACGACCTTAGCGCCGGACGGCGTTCTCGTCGGCGGATACCCGAAAGCGCGGCGAACCTCAACCGGCCAGCGCGTTGACCACCCGGGACGGACTCGGCCTGCCCAGCTTCCCCGCCATCCACTTGCTCGTCGCCACCAGCGCGTCGAGATCGACACCGGTTTCGACGCCGAGACCGTCGAGCATCCACACGAGATCCTCGGTCGCGAGGTTCCCGGTGGCCGATTCGGCATACGGGCAGCCGCCGAGACCGCCGGCCGAAGAGTCCACAGTGGACACGCCGCAGCGGAGGGCGGCCAACGTGTTCGCGAGCGCCTGGCCGTAGGTGTCGTGGAAATGGACGGCCAGGGCGTCGACGCCGGCGAACTCCCCGATCAGCGTCTCGACCTGACCCGCGGTGGCGACGCCGATCGTGTCGCCGAGCGAGAGCTGCGAGCAGCCCAGGTCCAGCAGCCGCTTACCCACTCCGGCGACCTGCGCGGCCGGGACGGCGCCCTCCCACGGGTCGCCGAAGCACATCGACACGTACCCGCGGACGTCGAGCCCCGCGGCCCGCGCCCTGGTGACGACCGGCTCGAACATCGCGAACTGCTCGTCGACCGTCGAGTTGAGGTTCTTCTTGGCGAAGGTCTCGGTGGCGCTGGCGAAGATCGCGATATGCGAGACACCGGCCTCCAGCGCCCTGTCCAGCCCGCGCTCGTTCGGCACGAGCACCGGGTACCGGACGCCCTCGCGCTGGTCGAGCCCGGCCAGGAGCTGCTCGGCGTCGGCCAGCTGCGGCACCCATTTCGGGCTCACGAAGCTGGTCGCCTCGAGCGTGGTCAGCCCGGAATCGGCGAGCCTGGCCAGGAATTCGAGTTTGACCTCGACCGGGACGATCGACTTCTCGTTCTGGAGACCGTCACGCGGGCCGACCTCCCAGATCGTCACCCGCTCCGGCAGGGAGTAGACGGACGGGACCTTCTCGGGCAGCCCCAGCTCTCGCGTGCCCATCAGCGGCGCCGGTTTCCGCGCGGCGGATGCCCCTGCGGCGGCAGCGGCTCGGTCTGCTGCGGTCCCGGCGCGAAGTCGTCGTACGGGTTGTCGTTGACTTCGCGGTAGATGACCGTGTGCACGCGCTCGACCTTGGGGATGTCGTCGAACTTCAGCGGTTCGTCCGAAGCGGACTCGATCACCAGCGTGCCGCAGCCGAACACGCGGTCCAGCAGCCCGTGCTCGAACTGGACGCTGTTGATCCGCGACAGCGGGATGTCGATGCCGGTCCGCTTGAGCACACCCTCGCGGGCGATCAACCGGTCCGTGGTGACGATGAAATGCGTCGTGCGCCACCGGACGAACGGCGCCAGGAACAGCCATACGACGAGACCGAGCCCGACCGCGGCGATCGCGATCTCGGAGATCAGGTCCCACGGGGCCGTCGCGTCCTTCGCGATGACGGCCAGCCAAATCCCCACGCCGAGCGTGACGATCAGCGCGAGGAACGGGAAGATCAGCATCTTGAAATGCGGGTGACTGTGCACCACGACGTGCTCGTTCTCGCTGAGCAAATCGTCCGGATAGGCCACGACGGACGCTCCCAAAGTGTGTTCGGCGCTGGTGAGCTCACCGTACCGGCGAACGGTCCCGGCGGAAGAGGAGACGCCGGAAATCGAGACGCACGGATCAGGCCTTGGCGGGCCGCACGTGGACGACGTCTCCGGCGAACACCGTGTACCGCTCACCACCGGGAACGTCGACCTGGAGCTGGCCGGCGGGATCGATGTCGGCGGCGCGGCCGGTGAGCGCCGAGCCGTCGGGCAGCTGGACCTCGACGTCCTGGCCCAGCGTGGCGCAGTACCGCCGGTAATCCCCGAGCAGGCCGGCCTCGGCCAGGGATCCGCCCGCGAGCCGCCAACGGCGTTCGAGCTCGTCGAACGCGGTGAGCAGCCGGACGGCGATCTCGGCGCGGTCGGTCTCCGTCGCCCCCTGCTCGGCCAGCGAGGTCGCGGGCAGGCCACCGGGCCCGGCCGGGACGCTCTCGCCGAGCGGCAGCACGTTCACGCCGACGCCGAGGATCACGGTGGTGTCGTCACCGGCGACGGCCTCCGCCAGGATGCCCGCGCATTTGGCACGGTCCGGGCCGGCGAGCACGTCGTTCGGCCACTTCAGGACGGCGTCGACGCCCAGCCCCTCGGCGACCTCCCGGACCGCGAGGCCCGCGACCACGGAAAGTGAACCCAAATTGGCGAACGGGACGCCGCCCGGGCGCAGCAGCACACTGACGTAGAGGCCCGATCCCTTCGGCGAAGACCAGTGCCGGGCGCGGCGGCCGACCCCGGCCGTCTGCTCCTCGGCGATCAGCACAGTGCGGTCTTCAGCCCCCTTCGCGGCGGCTTCTCGCAGGTCGGCGTTGGTGGACCCGGTGCTCGCCACGACCTGGATCGCGGCGTACCGGCCGGACAGCGCGGCACTCAGACGCCCGGCGTCGAGCGCTCCCGTCTCACTCATTCGTCCAGAATATGAGAGTCCCCCTAACGTGCAAGGCGTTCGCTCGTTACGCAGAGGTGGTCTCCAATAATCTGGACGGCGTGACCGAGCCCGAGCCCGCCCCGAGCGCGTCCGAACCCAGCCCGAAGAAGTCGTGGGCGCACGGCGTGGCGATGCGCGGCCTGGTCGCGCTCCCGCTGGTCGCGGGGCTCGCGACGGCGGGCTGGCTGCTCGCGGGCGGGAACGATCCCGCCCCGGTCGACGGACGTCAGCCCGTGCCCGTTCCCGCCGCGAAGCAGGACCCGGCCACCGTCGGCGGCGGCGCGGGTCCGTCGGTCCTGGAGGTCAGCGCGCCGGTCAAGGCGCAGGAGACGCCGAAGGGCGCCCGGCCGCTCGAAGAGTGGGCGGGGAAGCTGGCCGGGCCGCTGGACATCCCGGCGAAATCGCTCATGGGCTACGCGAACGGCGAACTGGCGCTGCGCGGCGAGCAGCCGAACTGCCACCTGTCCTGGGTCACCCTGGCCGGGATCGGCGCGGCGAGCTCGAACCACGGACGCGGCGGGGACAACCCCCTCGGCCTGTCGGCGCAGCAGTGGAAGAAGCACGGCGCGTCGATCCCCGGCATCGCGAAACCCGCGCTCGCCGACCCGGACTCCGCTTCGGTCGCCGCGGGCCGCGCCCTGTGCGCTTCCGGAGCCGACCTCGGCGGCGGCAACGGCTGGTGGAAGGCCATCGCCGGTTATCAGGGCGGCAAGGGCAACGAGGCCGAACTGTTCCGCCAGCGCGTCCTGGGCAACGCGCAGCTGTACGCGACCCTGTCCCTCGACCCGGCGCGCTCCGCCAGCCCCGCCGTGAAGGCGACCCGTTTCGCCCTCGGTCAGCTGGGCCTCCCGTACGTGTGGGGCGGCAACGGCCCCGAAGCGGGCGCGGCGGGCTTCGACTGCTCCGGGCTGACCAAGGCGTCCTACGACGAAGCCGGTGTCGCGCTCCCGCGGACCGCCGACAGCCAGTTCCGCGCGCTGCCGCAGGTGCCCGGCGAGCCGAAGCTCGGCGACCTCGTCTTCTACGGGAACCCGTCGACGCGGATCCACCACGTGGGGCTGTACCTCGGGAACGGGCTGATGATCAACGCGCCCACCCAGGGCCAGGCGATCCAGATCCACACGTATCACTCGAAGGGCGACGATTACACGGGTGCCGGACGGCCCGCGGCCTGACCTCAACCTGCCAACCGGCGACGGCGCCCGTCGCCGATGCCTACCGTGTGGTCATGCGTGAGATCGAGTTCCGCAGGTTCTCCACGGAACCAAGGCGACCGGACGAGCGAGAAACGTGGCTCCAGTTCCTGATCGACGGCGTTTCTTTCCTGGACCTGGTGCGCGAGGCCGAACTTCCCGACGCGCTCGCGGAACAGAAGGAGCGCAGCGAGGAATTCCCGACGGAGCCCGCACCCTTGCTCGCCGGGGATTACGCGAATTCGACGCGCCTTTCCGCCGGGCACCTGCTCGGCGAAGCGCCGGATCGCGTTCCGCATGGCGCGGAAGACGACGAGTACCTGTTGCTGGGGTGCGCGTGCGGTATCGAGGAGTGCTGGGCGCTGGTGGCGAAGATCGCGGCCGACGAAGACTCGGTGACGTGGTCGGATCTCCGCAACACGTACCGGGACTGGAACTACGACGCGATGGGCGTTCTGACGTTCTCGCGCCGGCAGTACGAGAGGGCGCTTCGCGCCGCTTTTGGCAGCTGAACTTTCGGCCATCCGACGGATCCAGCCGGAGCCGGTGTCGCGAAAGCCACTTTCGCGACGTCTGATGTCGCGAAAGTGGCTTTCGCGACACGGCCTCACGGCGTGATCCAGACCGTCACCCGGGTAGGCCGATGACGCCGCGAACCCGGCGACGACTGACGCACGACTCGCCCCTCCGAGCGCCCCGTCAACGGCGTCGTCGCGTCTGCCTCGTACAGCACGATCTCGGCTTCCGCGGCCAGGGCGAGAGCCTGAGCGACCGAAAGCCCCACGAACTCCGGGACCGGCCACGGCAGGTCGTAGTTCAGGTTCCGTGACACGCCACCCATGACGCCTCCAGTTTCACGCAGCCGATGAACTGCGGGCATCGGCATGTCCCGGGAGAACGGCCAGTCGATTCCCGGCCCGATTCCGGCCAGCAGGCGGGACACGAAGGTTCCGTGACTGCCCACCAGCACGACGCCACCGTCATACTCCTCCGCGAGCCGATCGACCGCGGCCATCGCCCGTGCGGTCAGCTGCCGCAGGCTCTCGCCACCCGGACGCGCGAAATCCGGATCGGCCCAGCTGCGCTCGTAGTGAGCGGCGTAATCCGGTGTCGGCTCCAGGCCCGAGTCCCACTCGCGCAGCTCCCAGCGCGTCGTGACTTCGAGCCCCGCCGCCCTGGCCGCGGGTGCGACCGTCGCGACGGCTCGCCGGTACGGGCTCGACACGACCGCCGTCGGGTTCATCCCGGCGAGTTCGTGCGCGAGCAGTTCCGCGGCCGCCACGCCCGCCGCGGTCAGCGGCCGCTCCCGGTCGTCGGGCTTCCCCGGCGAAGGCGGAACGGACTCGGCATGCCGGACGAGGACGATCTCGCAGCTCACGAATGAGCGGCCAACCACTCGAGCGCGTCTTCCCCGTGGCGCAGGACAGAGACGTGCCCGTCCTCGAGGAACACGCGCGACTCGGCCGTGGCGCACTGCCGGGCCAGCCATTCGCCGTGCGCGAGCGGCACGATCCGGTCCTCGCCGCCGTGCAGGAACAGGGCCGGCGCCCGGAGATCGGACGGCTGGAAACCCCACGGCGCGACGTACGCGAGGTCATCGTCGATCAGCGCGGCGGGTCCACCCTCGACCGCGGGGCCGACGACGTCGAGGATCCACTTCCAGTCACCCGACAAGGCGGCATGGTCCGCCGGGGTGAACATCTCCGCGTCGTATTCGGCCGTCGCCTCGTACCGCTCTTTTTCGTCCCGCCCCGCAACGGCGGCCGTCAGGGATCCGACGCCCGCCGCGCCCATCCCGGCGAACCAGTCCAGACCGGCGGCGCCGTACGGGGCCAGGCTCGCGGCACAGACCATCGCCGACACCCGATCGGGCAGCAGAGCAGCGCAGGCGAACGCGTGCGGCCCACCACCGGAATGCCCGAAGACGGCGAACCGCTCGATGCCCAGGGCGTCGGCGATCTTCTCGACGTCCGACGCCGCCGACGCGACATCCCGGCCGGGCCGCGGCGACGAACCGCCGTAACCGGGCCGGTCGTAGGAGACCCATCTCAGTCCGAGCCGCTCGGCGGCCGGGAACAGCGGGGCGGGCGGTGCGCCGATGTTCGGGGTCCCGTGGTGCCAGAAGACCACCGGACCGTCCCCGCCCGTGTCGTACGTGTGCAGTGTGGCCCCGTCCCCCAGGTCCACGTCCGACTCGTTCACCATGACCCGAGCGTAGGGCACCCTGGAGCCATGTCCCGCTATCACGAGATCAAGCACCGGGTGGCCACGACGTTCCAGCGCCACGTCGGCAACCCGATCCTCGTCCGGCTGCCGAACCAGCCGATCCTCGAGACCACCGGCCGCAAATCCGGCGAGGCCCGGCGGACGCCGATCGGGGGCCGCCGGGTGGGCCGTGAGTTCTGGATCGTCTCGGAGTTCGGCGAGAAATCGCAGTACGTCCGCAACATCCAGGCCGATCCGCGGGTCCGCGTCCGGCTCCGTGGCCGCTGGCACACCGGCACGGCGCATCTGCTCCCCGGCGACGACCCCCGCGCGCGGCTCAGGGCGCTCCCCAGGCTCAACAGCGCCGCCGTACGCGCGATCGGCACGAACCTCCTCACGATCCGGGTCGATCTCGACGAATGAACGTTTGCCTTGACGCCAAGGGCAAGGTTTACGCTCGGGACCATGCGGATCGGCGAACTCGCCGCGCGTACCGGAACCACCACCCGCGCGCTGCGTTTCTATGAGTCACAAGGGCTTCTCGACGCACGGCGCGCGTCGAACGGGTACCGGGAGTACGACGAGGACGATTTCCGTCTGGTGAACGAGATCCTGACCCTGCAAGCGGTGGGGCTCAGTCTGGAGGACACCAGGCCGTTCGTCGAGTGCCTGCGCGCCGGGCACGAGACCGGCGATTCGTGCGCCGATTCGATCGAGGTCTACCAACGCAAACTCGCCGAGGTGGACGCCTGTCTGGCCAGGCTCAACGACGTGCGGGACAGCCTCCTGACCAAACTCGCCGGCGCGCTGAAAACGCCGCCGGGACCGTGCGTCGTCGTGCCGCGAACCGAGGAGGCCTGAGTGTCCCTTTCCGTCGTCACCGACGAAACCTTCCCAGCGCTCGTCCTGGACCAGGACAAGCCCGTCCTGGTGGACTTCTGGGCGCAATGGTGCCCGCCTTGCCACATGATCGCGCCGGTGCTCGAACAGATCGCCGAAGAACGTGCCGGATCGCTGATCATCCGCAAGCTCAATTCCGACGAAAACCCGCTCACGGCAAGGAATTATCAGGTCATGTCCCTGCCGACTTTGATCCTCTTCCGCGACGGGAGTCCTGTGTGGACGACCGTCGGCGCCCGGCCGAAGGCGCGGCTGCTGGCCGATCTGGACGCCGTTCTGCAGCCGTCCCTCTCGTGAGTGGCAGGACGGTTATCGAGGTGTAAGGCAAAGTTGGCGCATTTCGGGCACGACTGGGGGATGCGGCACCGCATTCGCGTGCTCAGACACGGATCTCGCGTGATTAAAGGCGGATCTCGCGTGCTTGGCAGGGGCGAAGGGGCCCTTCGCCGCATCGGACGCGGCGAAGGGAGCCTTCACCCCACCACCGAACCCGCCCACGAACCTGAAACGCCACTCACGAGCCCTATCGCGAACCGCGCGGTAATTGTGTTGCGCGAGCGACACCCCGCTCGCATCCTTCACCCATGACATCGACCCTCACCTTCCTGCCGCCGTCCACCGTCGTCCGACGGGTGCGGAAGCAGCAGCAGGCCGGGTCCGGGTGGAGGCCGACACCAGTCCGACCGTGAGCGCCGCGTTCGTCGCCGGTCTGCTCGCCGGGTATGGCATCGCCATCCCGGTGGGCGCGGTCGGGACCTATCTCGTGGTGTTGACGGCCAGGTCGGGGCTCAGGATCGGCGCGTACGCCGCGCTCGGGGTCGCCACCGCGGACGGGCTTTACGCCCTGGTGGCGGTCCTCGGCGGGGGCAAGCTGATTCCGGTCATCGAGCCGATCGCGGTGCCACTGCGCTGGATTTCGGTCGTGGTCCTGCTCGGGCTGGCCGTCCACATCGGATTCACCGGGGTCCGGAACTACCGTGACTCAGCGAAGGCCGAGCTGACCGAACCGGTCGCGATCGGGCCGGTCAAGGTCTACGTGAGCCTCCTCGGAATCACCCTGCTGAACCCGATGACAGTGGTCTACTTCGCGGCGCTCGTACTCGGCAGCAAGGACATGGCCGCGGCGAGCGGGGCGGAACACGTCGTCTTCGTGCTCGCGGCGTTCGCGGCCTCGGCCAGCTGGCAGTTGTTCCTCGCGGGCGGCGGCGCCGTGCTCGGCAAGGCACTGACCGGACGTCGTGGACGGCTGGCGACCACGCTGGCGTCCAGCGCGCTCATCACCGTGCTCGGCCTTCGCCTTCTTTGGTGACGAATCGAGGACTGTAGGTGTCCTCATCGCTTGCGAGGCTGTGCCCATGACCGAAACCCAGCAACGCCCGGCTTCCCTTCACTCCTACCTCGCATACAGCGATGCCCCGAAGGCGCTTCGCTGGCTCGAACGCGCCTTCGGCTTCGAGACCACCACGGAGTATGCCGACGACAAGGGGTTGATCCTGCATTCGGAACTGCGGCGCGGCGAAGTCCGGATCATCGTGTTCAGCGCGGAAGAGGACTACGACCGCCCGGCCCGCAAGGGCGAAACCGTCGGCCACGGCCTCTACGTCAGCCTTCCGACGCAAGAGGCCGTGGACGCCGTCTTCGCTTCCGCCATCGACGCCGGCGCGACGCCGGTCTGGAAACCGGAGAACACCGAATGGGGCAACTACCGTTGCCGTGTCGACGATCTCGAAGGGTACGAATGGACTTTCGGCACGTACGTCCCCGGCGAGCCGCAGGGTTAGAGCAGCCGCGCGAACCACTCGCGGGTGCGGCGCAGCAGATCCAGCTGATGCGCCCGCCCGCGAATCGAATGTCCTTCGCCGGGATAGACCACGAAGTCGTGTTCGACGCCGAAGTGGCGTAGCGCGCGATGGAAGAATTCCGCCTGGGACAGCGGGACGTTCGTGTCGTCCGCACCGTGCACGATCAGCACGGGGGTCTCGATCTCCGACGCGTGGGAGATCGGGCTGAGCCGATCGTGCCGGTGCGGACCGGTCCCTTCCCAGCCGGTACTTCCGCCGAGCGCGGCTTCGAACGGGCCGAACTCGCCGGTCGCGGCGAGCATCCCCCAGTCACAGATTCCGGCGCCCATCAACGCCGCCTTGAACCGCCTGGTCCGGCCGACGGCCCAGGCCGACACGAACCCGCCGTGGCTCCAGCCCGCGATGCCGAGCCGATCCGGATCGGCCACCCCTTCGGCGACGAGCAGATCGATCCCGGTTTCGAGATCGCTCCATTCCTCCAGCCCGACCCGTCCCGCGACGGCGGCGGCGAATTCGTGGCCATGTCCTTGTCCCCCACGGGCATTCGGCAGGAAGACCGCGTGCCCCGCCAGCGCGAGCCATTGCGCGGACGGGAACCAGCCGAGCCGGAAGCCGTCCGCGTACCGGTCGTACGGCCCGCCGTGCGGCAAGGTGATCAGGGAGAACGGGCCGTCATCCCGGGTCTTTCCCGGCGGGAGGACGAGCAGCCCGTCCAGAGCCAGGCCATCGGAAGCCTTGTAGGACAACCGTTCCTGAGCGCCCCAAGTGATTTCGGCGAATTCCGGCGCCGTGTCGCTCACCCTCGCCAAGGGCTCGCCGATCGGTCCACAATGGACATCCTTCGGCCGGTGAGCGGTGCTCAGCACGATGGCCACGACCTCGCCGTTCGAAGCGACGGCGTCCGCTTGCCCGCGCCAGAACGCCACTTCTCCTGATCCGAGCCGATGGAGGGCCGTGTCGAGCCCGTCGGCGACGAGCATCAGCGGCGCACCGGAATCGACCTGCGCGAGCCTGATCGGGCAGGCCGATTCCGGCGTCATGTTCCGATGTTCGGCGGTTTCCACGGGCACGTCGAAGACCGCCCAGCCACCCACCATCTCCGGTGTCGCGAGATAGGCGACGTGCCAGTCTTCGCCGTTCCGCCACCAGACCGGGCTCGTGGCTTCGACCGCGGTCCTCCCGAGGTCGCGCCGCTCCCCGGTTTCCAGGTCCAGCACGGAAAGCCGGGGTTCGAGCCCGCCGGGATCGAGCTCCGGGGTGGGCCAGGTCAGCACCGCGAGCGCCCCGTCGTCCTGACGGCGGGCGACACCGACGACGTGCTCGTCGACCAGCGTCCTGATCTCCCCGGTCCGCCGATCGAAACTCCGGAGCCGCGCCGGGCGGAGGCTCTCGCTCCAGACCCGGATGGCCACGGCGGGTGTCTCGTCCTCGGCGATGAACACGATCCGTTCACGCATCGGGAGGAACGCGGTGATCTCGCTCCGCCAGGCGAACAGCGGCCCGTCCACCGTGTGGATCAGGCCGTCCCGGAGGAAGTAGAGGGAGTTCGACGACCATTTGGGCATGGAGCCCTCGGCCAGCCTCCGGGGTTCCTCGCGACCGTCGACGGACGCGAACCAGATCTCGGGAACGGGGTCCGCGATGGTGTCGACCTGGTAGGCGACCCACCGCCCGTCAGCGGAAAGCGTGGGATTCGACGGGACTCGGCTGTCGGCGATCAGCTCAGCGGTCAGCATGTGTTCATACTGCCGACAAAGCCTTCCCCAGTGCGTCGAGCCAGCATCCGGTTCCCTGCTCGCGCCAGGCCGGTTCTTCCTGTCCGTCGAGGAAGGTGCCCTGCTCGATCAGCGTCAGGCGGGTGCCGTCCGCCTCGGGTTCGAGCAGCACCGTCGTGAGCGAGACGGTCGCGAGGACGTCGTCGGTGGACAAGGACGTGGCGTAGACGATCCGCTCGTTGTCGACGATGTCCTCGTACCGCGAATCGGCGATCAGCTTCCGGCCGTCGCCATGGGGACCCGTGGTGATCTCGCGGCCACCGACGCGGAAGTCCAGGGAATGCTCGCCACCGGACACGGTGAACCAGCCGGCTTTCGCGGCGGGATCGGCCCAGGCCGCGAAAACGCGTTCCGGCGACACGGGGTAGACGCGTTCGAGGGTGAACGTGGCGTGTTTGACGGTCATGACCTGTTCCCTTCGTCGGAGTTCAGAAAGCCACCAAGACGATCGAGCCGGTGTTCCCAGCCGGTGCGCTGTCCGCCGAGCCAGTCCTCGGCCATCCGCAGGCCGTCCGGTTCGAGGTGGCAGGTGCGGACCCGCCCCGCCTTCTCCGACCGGACGAGCCCGCTCGCCTCCAGCACCTGGAGGTGCTGCATCACGGCGGGCAGCGACATCGACAGCGGCTGCGCGAGCTCCCCCACCGAGGCGGGTCCCCGGGTGAGGCGCTCGATCATTTCGCGGCGCGTCCCGTCGGACAGCGCCTTGAACACCTGATCCATCCGTTGGTTAGGCACATGCTTAACCATCCACCCACGCCGAGCGATAGTCAAGTAAATGCTTAACTTTCTGCGGTCATCCCCTCCACGAGCAGCCACTGCGACGCCAGGTACGAGGTCAGCACGAAGGTTTCGAGATTGGCTCGCACCCGCTCGCTGGTGACGAAGTTGCGGCGGATCAGGATCGCCAGATCCGACGCGGAGAACAGCAGCGCACCGGCGGCGATCCAGGTCCGGCGGTCACCCGACGGGATCACCATCCCGCCCGCGACCTTGGCCTTCGGCGCCAGTACCGGGTCCGCCGCGAGGGTCGACGTCGTGCTCAGCAGGCCTCCGTAGGCCGAAAGCACCGAAGAGACCGGAGAGGGCTTCGGCAACGCCATCGCGACCGCGGCCGCCGCCCACGCCGCCAGCCGGGGCGACGCGGTCGCCGCGCGCGGACGAGCACCCCGGCGCCACAGCAGCGCGGAGTACAGCACCTGCATCAAGCCGAACGACGTCGCGCCCTTGATCAGCTCGCCGTCTTCATCGGACCGGCCCATGAAATGGTCGCCCGCGCCGGCCGCGATCAACGCGGCGACGAGCAACCCCTTCTCCCCCGGCGCAAGCCCCCGCGAACGCGCGACCCGGGCGGCGAGTACCGGAACCGCGGCAGGTTTGGTCGCGAGTTGCAGCTTCCGATTACCCGTTCTGGCGGAGTACACCGTGCCGATCGCGGCACCGGCGAACAACACGCGTTCGGCGATCTTGAGGGCTTTCACCAACCACCTCCGGAACTTATTTCTGGGTAAGTTACCAGGAGGTCAGTCTGATTCAGACGGCTTCGCGGAAGGTGTTCCGGTACGCGCTCGGCGAGACCCCCAGCGCCGCCTGCAGATGCTGGCGCAGCGAGGCGGCAGTGCCGAAACCCGCCTCGGCGGCGACCTTGTCCACCGGCAGATCGGTCTCTTCGAGCAGCTGACGCGCCCGTTCGATCCGCTGCTGGGTCAGCCACTGCAACGCCGAAATCCCGACCTCGTCGCGGAACCGCCGCGTGAACGTCCTCGTGCTCATCGCCTCTTTCGCCGCCAGCTCGCGCAGCGTCAGCGGCCTGTCGAGATTCTCCAGCGCCCAGGCCCGGGCCGCCGCCGTCGACGAGGACTGCGGCTCCGGCACCGGCCGCCGGATGAACTGCGCCTGCCCGCCCTCGCGATGCGGCGAGACGACCGTTCCGCGCGCGACCTCGTTCGCGACCGCGGCACCGTGATCACAGCGGATCATGTGCAGGCAGAGGTCGATCCCGGACGCGACGCCCGCCGCGGTGAGGACGTTCCCGTCGTCGGTGTAGAGCACGTTCGGGTCGAGGGCGACCTTCGGGAACTTCGCCTGGAAGTCCAGCGCCGAACGCCAGTGCGTGGTCGCCTTCCGGCCGTCGAGCAGACCGGCGGCGGCGAGCACGAAGGCACCCGTGCAGATCGACGCGATCCTGGCCTCCGGCCGGATCAGCTCCAGCGCCCGGGCCAGCGGCTCGGTGAGGTCGTGCCCCGAAGGTTCGTATTCGGTGGAGGACGCCGGGATGACGACGGTGTCGGCCTCGGCCAGCACTTCCGGGCCGTGCGCGACCGAGATGGTGACGTCGGCGTCGGTCCGGATCTGCCCGGGTTCCGGCGTGCAGGTGACGACTTCGTAGAGCGGCTCGCCGTCGGCCGATCTGGCCGTGCCGAACAGCCGGGTGACGATGCCCAGCTCCATCACCAGCATTCCGTGCCGGACCAGCACGGCGACCCGATGGCGGCCGGGATGCGTGAAAAAGCCCATGGCTCGATTCTTGCACATGTTGTCCATCGGGCCACTCGTTTCGACGACGGGACCGAGCGACGGTGAGACCATGAACGTGCTGTGGATCTTCGCTCACCCCGAACCCCGTTCCCTCGGCGGCTCGCTGCGCGACGAGGGCTTGCGCACCCTCCGCGCGCAGGGCGCCGACGTCCGGGAATCCGATCTGTACGCGATGAAATGGAAGGCCGTCGTCGACGCCGACGACTTCGGCCGGGCCGCCTCCACGGAGCGGCTCATCGTCGGCTCGACGTCGAAGGACGCCTTCCGGACGGGCGAACTCGGCGAGGACATCCGCGCCGAGCACGAAAAGCTGGCGTGGGCGGACACCGTGATCTTCCAGTTCCCGTTGTGGTGGTACGGAATGCCCGCGATCCTCAAGGGCTGGTTCGACCGCGTCTTCGTCAAGGGTTTCGCCTACGGCGTCCAGCGCCCCGACGGCCGGACGGCACGCTACGGCGAAGGAGCACTGGCCGGGAAACGCGCCATGGTCGTGCTGACCGCGGGCGCGCCGGAGGCCACCATCGGACCGCGTGGCGTGAACGGCGAGATCGGCGATCTGCTGTTCCCGCTTCAGCACGGAACACTGTGGTACGCGGGGATGTCCGTGCTGCCGCCGTTGACGATCTGCGGCGCCGACCGCGTTTCGCCCGAGCAGTACGAGGCCGCCGCGGAGTCACTCCGCGAGCGACTGCGGACACTGTCCACTCAGGACCCGATCCCGTTCCGCCGTCAGAACGGCGGCGACTACGACGACGCCCTGGTCCTGCGAGACGAACTGGCGCCAGGGCGGAGCGGTATCGGCGTCCACCTCGCCGGTTGACCTAATATTACGTCGCGGTTATATTTCCCTCACGGCACATTAGGAGGTAACCGTGAACGCTCGCGCCCGGTTGGAAACCGTCGGAGAACGTCCGGCGCTGCGGATCGAACGCCGTCTCGCGCATCGGCCGGAACGCGTCTGGCGGGCGATCACCGAACCGTCGGAGCTCGCGAACTGGTTCCCCGCCGCGGTCACCGTCGACCTGCGGCCGGGTGGGGCCATCGAGTTCACCTTCGAGGGCGAAGAGGCACCGACAGTGGGCGAAGTCCTTGAAGCCGACGAGCCCCGCGTCTTCGCGTTCAGCTGGAACGAAGACGTGCTGCGCTGGGAGATCGTCCCGGAGGGTGAAGGCAGCCGTCTGCTGTTCACGCATACGTTCGGCCGGGGTGAACCCGCCATCGCCAGGATCGCCGCGGGCCGCACGGCCGCCGGCTGGGACAGCTGCCTCGTCGCGCTCATCGCCTTGCTCGACGGCAAGGATCACGAGCCGCCGCAGGACTGGGTCGGCCCGATCGAGGCCTACACCGAGGAGTTCGGGCTCGCCGAGGGCGAGGTCCTGGAAACCGGCGACGGCAAGGTGATCCGCTTCCGCCGTGATCTGGTCTGGAAACCGCTCGACGAGGTCTGGGGCCTTCTCTCGGCCGAAAAGGCCGCGGGGACGGTCATCCGCGAAGAGCCGCCGCGGCTGCTGGAGTTCAGCCTGCCGCGAGGTGGCGTCGTCCGCTGGGAGTTCAGCCATTCCGAACTCGACGGCACCATGGTCGAGCTGACCCAGACCGTCCCCGCCGGACAGGACGACGTCGTACCCGAAGCGCTGCGAAGCTGGCGAGAGAAGTTGAAAGAGTTCTTCGCGGCGGCTCACGGAAGCTGATCTCCACCCTGGGGATGACCTCCACCGGACGGACGCGGAGACGCCGCCCGTCTGGTTGAGTTCGCCGTATGAAACAGCCGTCGGCGCTCTCCCAGCGGGTGGCGTACACGATCGACGCGCTCCTCGCGCTGGTGCTCGTCGTGGCCGTCGGCGGGAACCTCGCGGCACAGACCTGGACGTTCCTCGTCGTCATCCCGATGTGGCTCGCCTGGGCGACGGTCGCCGCCAGCGGGATCGCGATCGCGCTACGGCGGCACCGCCCTCTGCTCGCCTACGGCCTCGGCTTGGGCAGCCTCGTCCCGGCGCTGATCGCGGGCAACGGGCTGGCCCCGGCCGCGCTCCTGGCCACCGGATGTGCGCTGTACACCGTGGCGCTGGAACACCCGCGGACCCGCTCGCTGATCGCGATGGGTCTCGGGCTCGTCGTCGTCATGATCTTCGAGGTACTGCGGCTCGGGCCGAACACGATCGCGTCGACGGCCTTCGCGGGCGGGGGCGTCGCGGGTTCGTGGGCGCTGGGCTGGATGACGCGGCAACGACGCGCGAACCTGGCCCAGCTCGCCGAAACCCAGGCCGATCAGGCGGTTTCCGACGAACGCCTGCGTATCGCGCGCGAGATGCACGACGTCGTCGCGCACAGCATGAGCCTGATCGCGGTCAAGGCGGCCGTCGGCAACCACGTCGCGGAGCAACAGCCCGACGAAGCACGTGAGGCGTTGCGGGTCATCGAACTCACCAGCCGCGAGACCCTCGTCGAACTCCGGCGGATGCTCGGCGTCCTCCGTTCCGGTGACGGCACACCCGAGGCCGCGCTCGGGCCCGCGCCGAAACTCGCCGACCTGCGAACCCTGGCCGAACGCGCCGGACAGGCCGGGGTGCGGGTCGAGCTGACCGGCGAGGCGGTGGACGACCTGCCCGAAGGCGTCGCGCTTTCGGTCTACCGCATCACGCAGGAGGCGGTGACCAACGTCGTGAAACACGCGGGACCGTCGGCGTGCCGGGTCACGATCACCGAAGGCCCCGGTGAGGTCAGCGTCGAAATCGTCGACGACGGACGCGGCGAAGGCTCGCCGCCCGCCGTGGGCGGACACGGTTTGATCGGCATGCGCGAACGCGTCGCCGTCTACGGTGGCGACTTCGAGGCGGGCCCGCTGCCCGCCGGGGGATTCCGGGTGTTCGCGCGGCTTCCGTACGCCGCCAAGGAAGTGGGGACACGATGATCCGCGTACTGATCGCCGACGACCAGGCGTTGCTGCGCGGCAGTTTCCGCGTGCTCGTCGACAGCGCGCCGGACCTCGAAGTCGTCGGGGAGGCGAGCGACGGCGCGGAAGCCGCCGAACTCGCCGAGAAGGAACGCCCCGACGTCGTGCTGATGGACGTCCGCATGCCGGAGCTGGACGGGATCGAAGCGACCCGGCGGATCTGCGCGTCACCCGCCACCGAAGGCGTCCACGTGCTGATGCTGACCACTTTCGACCTCGACGCCTACGTCTATTCGGCCCTGCGCGCGGGCGCGAGCGGCTTCCTGCTGAAGGACACCCCGCCCGCCGAACTGCTGACCGCGATCCGCGTCGTCGCGGCGGGCGAAGGACTTCTCGCCCCTTCGATCACGCGAAGGCTCATCGCGGAGTTCGCCCGGCTGCCCGAACCCGGCCAGCGCGTCGCGGCGTCGCTGGACAACATCACCACGCGGGAACGCGAGGTGCTGAGCCTGATCGCGCGCGGCCTGTCGAACGACGAGATCGCCGGGACGCTGCACCTCGGGCTGGCGACGGTGAAGACGCATATCGGCCATCTGCTGCACAAGCTCGCGGCGCGAGACCGGGCTCAGCTCGTGATCGCGGCTTACGAGTCCGGGCTGGTGCGGGCGTCGGTCTAGCGGGTCGAGCCTGAGGGGTTCGCGGCGCTGAACGTCCTGGCTCCTCCACACAGGGATTCGTTGATGAAGGATTTGGGACAGTGGACGTCCCAAATCCTTCATCGACAACGCTCGACCCGGTCTGGAACGGAGCGAATCCCGCTCACGCACAGGTCAGATGTAGATCAACAAGTACCGGTCCGTGAAGGCCTCCTTGAGGGACTCTGGGTCCCTTAAGGAGGCCTTCACGGACTTGCGAGGCGCCACACAAGCCCCATGAACACCAGCAGTCACAGCGGCCGCGCGTGAAGGCCCCCTTCCCTCGGCTCAGCCGAGGAAACTCGACCTTCACCCCTTCCCAAGTACGTGAAGGCCCCCTTCACTGCGCTAGACGCAGTGAAGGGGGCCTTCATGTACTTCAGGCCCCAGACCCCCAGGACGTTGCCTACGCCACACGCGAAGTGACCGTCGAGTAGCTAGGCTGCGGTTTCATGAGCAGTGCGACGGAGCCGCTCGGGACGCCGCCCGAGGACGAACCGGACATCCACACGACGGCCGGCAAGCTGGCCGACCTGTACCGCCGGTATGACGAGGCGGTGCACGCGGGTTCCGCGAGGGCGGTGGAGAAACAGCACGCCAAGGGCAAGAAGACCGCCCGCGAGCGGATCGACCTGCTGCTGGACGAGGGCTCCTTCGTCGAGCTCGACGAGCTGGCGAAGCACCGCTCGGTCAACTTCGGCCAGGAGAAGAACCGCCCCTACGGCGACGGCGTCGTCACCGGCTACGGCACGGTCGACGGCCGCCCGGTGTGCGTGTTCAGCCAGGACGTCACCGTCTTCGGCGGTTCACTCGGTGAGGTGTACGGTGAGAAGATCGTCAAGGTGATGGACCTGGCGATCAAGACCGGCCGCCCGATCATCGGCATCAACGAGGGCGGCGGCGCGCGGATCCAGGAAGGCGTCGTCTCGCTCGGGCTGTACGGCGAGATCTTCAACCGCAACGTCAAGGCGTCCGGCGTCATCCCGCAGATCTCGCTGATCATGGGCGCCAACGCGGGCGGGCACGTCTACTCCCCCGCGCTGACCGACTTCGTGGTGATGGTCGACAAGACCTCGCACATGTTCATCACCGGCCCCGACGTCGTGAAGACCGTGACCGGCGAAGAGGTCTCCTTCGAGGAACTCGGCGGCGGTCGCACGCACAACACCCGTTCGGGTGTCGCGCACTACCTCGGTTCCGACGACGAGGACGCCATCGCGTACGTGAAGGAACTGCTCGCGTTCCTCCCGGCGAACAACCTGTCCGAAGCGCCGCTGTTCGAGACCGGCTCGGCGCCCGGCGGGTTCTTCGACGACGTCACCGACACCGATCGCGAGCTCGACACGCTGATCCCGGACTCGCCGAACCAGCCGTACGACATGCACGAGGTCATCAACCGCGTCGTCGACGACGGTGACTTCCTCGAAGTGCACGAGCTGTTCGCGCCCAACATCCTGGTCGGCTTCGGCCGGGTGGACGGGCGCAGCGTCGGCATCGTGGCGAACCAGCCGACCCAGTTCGCCGGCTGCCTCGACATCGACGCCTCCGAGAAGGCCGCGCGGTTCGTGCGCACCTGCGACGCGTTCAACATCCCGGTGCTGACCTTCGTCGACGTCCCCGGCTTCCTGCCCGGCACCGACCAGGAGTGGAACGGCATCATCCGGCGCGGCGCGAAGCTGATCTACGCCTACGCCGAAGCGACCGTCCCGCTCGTCACCGTCATCACCCGCAAGGCGTACGGCGGCGCGTACGACGTCATGGGGTCGAAGCACCTCGGCGCGGACATCAACCTGGCCTGGCCGACGGCGCAGGTCGCGGTCATGGGCGCGCAGGGCGCGGCGAACATCGTGCACCGCAAGACACTCGCCGCGGCCGCCGCCGACGGCAAGGACGTCGACGCGCTGCGGGCCGAGCTCATCCAGGAGTACGAAGACACCCTCCTGAACCCGTACGCGGCGGCCGAGCGCGGTTACGTCGACTCGGTGATCGTGCCCGCGCACACCCGCGGCCACGTCGCGAAGGCGCTCTCGCTGCTCCAGGGCAAGCGTGAGTCGCTGCCGCCCAAGAAGCACGGGAACATCCCGCTGTGACCGCGCCCGAAACCCCGCTGCTGCGCGTCGTCCGGGGCAACCCGGACGACGCCGAGCTCGCCGCGCTGACCGCCGTCGTCGCGGCGGTGGCCGGTGCGCGGGCACCGGAACCGGCGTCGAAACGGGATTCGTGGTGGGCGGACAAGGCATCGCTCGTGCGGGCTCCGCTCGCCCCGGGAGAGGGAGCCTGGCGGGCGTCGGCGCTTCCTCGCTGAGACGGGTCCGGCGGGCTATCGTGACAGTCCTGCCGACCGCGATCTCCTCAGAAAGCCATGCGTGACGAACCAGGACCACCTCTCAACCGAGTTGCGCCGTCTGCGCAAGGCCGCCGGACTGTCCGGTACCGAAGCGGCGAGTCTCACCGGCCTCAGTCAGTCGAAGGTGTCGCGGGTCGAGACCGGCGCGTTCATGCCGACCGAGGAGCAGGTCGTCGCGCTGTGCCGCGTCTATCGCGCGCCCGCGAAGGTCCGGCGGGAGCTGGTCGCGATCACTCGGGACCTCCGTGAAGAGGCGTCGTCCGCCCGCGTCGTCTTTCAGCGCGGTGCCTGGCGGATGCAGCAGCGCATCGGCAAGATCGAGACGGCCTCCGCCCGCATCCGGAGCTTCCAGCCGACCATCGTGTTCGGCCTGCTCCAGACCCGCGACTACATCACCGCGCTCTTCGGCGACGCGCTGCCGGAGGACGAACGCGACCAGACGGTCGAGGCCCGGCTGGAGCGCCAGCGGATCCTCGATTCGAACCGTCAGTTCCATTTCGTGCTCACCGAAGGCGCGCTGCGCTGGAACATGGGCGGCGCGGCGACCATGCTGGCCCAGCTCGGCCATCTCATCGAGATCTCCCGCCGCGACCGGGTGCGGCTCGGCGTGATCCCGTGGACGACTCCGGTGGCGGTCCCCGTCCTCCACGGTTTCGACATCTACGACTCGCGCGCGGTGCTCCTCGGGACGCAGACGGCCACGGCCCTCGTCACGGACGAACGCGAAGTCACCGACTACGAAAAGAACTTCGCCGAAGTCGAGCGCTACGCCACCTACGGCGACATCGCCTGCGGGCATCTGACGCGTATCGCCGCCGACTACCGAAAGCTCGCGGCCGGATCCCTTCGGTGACCTAAGACCCTTGGCCTTATGCACTCCGAGAGTGCATCGTGTGTAAAGCAGCTGTCGGTGAAGGTCCCTTTCCGTGCGCCGAACGCGATCAGCGGAGCCGCTCACCGACCGATCGGCACAGATCACCCGATCTCGCCAACCTTGCTGCCGCGCAACCCGTCTACTTGCCGAAACAGTCACTGGGGAAAGGCCCTCCTATGACCACCTGGCACGAAAACATGACCGGCTGGCACAAGTCGACCTACACGCACTGGGAAGAGAACGCCTGCGTCGAGGTCGGCACCGCACCCGGCCTCGTGGGCATCCGGGACACCAAACAGTGGGCACTGCCGGACGAGAGCCGTCCGATCCTGGTGCTCCCGGCCGAGTCCTTCGCCGCGCTCCTCGAGCACCTCGGACGATGAACGACGTCGCCGAGCCGTACATGGTCCACGATCCGCGGGAGATGGCGGGCCAGCTGATCAACGGCAACTGGATCGTCGCGCGGTGGGAGCACCTCGGCGAGGACGAGGACCTCGACCACTGGACCGCCGTCCTGCGCGGGCACTGCGAAGAACTCGACGTCGATCCGTATGTCATCAACATCCCGCGGAAGAGCCTGACCATCGTCTTCAACGGCGCGCTCCCCGCGCCGACGTTCGAACAGCTGGAGAACTCGATCGCTGCCATCGAGTACCACCGCTTCCTCGAACGCGAGATCGGGCCGCGACCGCTCGACTAGCGGCCGGCCGACGCACCGAAGCCCCCCTTGAAGGTTCAGCCCTGCCTGGCATATATTCCACACGGAATAATCAGCAGGGAATCTTCCAAGGGGGACATTCATGGCCGCGAAGCTCACCCCGCTCGCCATGGCGGTGCTCGAACTCCTGCATGAGCGGCCCATGCATCCGTACGAGATGGCGCAGCTGATGCGCGAGCGCTTCGTCAACACGCGTGTGAAAGTGAAGGCGGGCTCGCTCTACCACACGGTGGATCGCCTGGTGCAGAACGGTTTCGTCGAAGTCGTCGAGACACAACGGGACGGGAAACGCCCCGAACGCACCGTGTACGCGATGACGGACACCGGCCGCGACGAGTTCGTCACCAGGGCGCAGGACATGCTGGCCACGCCCGCCGAGGAGTACCCCGAGTACCTCAGCGCGCTCGCCGTCATCGACGAGCTCGGCCCGGAAATGTCGCTCACGCAGCTCAAGCACCGCGTGCTGCGGCTGCAGGCCGCCATCGCCTCCGACCAGGTCGTGCTCGAAAACCTGGTCAACGAGCACAAACTCCCCGAGATCTACTGGCTCGACTGGTCCTACGCCACCGCGCGGCGGGCCTTCGAGCTCGAATGGACCCAAAAACTCGTCGCAGACCTGGAATCCGGCCGTATCCGGTTCCAGGGCCACTGCACGCCACAACTGAACCTGGTCACCGAGGACGACAGCGATGAACGCAAGACAAGCTAACCCCTGGGCCGCGCTTTCCGCGCTGTGCCTGGGTTTCTTCATGATCCTGCTGGACACCACGATCGTCTCGACCGCGATCCCCGCGATGCTGCGGGAACTCGGCGCCGGGCTGAACGCGATCGTCTGGGTGATCAGCGTCTACCTGCTCACCTACGCGGTGCCGATGCTGTTCGCCAGCCGTCTCGGCGACCGCTTCGGCCCGAAACGCGTCTACCTGGCCGGGCTCGTGGTGTTCACCCTGGCCTCGCTGTGGTGCGGTCTGTCCGGTTCGGTCGAGATGCTGATCGCGGCCCGCGCGGTGCAAGGCCTCGGCGCCGCCTTGATGACGCCGCAGACCCTGGCGTTCATCAGCCATCTGTTCCCGCCGTCGAAGCGTGGTCCCGCGATGGGGCTCTGGAGCGGCGTCGCCGGGATCGCGGCCATCGTCGGGCCGGTGCTCGGCGGCGTGCTCGTCGACCACCTCGGCTGGGAATGGATCTTCTTCGTCAACCTGCCGGTCGGCGTGGTCGCGATCGCGCTGGCGCTGCTCAAAGTGCCGGACTGGCAGCCGAAGCACTCGCATTCCTTCGACGTCCCGGGAATCCTGCTGTCCGGCGCCGGCCTGTTCTGCGTCGTCTACGGCGTCCAAAATGGACAGCACTACGACTGGGGACGGGTGTTCGGGCCGGTCACCGTGTTCGAGATCATCGGTTTCGGTGTCGCCCTGCTGGTCGCTTTCGTGGCGTGGCAACGGTTCAACCGCCGGGAACCACTGCTTCCGCTCGGCGTTTTCGCGAACCGCAACTTCTCGGCGGGCACGCTGACCTCGGTCACCGTCGGTTTCGCGATGACCGGCATGTTCCTGCCGCTGGTGATCTACGTCCAAGCGGTGCTGGGCGAGTCGCCGACGATGTCCGGCCTGCTGTTCGCACCGATGTCGTTGCTGGCCGGCCTGATCGGCCCGTTCGTCGGCCGCGCTTCGGACAAGGTCAACGGGAAGATCCTGCTGATCGTCGGGCTCACCGCGCTCGCCGCGGGAATGGGACTGGCGGCCCTGATCGCCGAGGCGGGCGCGAACGCGTGGACGCTCACCCCGGCGCTGCTGGTGGCGGGCCTCGGCATCGGCTTCATCTTCGCACCGATGGGCAATCTGGCGATGAGTTCGGTCGAACCGCGGCTCGTCGGGACCGCGTCGGGCATCTTCAACACCGCCCGGCAGGTCGGCGGCGTACTCGGCAGCGCGGCCGTCGGCGTGCTGCTGCAGGCACGGATCGGTACGTCGATCGCCGACGAGGCGGCGTCGGCCGCGAGCGCGTTGCCGGAGCAGTACCGGGCACCGTTCGCGGAAGGCGTCGCGAAGGCCGCGGAATCGACCGGGGAGTTCGGTTCTTCCGGGGCGGCCGCGTTCCCCGGCTTGCCGTCCGGTGTCGCCGAGCAGGCTCAGCGGCTCGCGCTCGAAGCCGTCCACAATGGACTCACCGACGCGGCTCGGGTGACGCTGCTGCTTC
This sequence comes from Amycolatopsis japonica, assembly GCF_000732925.1. NCBI lineage: Bacteria > Bacillati > Actinomycetota > Actinomycetes > Pseudonocardiales > Pseudonocardiaceae > Amycolatopsis > Amycolatopsis japonica. Next base: position 7,482,192 of record NZ_CP008953.1, read on the forward strand.
CGGCCGCGGTGCTCGTGCTGGGCGTGCTCGCCGCGCTCACCATGCGCCGCCCTTCCCGAAAACCCCACCCGCCCGCTCGCGAACCCGCCGCCAGCGCCGCCTGACCCTCCTCCCGCATTTAGTCCTCTGAATGCGGGTCGTGGGCCCCACCACCGGTGCAATGAACGGTCCTTTCCTTGCAAATTTCGCAAGGAAAGGACCGTTCCTCTCATCCGCGGGAGGCGGAGGCTACCGGCGGTACCGCAGGCCGTAGCCGTACGGGTACAGCGCCTTCTTGCCGTCACCGACGTTCACCGGCTCTTGCGCCGCACTGACCGGCCAGCTGAACGTCAGCTTCCCGGTCGGGTTGTAGTCGCCGTAAAGGACATCGGCGACGCCGGCGCCTTCACTGCCCGGCAGCCAGGCCGCGACCAGCCCGTCGAACCGCGGCAGTTGCGCGGCGATGTCGAGCGGACGCCCGGACACGGTCACCACGACGACCGGAACACCCGAACTCTTCAGCTTGGCGATCGTGGCGAGGTCTTCCGCGTCGAGTCCGAACCCGTTCGGCCGGTCTCCCTGTCCTTCGGCGTACGGCGTTTCGCCCACCACGGCGACGGCGACCTGATAGCTGCCGTCGATTCCGTCACCCGCACGGTCATAGGTCACCGTGGTTCCCTTCCCCGCCCCCGACTTGATGCCGTCGAGGATGGTCGTGCCCGGGATCACCGGGCCGCTCTGTCCCTGCCAGGTGAGCGTCCAGCCGCCCGCCTGGTTTCCGATGTCGTTCGCGTTCTTGCCCGCGACGAAGATCTTGTTGTTCTTCTTCGCCAGCGGCAGCACACCGTTGTTCTTCAGCAGCACCTGGGATTCGCGGACCGCCTGCCGGGCCAGTTCGCGATGTTCCTTGCTGCCGAACGTCTTCTGGAGAGATCGGTCGGTGTACGGGTGCTCGAACAGGCCGAGTTCGAACTTCTCCGCCAGGATGCGGCGGTTCGCGTCGTCGATCCGGTCGCGCGAGACGCGCCCCGCCTCGACTTCGGCCTTGAGGTAGGCGATGAACTGCGGCGCGTCCCACGGGACCATGAACATGTCGATGCCCGCGTTCACCGAGAGCCGCACCTCTTCGGGAGTGAAGCCCTCCTTGCCGTCGATCTGGTTGATCGCGTTGTAGTCCGAGATCACCAGCCCGCGGAACCGCAGTTCCTTCTTGAGGACGTCGGTGATGAGGTACTTCTGGGCGTGCATGCGCACTCCCTGGAAGCTGGAGAACGAGATCATCACCGAGCCGACCCCGCGGTCGATCGCCTCGCGGAACGGCGGCAGGTGGATCTGGCGCAGTTCGCGTTCACTCACTTCGGTGTTGCCCTGATCGACGCCGTTCGTCGTGCCACCGTCGCCGACGTAGTGTTTCGCCGTCGCGAGCACGGATCCCGGTTTCTCGCCGAGCCTGCGTCCCTGAAGCCCGGTGATGGCCGACGCGTTCGCGATGGCGTCACGCGGGGATTCGCCGAAGGATTCGTAGGTCCGGCCCCAGCGGTCGTCGCGGGCGACGCACAGGCACGGCGAAAAGTCCCACTGCGGGCCGGTTCCGGCGACTTCGAGCGCCGTCGCCCGGCCGATCTTCTCGACCAGGCGCGGATTGTTCGCGGCGCCGAGGCCGATGTTGTGCGGGAAGATCGTGGCGCCGTAGACGTTGTTGTGGCCGTGCACGGCGTCGACGCCGTAGATCGTGGGAATGCCGAGCGGCGTCGAGACCGCCGCCTTCTGATACGAGTCGACCATGTCGGCCCACCCGTTCGGGGTGTTGCTGGCGGGCACCGAGCCACCGCCGGAGAGCAAGGACCCCAGTTTGAGCGCGGCGGCCTGGTCGGGGGTGACCGCGCCGCGTTCGGCCTGCGTCATCTGGCCGATCTTGTCGTCGAGGCTCATCCGCTTGAGCAGGTCGTTCACCCGCGCGGACGTCGAAGCGTGCGGATTCTTGTAGAGCGGTCCCGGGGCGGCGGACGCGACCGGGGTCAGGGCCGAACCGGCCAGGAGCAGTCCTGCGAGCACTGTGGTTTGCGTCGTGCGAAGAGATCTTCTGACGCGGAGGCGGGGCGACATTGGTTCCTCCGTAGCTCGAACAATCCATATGTTGCGCGCCACAACAAACTAACTCCACGTTCGGGTGTTCCAGGTCACAATCAGGCAACGGCGAGCCGTCGAGTACCTTCCTCACGTGCGTTTCGTTCTCGCGTCCCAGTCCCCCGCCCGCCTCGGTGTCCTGCGTTCCGCCGGCTTCGATCCGAGCGTCGTCGTGTCCGGCGTCGACGAGGACGCGGTCGCCGCGTCCCTGACCGATCCGGCCCCCGAAGAGCTGGTCCGCGCACTCGCCGCCGCGAAGGCCGAAGCGGTTTTCGAGGCCCTCGACGGTCACTCCGACATGGTCATCGTGGGCTGCGATTCGATGCTGTCGATCAACGGCGAAATGGTCGGGAAGCCGATCACGCCGGAAGCCGCGCGCGAGCGCTGGGCGTCGATGGCGGGCAAAACCGGTGAACTTCTGACCGGCCACGCGATCATCCGCGTCGAGAACGGTGAGAGGACGAAGGAAGCCTCCGGGACCGAAGGGACCACTGTTCGCTTCGGCACACCGTCGCAAGAAGAGATCGAGGCGTACATCGCTTCCGGAGAGCCGCTTCAGGTGGCCGGCGGCTTCACCCTCGACGGGCTCGGCGGCTGGTTCATCGAGGGAATCGACGGTGATTTCTCGAGCGTCATCGGCATCAGCCTGCCGCTGACCCGGCGTTTGCTGACGGAGGTCGGCGTGAGCGTCATCGATCTCTGGACCCGTCCCGCATCCTGAGACGACTCCCACACGATCGGGTGATCCGGAAGAGTCCTGCCTCGCCGAACGTTCTTCACGTTCGGGAAATCAGGAAACTTTCACGCACCGGAGTCGCCCCGTGTCTTTCATTCGGACCTACACAAGGCCAAGGGTCTTCGCGGCGGCGGTCCTCGGCTCGCTCGTCGTGGGCGCCCTGCTCGGCGTCCTCGCCAGGACGACCGAGGCGAGCTGGCTGACCGACCTGCTCGACCAGATCGGCACGATCTTCACGACGCTGCTGCAGATCGCGGTGATCCCGCTGGTCTTCACGGCGATCGTGGTCGGCATCAACAGCCTGCGCAACCTCGGCGGCGGCAAGAAGGCCGCGCGGCTGGGTGGCAAGACCGTCCTGTGGTTCGCGATCACCTCGTTCATCGCGTCGCTGATCGGCATCGCCGTCGCGAAGCTGTTCAACCCGGGCAGCGGCGGCCTCGGCGAAGGCGTCGCCGCGACCGCTAAGAACGCGGACAAGGCCACCAAGAGCGTCGACAACTGGGGCTCCTGGAGCGCCTTCGTCGAAGGCTTCCTGCCGAAGAACTTCTTCACGGCTTTCACCGAAGGCTCGACGCTGCAGGTGCTGTTCCTCGCCGTGATCATCGGCGCGGCGGCCTACAGCCTCGGTGACAAGGCCAAGCCGTTCGTCGACTTCACCACCAGCGTCTTCGAGATCATCCAGCGCTACCTCGGCTGGATCGTCCGGCTCGCCCCGATCGGCATCGTCGGCCTGATCGGCGCCGCGGTCGCGAACTACGGTGACGCCCTGTTCCGGCCGCTGTTCACCACCACTCTCGCGGTGTACGTCGGCTGCCTCGTGGTGCTGCTGGTGGTCTACCCGATCCTGCTGCAGTTCGTGGCGAAAGTCAGCCCGCTGAAGTTCTTCTCGAAGGCGGGCACGGCGATCCAGTTCGCGTTCGCTTCGCAGTCTTCGGCCGCGACGCTGCCCCTCACCCGGCAGTCCGCCGTGAACCTGGGCGTCCAGCCCGCATACGCCGCCTTCGCGACTCCGCTGGGCAGCGCCACGAAGATGGACGGCTGCGCGGCGGTGTTCCCCGCGATCGGCGCCATCTTCATCGCGAACCTGTCCGGGGTCTCGCTGAACATCTGGCAGTACGTCGGGATCGTCGTGGTCGCCGTGCTCGGCGCGCTGGCCACCGCGGGCACCACCGGCTGGCTGACCGCGCTGACCCTGACCACCGCGTTCATCGGCCTCGACGCGCAGCAGGTGGCGCTCGGGATCGCGCTGATCTACTCGGTGAACCCGATCATGGACATGATGCGGACCGCGACCAACGTGGCAGGCCAGATCGTCGTGCCGGTGGTCGTCGCCCGCGGCGAAGGCCTTCTGGACGACGAGGTGCTCAACTCGCCGACGGACCCTTCGCCGACTTCCGACGGCGAAGCGGCTACTGCCTCCGCGAAGGAGCCTGCCACCGCTGGTGCGTGACCCTTCTCAAGTACATGAAGGCCCCCTTCCTTGCGCCTGGCGCTGTGAAGGGGGCCTTCATGTACTTGAGCTGGGACCGGCCGCCCGAGTGGTAGCAAAGGTCCCTTGCTCCCCGTCAGGGGCAGGCCCGCAGGTCAGCCTTCGTCAACCGGACATCCGGCCAGCCCCTCAGCTCCGAAGGCGCCGTGTACCGCCGCGTGCACCCCACGGAACCGCGGGCGACGTCGTAGACCTCGGCGAGCACCGGCGCCGCCTGGCACCGCGCCGATCCGGACTGCGCGCCGGGGCACTCGTGCCGCACGACGATGACGTCCGCGACCCCGTCGGCGGTCACGTCGCCCAGGGCGACCGTCCCGGCGTCGGAGAAATACGGCTTCCCGGTGTCCCGCCAGATCCCGCCACGCGCGACGAACAGTTCCCCCGCCGCACCGGCACCCGTCTCTCCGCGCACCAGGCACACCGGCGTCGCCCCGTCGACACAGCGCAAAGAATCGCCCTTCAGGGTGACCCCCATGTCGTTGATCATCAGCGGGTACGCGGTGTCCGCGCCGATCCGGACCACACCCTGCTTCCCCGCGCCGTCGGCCAGCAGCACGACGGGCAGCCCGCCGACGGTCATCGCGCCGATCTCGCGGCAGGCCGCGTCCCCGCAGTTCACCCCGGGCGCACTTGGGGCGCCATCGGACACCGGAGGCACGCCGGGGTCACCGTCGGGCGTCGGGGCGGCCGGGCGGAGCAGGATCACGGCGACGATCACGCCCGCCGTCACCACCACCGCCAGCAGGGCGGTGAACAGCACGGACAGTGGCGCCCGCGCTTCCTGTTTCCGCATATCCGAGAGCGTAAGTGATCTAGCGCAGAGTGCACGTCTATGTTGTTCCTGTGACGAACCCCGGACTGCCCACCGCACTGTTCCTTCCGACGGCGAAAAAGCCGAAGGACTACACGAGCGCGGAGATCGAACTCCGCGCGACCAAGGACGGCCGGATGGCGTTGATCGCCTTCAGTTCCGTGCAGCGTCTGGTCGAGTGCTGCGGGCCGCACCAGCCGTGGGCACTGGTCAAATCCGAGCACCTCGGCCGGGTCCACCAGGCCCAGCCGTACGACCTGATCGTGCTCGATTCCGACCTTCCGGAAGAACTGCGGCATCGCGAAGCGCTGGTATAAAGCAAAGGTCACCGGGTGGCCTTGCTCTCATTAATCGGGGCGGGAACTTCACCTAAACTGCTGCGGAGCCGCATCGGGGCGGCCCGACGTGCGAACGCAGGAGGTACGGCGTGACCGAGCAGGCCGGCACAGGTGGTCCGGTGACCAAGGTCCTGATCGCGAACCGCGGGGAAATCGCGGTACGGGTGATCAGGGCGGCGAAGGACGCCGGGCTGACCAGCGTCGCCGTCTACGCCGATCCTGACCGCGACGCACCCCACGTGCGCCTCGCGGACGAGGCCTTCGCGCTCGGCGGCACCACCGCGGCCGAGAGCTACCTCGTCTTCGACAAGCTGCTCGACGCCGCCAAGCGGTCGGGCGCGGACTCGGTCCACCCCGGCTACGGGTTCCTCTCCGAGAACGCGGACTTCGCCCAGGCGGTCATCGACGCCGGGCTGACCTGGATCGGGCCGAGCCCGCAGGCCATCCGCGACCTCGGGGACAAGGTCACCGCGCGCCACATCGCGCTGCGCGCCGGCGCCCCGCTCGTGCCCGGCACCAAGGACCCCGTCGCGAACGCCGACGAGATCATCGCGTTCGCCGACGAGCACGGCCTGCCGGTGGCGATCAAGGCAGCGTTCGGCGGTGGCGGCCGCGGTCTGAAGGTCGCCCGCACCCGCGAAGAGATCCCGGAGCTCTTCGAATCGGCGACGCGCGAGGCGATCTCCGCCTTCGGCCGCGGCGAATGCTTCGTCGAGCGCTACCTCGACAAGCCGCGCCACGTCGAGGCGCAGGTCCTCGCCGACCAGCACGGCAACGCCATCGTCGTCGGCACCCGCGACTGCTCGCTGCAGCGCCGCCACCAGAAGCTGGTCGAGGAGGCGCCCGCGCCGTTCCTGACCGACGAGCAGCGCAAGCGCATCCACGAATCCGCCAAGGCGATCTGCAAGGAAGCCGGCTACTACGGCGCCGGGACCGTCGAGTACCTCGTCGCCGTCGACGGCACGATCTCGTTCCTCGAGGTCAACACGCGGCTGCAGGTCGAGCACCCGGTGTCCGAGGAGACGACGGGCCTCGACCTCGTTCGCGAGATGTTCCGCATCGCGCGCGGCGAGAAGCTGCGCATCACCGAAGACCCGGAACCGCGCGGCCACTCGATCGAGTTCCGCATCAACGGCGAGGACGCCGGCCGCGGCTTCCTGCCCGCGCCCGGCACCGTGACGAGGTTCGTCGCGCCGAGCGGCCCCGGCGTCCGCGTCGACTCGGGCGTCGAGTCCGGCAGCGTCATCGGCGGCCAGTTCGACTCGATGCTCGCGAAGCTGATCGTCACCGGCTCGGACCGGCAGAACGCGCTCGAGCGCAGCCGCCGCGCGCTGGCCGAGATGGTCGCCGACGGCATGGCGACGGTGCTGCCGTTCCACCGCGTGATCGTGGACGACCCGGCCTTCATCGGCGACGAGAACGGTTTCAGCGTCCACACCCGCTGGATCGAGACCGAGTTCGAGAACACCATCGAGCCGTTCGTGGCGCCGGAAACCGTAGAGGCCGAGGAAGAGCAGCCCCGGCAGAACGTCGTCGTCGAGGTCGGCGGCCGACGGCTCGAAGTGTCGCTCCCCGGCGGTTTCTCGCTCGACGCCGGTGGCGGCGGGACGGCCGTGAAGGCCAAGCCGCGCAAGCGCGCGGGCGGTACCAAGGCCGCGGTGAGCGGTGACGCCGTCACCGCGCCGATGCAGGGCACCATCGTCAAGGTCGCCGTCGAAGAGGGCCAGCAGGTCGAAGCGGGCGAGCTGGTCGTCGTGCTCGAAGCGATGAAGATGGAGAACCCGGTCACCGCGCACAAAGCGGGCACCGTCACCGGGCTTTCGGTCGAGGTCGGCGCCGCGGTGACGCAGGGCACGCAGCTGTTCGAGCTCAAAGACTGACGAATGTCGTGGTTGACGGGGCCTCGCCCGGCCTATTCTCGAAAGGGTGAGCGAGGTTCCGTCTCCGCGGCTGCGGATCAGTGATCAGGATCGCGAGTCCGCGCTGACCGCGCTCGGCGAGCACATGACCGTCGGCAGGATCGACATCGACGAGTTCGGCGACCGGTCCGCCCGGATCACCGCCGCCAAAACCCGCGGCGAGCTGGCCGAGATCTTCCTCGACCTGCCCGAGCCGCACCCCCGCTACGACACGCCCAAGGCCGCCGTCGGCGAACCGGGGAAACCGGCGTCGACGTGGGCGGGCATCTCCCCGGCGCAACGCGTCATGGGCGCGCTCCTGCCGATCCTGTTCATCGCCACCATCGCGCTGATCATCACCACCGGCATCACCTGGTGGTTCATCCTCGTCCCGATCGGGATCAGCGCCGTCGGCGAGGGCATCTGGGGCAAGGGCTGGGAGAACTCCCACAAGAAGCTCGGGAAGCAGCGTCGACGGGAACTCGACGGCTGATCCGCCCGTAGACTCGGGACGTGAGTGCCGAGAGACCGGACATGCGGCTGAGCGACGCCGAACGCCAAGACGCGCTCGAGGCGCTGGAAGAGCATGTCCGCACCGGCAGACTCGACCTCGACGAGTTCGGTTCGCGGTCGGCGAAGGTCAGCGCCGCGAGGATGGCGAGCGAACTCGAACCGCTGTTCACGGACCTGCCTTCGCCCCGGCCCAGCGCGCTGCTCCCCTTGCCGCCGATGCCCGGCGTCTCGCAGGCGTCCGCGAAGAACGAGATCCAGCCGTCGAAATGGCTGACGGCCAGTGCCGTGCCGATCGCCGCCGCCGTCGCGATCGCGTTGTTCTTCTTCACCCGCGGGACGTTCCTGGTCTTCCTGCTGCCGCTGGCGGTCGCGCTGATCATGAGCCGCCGCCGCTGAAGCGCCGGTTACCCTCGAAGGGTGGAACCGGTGGAGATCAACGCGGGCGAGTACTACCTGCGGCAGCTGCGGGCGGACAAGGCCCTCGACGACCGTCCGGCGCTGGTCGCGGCCTTCGCGGACCCGACGCACCGCAAGTACGTCCTGAACTACCGCTTGCGGGACCTGGACGAGGCGACCGAGTACGTCGCGCTGCGCGCCGCCCAGTGGGCGGGTGACGAGCGCTGTTCCTGGGCGGTGGCCGAGCCGACGACCGGGGATCTGCTGGGCGAGGTCGGCCTGCGGGATCTCGATCTCGACGCCGGGTACGCGGAGGCGTCGGTCTGGGTGCGGGCGGCGTCGCGGGGCAAGGGGGTCGCGAGCACCGCGCTCAACGCGGCCCTGCGCTTCGGTTTCGGCGGGCTCGGCCTGCGCGAGGTCAGTTATCGCTACGAGGAGACGAACGAGGTGTCCGCCTCGGTCGCCCGCAAATGCGGGTTCACCCTGGTCGGGCCCGAACTCGATCCGGCCCCGACCGGGGAACGCCTCATCCGCTGGCGCCGCACCGCCTGACCCCCTTACGCATTTCGTCCTCTGAATGCGGTAGTACGCGACACCAACTACCGCATCCAGAGGACTAAATGCGGGGGTCAGAAGGGGTAGGTCGGCGGCGGGTTCCGGACGGTGACCCAGCGGGTCTCGGTGAACGCCTCGATGTTCGCCGCCGCACCGCCGAAGCGGCTCCCGGTGCCCGAAGCGGCGACGCCGCCGAAGGGGCTGTTCGCCTCATCGCTGACGGTCTGGTCGTTGATGTGCACGATCCCGGTCGGGACGCGGTCCGCGAGCTCCAGTCCTTTCAGGACATCGCGCGTGACGATCCCCAGCGAAAGCCCGTACTCGCTCGCCGTCGCGAGGCGGATGGCCTCCTCCGCGTCGGAGAACCGCACGACCGGCGCGACCGGGCCGAAGATCTCCTCCGCGACCGCGGGTGCCGTCGGCGGCACGTCGGCGAGCACCGTCGCGGAGTAGAACAGCCGGTCGTACTCGGCGCCGGCGGCGACCCGCGCCCCCGCCGCCACGCTGGCCGTGACCAGGTCGTGGATCTTGTCCCGCTGTCCGGCGTCGATGATCGGCCCGAGCGCGACCTCGTCCCGCGCCGGGTCACCCACCCGCAACGCCGCCGCCTTCGCCGCCAGCCGCTCGACGAAGTCGTCGTAAAGCCGCTCGTGCACGAGGTGCCGCCCGGTGGTCATGCAGATCTGGCCCTGGTGGAAGAACGAGCCGAACGCGGCGACCCCGGCGGCCTCGTCGACGTCCGCGTCGTCGAGCACGATGAGCGCGGAGTTCCCGCCCAGCTCCAGATGTGCCCGCTTCAAATGCTTTCCGGCGAGTTCGCCGACCTTGCGCCCGGCGCCGGTCGACCCGGTGAACGAGACGACCCGGACCGCCGGATGCGTCACCAGCGTCTCGCCGACGTCCGCGCCGCCCGGCAGCATCTGCAGCACACCCGGCGGCAGACCCGCTTCCTCGAAGATCCGCGCGAGGACGACGCCGCCGGTGACGGCGGTGCGCGGATCCGGCTTCAGGATGACCGCGTTCCCCAGCGCGAGCGCCGGGGCGACCGACCGGATACCCAGGATGATCGGCATGTTGAACGGCGAGATCACCGTGACCACACCGGCCGGGACACGGCGCGCCATCGAGAGGCGCGGCTCCTCGCTCGGCAGGAGTTCGCCGTACGGGCGGCCGGGCAGGGCCGCCGCTTCGTAGCACTCCTGCTCCGCGACGTGCAGCGAAAAGCCCGCGACGCCCGGCACCGCGCCGACCTCGCGGACGTTCCACCAGCGGATCTCGTCGGCGTACTCCGACCACAGCGTGGCCGCCTTGCGCAGGATCGCGGCCCGCTGGACATGCGGTGTCGCCGCCCAAGCCCGCTGCGCCTCGGCCGCCGTTTCAGCCGCTTTCGCGGCGTCTTCGGCCGAGGCCATCCCGATGCTTCCCAGCACCGCTCCGGTCGCGGGCTCCGTGACCTTCCGGGTGCCGCCGGTGCCGGGCACCCAGGAACCACCGGCGAAGATCCGGTCCGTCCACGTCGACGAGTCGAGAAACACCACAAGGCCGCCTTCCGTCTCTGGGACGGCCGACGCTATGCCAGATTCACCGGATCAGGCAACGATCTCTGCGCGCCTGGCACACCACGCGGCGGCGGCGATCAACTCACCGGCTCGATGATCCCCGAGCGTGCTTCCGGCGCGGCGGAGCGCAACGCGTCGGCGGCCTCGTCGCTCGGCTGCGACTGGGACTCCCGTTCCGCGTCGACCCGCGCCTTGTACACCTCGACTTCGCGCTCCTCCTCGTCCTTCGACCAGCCGAGCACCTCGCCCACCAGTGTGGCGACCTGCGCGGCGCAGTCGACGCCGCGGTGCGCGTACTCGATCGAGATCCGCGTCCGGCGCGCGAGCACGTCTTCCAGGTGAAGCGCGCCCTCGTGGCTGGCCGCGTAGACGACCTCGACGCCGAGGTAGTCCGGAGCGTGCTCCAGCGGCTTCAGCAGTTCCGGCCGTCCTTCGCCGAGCGCGAGGACCTCGTGCACCATCGAGCCGTACCGGTCGAGCAGATGACGCACGCGGTACGGATGCAGCCCGTGCTCACTGGCCAGATGGTCGGCCTGGTTCACCAGCGCGTGGTAGCCGTCGGCGCCGAGCAGCGGCACCTTGTCCGTGATGGACGACTGCGGCCTGCCCGGCAGGTCGACGGCCGCGGCGTCGACGGCGTCCGCCGCCATCACCCGGTACGTCGTGTACTTGCCGCCCGCGATCGCGACCAGTCCCGGCGCGACACGCGCGACCGCGTGCTCACGCGAAAGCTTCGACGTCTCTTCGCTTTCCCCGGCGAGCAAAGGCCGTAGCCCGGCGTAGACGCCTTCGATGTCGTCGTGCGTGAGCGGCGTCGCGAGCACGGTGTTGACGTGTTCGAGGAGGTAGTCGATGTCGTGTTTGGTGGCGGCGGGATGCGCGAGGTCGAGGTTCCAGTCGGTGTCGGTGGTCCCGACGATCCAGTGGTTGCGCCACGGGATGACGAACAGCACGGACTTCTCGGTGCGCAGGATCATGCCCGATTCCGAGACGATCCGGTCGCGCGGGACGACGATGTGCACACCCTTGCTCGCCCGCACACGGAACCGGCCGCGGCCACCGGAAAGGCGCTGCAGTTCGTCGGTCCATACGCCGGTGCAGTTGACCACCGCGGAGGCGTGGATCTCCGTCTCGCGGCCGTCCTCGACGTCGCGCACGCGGACACCGGAAATACGGTCCGCCTCGCGGAGGAACCCGACCACCTGGGTGGAAGTGCGCACGACGGCGCCGTAGTGCGCGGCGGTGCGGGCGACGGTCATCGTGTGCCGCGCGTCGTCGGATTGCGCGTCGTAGTAACGGATCCCGCCGATCAACGCGGACCGCTTCAGCGCCGGGACCATCCGCAGCGCGCCCGCGCGGCTCAGGTGTTTCTGGCCGGGGACCGACCGCGCGCCGCCCATCGTGTCGTACATCAGCAGGCCGGCCGCGGTGTACGGACGCTCCCAGATCCGGTGGGTCAGCGGGTACAGGAAGCTGACCGGCTTCACCAGATGCGGGGCGATCGTCGTCAGCATCAGCTCGCGTTCCCGCAGAGCTTCCCGCACCAGCCCGAATTCCAGCTGTTCGAGGTAACGGAGCCCGCCGTGGAAGAGCTTGCTGGACCGGCTCGACGTTCCCGAGGCGAGGTCGCGCGCTTCGACGAGGGCGACCCGCAGGCCGCGTGTCGCGGCGTCGAGCGCCGTGCCCGCCCCGACCACTCCGCCGCCGATGACGACGAGGTCGAATTTGTCCTCACCCAGCCGCTGCCAAGACTCTTCCCGCTTGAGCGGTCCCAGCCTGGCGGGGCTGTTTTCGGCTTCGCGCTGAGAGCTTGCCACGTGACATTCCTCCTTGTGCCGCTGTGGCTCCAGCATCGCACGATCGGCCGCGACCGGTCCGTTATGCGGGTGACACGTGTGGCGTAACCCTCGTCGATCTTGGAAGGATTGGTTCCCGCGATGCCTGGAACGAACAAATACGCGACGGTAACGTGCCACGGACGTGGGTCGGCAAGGGCGCCGTAGCACACCGTGTTCGACCCTGCGCGGAATGTCCAAAGTGGAGGTCAAGCGGTGAGTGCAGGAGCCATATTCGTCTGGGAGCTGCTGGGAACGGCGGTCCTGATCCTGTTGGGTAACGGCGTGGTCGCCAACCACGTGTTGCGGAAGAACAACGGCCACAACGGTGGCGTCGTGATGATCACCCTCGGGTGGGCGTTCGCGGTCTTCGCCGGCGCGAGCATCGCCGCGCCGAGCGGCGCGCATCTGAACCCCGCGGTCACGCTGGGCCTCGCCATCGCGGACAAGACGAAGTGGGCGGACGTCCCGATCTACTTCGCCGGGCAGATGGTCGGCGCGATCCTCGGCGCCGTGCTCTGCTGGGCCGCCTACAAGCTGCAGTTCGACGACCACCCGCAGCGCGACGAGACGCTCGGCATCTTCTCGACCGCGCCGCAGATCCCGAACAAGGCGTGGAACCTCGTCACCGAGATCATCGGCACCTTCGTGCTGGTCGCGTGGATCCTGCTCAGCCCGGTCTACGCCAACGCCACGGGTGAGGGCGGCACGCCGAACTTCGGCAACTCCGCGCTCGGCTACGCGGGTGTAGCGTTCGTCGTGCTGGTCATCGGCCAGTCCCTCGGTGGCCCGACCGGTTACGCCATCAACCCGGCCCGAGACCTCGGCCCCCGCATCGCGTACGCGTTCCTGCTGCCCATCAAGAACAAGGCCAACCCGAACTGGGGCTACTCCTGGGTCCCGGTCGCCGGCCCGTTGGTCGGCGGTGCCCTGGCCGCCCTGCTCTTCCTCGCCGTCCACAACCTCACCTGAGACTGGAGTTTTCGATGACTTCGTACGTAGCCGCGATCGACCAGGGCACCACGTCGACCCGCTGCATGATCTTCGACCACTCCGGCCGGGTGGTCGCCGTCGACCAGCGGGAACACGAGCAGATCTTCCCGAAGGCGGGCTGGGTCGAGCACAACGCCGAAGAGATCTGGGAGAACACGCGGGCCGTCGCCGCGGGCGCGCTGGCCAAGGGCGACCTGGTCGCGGGCGACATCGTCGCGGTCGGCATCACCAACCAGCGCGAGACCACGCTGGTCTGGGACCGCACCACCGGCAAGCCGGTGTACAACGCGATCGTGTGGCAGGACACCCGCACCGACAAGATCGTCAGCGACCTGGGCGCGCTCGGCGGCGGGCAGGAGCGCTACCGCGCGAAGGTGGGCCTGCCGCTGGCGACCTACTTCTCCGGACCGAAGATCAAGTGGATCCTCGACAACGTTGACGGCGCCCGCGCGAAGGCCGAAGCCGGGGACCTGATCTTCGGCAACATGGACACCTGGGTGCTGTGGAACATGACCGGCGGGGTCGACGGCGGCGTGCACGTCACCGACCCGACCAACGCGTCGCGGACCATGCTGATGGACCTCGACACGCTGGCCTGGGACGCGGAGATCGCCGAGGAGATGACGATCCCGCTGTCGATGCTGCCGGAGATCCGGTCGTCGTCGGAGACCTACGGCAAGGTCCGGGAGAAGGGCGCGCTGGCCGGGGTCCCGATCTCGGGCATCCTGGGCGACCAGCAGGCGGCGACCTTCGGACAGGCGTGCCTGTCGCCGGGTGAAGCCAAGAACACCTACGGCACCGGCAACTTCATGCTGCTCAACACCGGCACCGAGAAGGTCATGTCGGACAACGGGCTGCTCACCACGGTCTGCTACAAGATCGGCTCGAACGACACGGTGTACGCGCTCGAAGGCTCGATCGCGGTCACCGGCTCGCTCGTGCAGTGGCTGCGGGACAACCTCGGCCTCATCGGCTCCGCGGCCGAGGTCGAGCAGCACGCCCGGACCGTCGAGGACAACGGTGGCGCGTACTTCGTGCCGGCGTTCTCGGGTCTCTTCGCGCCGTACTGGCGCTCCGACGCCCGCGGCGCGATCGTCGGCCTCACCCGGTTCGTCAACAAGGGACACATCTCGCGGGCAGTCCTGGAGGCGACGGCGTTCCAGTCGCGCGAGGTGATCGACGCGATGAACGCCGACTCCGGCGTCCCGCTGAAGTCGCTGAAGGTCGACGGCGGCATGGTCGTCAACGAGCTGCTCATGCAGTTCCAGGCCGACATCCTCGGCGTGCCGGTGATCCGGCCGGTGGTCAACGAGACCACCGCGCTCGGCGCGGCCTATGCGGCCGGTCTCGCGGTGGGCTTCTGGAAGAGCGAGGACGACATCCGCAACAACTGGGCGCAGGACAAGCAGTGGGACCCGTCGATGGACGAGGCCCGCCGCGAGTCGGAGTACCGGAACTGGAAGAAGGCGGTCACGAAGACCTTCGACTGGGTCGACGAAGACTGACCTGACGTCTGTCCGTGAAGGCCTCCTTGAGGGACCCTGCGTCCCTCAAGGAGGCCTTCACTTACTTGCGCATTCAGAGGACTAAATGCCGCCGCCGGTTTGCGGAGCGCCGGCGGGCTTGACGTTCACCTGCGGCGTCTTGCCCGGCGTACCGCACGGCTTCGTCAACGCGGCCGGAACGACCCGCGCCGAGCTCGACGACGGCGCGCTGCTGCTCGACGGCGGTTCACTGCTGGACGGGGGCTTGCTGCTCGACGGCGGCTGGCTGCTCGACGGCGGGCTGGTGGGCGTGGTCGTCGGCGGCGGGCAGACGATCTCGAACTCGACGGTCGCCGTCCCACTGGCGGCGGGCAGGTTCGGCCCGCCGTCGCACCGGAAACTCGCCTTGAACTTGCCGGTCCTCCCCGCGGCCTTCCCGTGCCCGGTGTACGTCGCGCCGGACTGGGCCGAGAGCGTGACCGGACCGGTCAGGCCCGGCGACGTCACGGCGCTGCGCGTGCCATGGCAACTGGCGGTGAAGTCCAGCGCCTGCCCCGGCGCGACCTTCGCCGGGCTGACCGACAATTTCGGCGGCGGTGCGGTGGCCGACGCCTGAGGAGCGAGGAACACTCCCGCCGTCATCGCGAGCAAACCGGCGCCCGCGACGATTCCCTTCATTCCCATGATCTTTTCTCCCTCAATGCGAGCCCTCGCACTGAGAACACCATCGGGAAAGGGAATCGGTTGCCCCGGTCTGCGGCGCCCCCACCGGAATTTTCGAAACCTGACGGCCCGAAGCCGGTTTTCCCGGCGAAGAAGGCTTCGGCAGCATTGTCGGCTTCGGCGCCGGTGGTTTACTCGACGAGGTCGGCGTCTTGTCCGGCACGATTTCGAGGTTCGCCGTGATCTTCGTGGTCTTGCAGATCGCCGTGACCGTGTAGAAGGCAGGCCGTGCCCCGGCGTCGACATGCGCGACGGCGCCCTGGATCACCGGAATCTCGTTGGTCACCGTGAATTCGCCGATGCGGTCGAGCACCTTCGACTTCACCTCGCCCAGTTCGCCGACCGGGCAGCCGACCGAGACCAGGATCTCCTCCCCCGCCACCGACTGCCGGGGCGAGAGCCCGAGAAACGGGTACGGATCCGCCTTCGGGCTCGTGGACGGGGCGTCCTGCGCGTACGCGACGGCCGGGGCGACCAGCGCGACCCCGAACGCCAGTACCAGGGCGGACCTGATCATGGAACTCACCTCGCGATCAACCGGGCGAAAACGATGATGTTGTCGAGATAGTTGCGTGACGCCTTGTCGAAGACCCCACCGCAGGTGATGAGCCGCAGTTCCGGTTCGGCGGTGTCGCCGTAGACGGCGTCGGTCGGGAACTTGTCCTTCGCCACCCGCTCGACCTTCGTGACCGCGAACTCGGCCGTCGTGCCGTCCTTGCGGGCGACCGAGACCTTGTCGCCGGGCGCCAGCTCCTTCAGCCGGAAGAAGATGCCCTTCTGCTTGTTGCCGTCCACGTGCCCGAGGATCACCGACGGCCCGACCTCCCCCGGCGTCGGACCGTTCACGTACCAGCCCGCCTGCAACGGCCGGGTCACCGGCGGTACCTCGATGGTGTTGTCCGCGTTGAGCCCGAGCGGGATCAGGCTGGACTTCGCCTCGATCTTCGGCACGTCGATCGACACCGGATCGGCCTTCGGCATCCCGCCGACCGGCTCGACCTCCGGCTCTTCGCTCGGTGCCACCGGCACCTCGGTCCGCTCCGCGCTCGCCGGAGGCGCGGCCTGGCCGGTCTCCCCCGGACCGGACAGGACGATCGCCAGCGTCGCCAAGACGGCCGACAGGACGGCCGCGAGCACCAGCGGCGCCCGTCGCCCTCGCACCCAGTTCGCTTTCATGTCCACCTCCCGGGCGCGACGAGCCGGTCCCCGGCCCCCAGACCGGGACCGGCTCGTCGTTCACCCCACGACTGGCAAACGC
Organism: Amycolatopsis japonica; assembly: GCF_000732925.1. Classification (NCBI taxonomy): domain Bacteria; kingdom Bacillati; phylum Actinomycetota; class Actinomycetes; order Pseudonocardiales; family Pseudonocardiaceae; genus Amycolatopsis; species Amycolatopsis japonica. The sequence continues at coordinate 7,498,886 of NZ_CP008953.1, forward strand.
CGCAGGCGGCCTGGCGGTTGCCCGCCAGGGTCACGAAATGATCGCGACCGCCGGTGCGAGAGGACGGAAGTCAGGAGGCCATGCTGCCGTCGCCCGCGTGGGCGGCGCCCGCGGGTACCGCGCTCACCTGCCGGGGCGGCACGGAAAACGTTGCCGTATAAGACTTTCCGTTGCAGTTGACGGTCAGCGGGTAGCTGCCGGGAGCCGTGCCCGCCTTGAGTTCGACGTCGGCGCTGACATTCGCCGGGACACCGATGAGCGGGCCGTAGTCGTATTTCCCGATGGTCAGCACCGGCGAAGAGAACGTCGTCGACGTCGGCGCCTTCATGCCGTCTCCGCCGGGGCATTGCGCCAGCGCCACGTTGGCGTCGCCGTGCACGTACTTGTTGACGAGCCCGAGTTCGTAGGCCGTGTCGTCGTTGAGCTGCACGGTGACACCGGGATCCGGCTGGGGTTGCTGAGCGAAACCGGTCGACGGCCCCGCCAGCACCGCCGCACCGATCGCCACCACTCCGGCGAACACCCTGCGAATCACGAAAAACCCCTAGCTGTCAACGAAACACCGACACGCGCTAGACGCGGGCACCCCCGCGAAGGTTGCTCGGCCGACGAAGATCAGTCCAAGTCGTCGTGCCGCATGAGCTGGCGGCCCGCCTCGGTGATCGATCCCGAGAGCGACGGGTACACCGAAAATGTCAGTGCCAGATGTTCCACTGTGAGCTGGTTCTGGACGGCGAGCGCGATGGGAAGGATGAGTTCGCTCGCGTTCGGGGCCACGACCACCCCGCCGACGACCACGCCGGTGGCGGGGCGGCAGAACAGCTTCACGAAACCGCGTCGCAGGCCTTCCATCTTCGCGCGGGCGTTCGTCGCGAGCGGGAGCATGATGGTGCGGGCCGGCACCTCACCCGAGTCGATCGCCTGCTGGCTGATGCCGACGGTCGCGATCTCGGGGTGGGTGAACACGTTGGCGGCGACGGTCTTGAGCTTGATCGGCGCGACGCCTTCGCCGAGCGCGTGCCACATCGCGATGCGGCCCTGCATGCTGGCCACCGAGGCGAGCATGAGCACGCCGGTGCAGTCGCCCGCGGCGTAGATGCCGGGCGCGCTCGTGCGGGAAACGCGGTCGACGCCGATGAAGCCGCCGGGGCCGGGCTCGATGCCGACCTTCTCCAGGCCGATGTCGACGGTGTTGGGCACGGAACCGACGGTCATCAGCGCGTGGCTGGCTTCGATCACGCGGCCGTCGGCGAGGTGGATCTCGACGCCCTTTTCGGTGCGCTCGACCTTGTCGGCGCGGGCCTGCTTGGCGACCGTGGTGCCGCGCTGCGAGAAGACCTCTTCGAGCACGGCGGCGGCGTCGGCGTCCTCGTGCGGCAGGACGCGGTCGCGGCTGGACACGACGGTGACCTTGACACCCATTTCGGTGTAGGCCGACGCGAACTCGGCGCCGGTGACACCCGAACCGATGACGGCCAGGTGTTCGGGCAGCTCACGCAGGTCGTAGAGCTGACGCCAGTCGAGGATGCGCTCGCCGTCCGGCACCGCGCCGGGCAGCACGCGCGGGGTGGCGCCGGTCGAGATGAGGACGACGTCGGCGTCGAGGGTCTCGACGGTGCCGTCGTGGGTGGTGACGGCGACCTTGTGTGTGGCGAGGCCGGTCTCTTCGTCGTCGAACCGGCCCTGGCCGATGAGGACGCGGACGCCTTCGCGCTGGACACGGGCGCGGATGTCGGCGGACTGCGCGAGCGCGAGGCCCTTCACGCGGCCGTGGACGGTCGGCAGGTCGACGCTGGTGTCGGCCATGTCGGTGTTGATGCCGAGCTCACGGAGGTCGTGCATGTTCGCGAGCGCGCCGGAGGAGGCGATGAACGTCTTCGACGGGACACAGTCGTAGAGCACGCACGCGCCGCCGAGACCGTCCCGTTCGACGATGGTGACGTCGGCTCCGTGCTGGGCCGCGACCAGTGCCGCTTCGTAACCGGCGGGGCCTCCGCCCATGATCACGATCTTGGTCACTGGTCTCCTCCTCGCAGCGGTGTCTGTGACTGCGTTTACCGTACGCGGGCGACCGTTGGGCGGATTGAGTGGCCGGACACGGCATGTGCGTCCAGCCGGGTGAGCGGTAGGTCGCTAGGCTGTCGCCGTGCCGTTGTATGCCGCGTATGGATCCAATATGGAGCCCGCCCAGATGCTGGAGCGCGCTCCGCACTCGCCCATGGCCGGCACCGGCTGGCTGGAGGGCTGGAGGCTGACCTTCGGCGGCGAGGACCTCGGCTGGGAAGGCGCGCTGGCGACCATCGTCGAAGACCCGGGCTCCCGGGTCTTCGTGGTGTTGTACGACGTCACCTCGCTGGACGAGCCCAATCTCGACCGCTGGGAAGGCGGCGAGCTGGGCATCCACTCCAAGATCCGCCTCCGCGTGCAGACCATGGACGGCTCCGTGCTGGCGTGGCTGTACGTCCTGGACGCCTACGAGGGCGGCCTCCCGTCCGCGCGCTACCTCGGCGTGCTGGCCGACGCGGCCGAGGCCGCCGGCGCCCCCGCCGACTACGTCGACGCCCTCCGCACCCGCCCCTGCCAGGGCATCTCCGGCTGACCCACGAGTTCCGCCCCCAATCACGCGAGTTCCGCCCTCAATCACGCGAATCACGGTCTCAATCACGCGAGTCGCGCCGTACGACGCTCGAACGCTCCCCGCAACTCCGCCAGTAACCGTCGCGGATCCCGCAGGTCGGCCGCCGTCGCACGAATCGTGATCCATCCGCGCGCCGCCATCCGGGCGTCCCGCTCCGCGTCGTAGTCCTGCCTGCCCTCGTGAGCGGCGTAGCCGTCGTACTCCAGGGCGATACGCAACTCAGGCCACGCGAGGTCGAGGACGTACAGCTTCCGCCCGTCGATGGTGCCGATCTCGTATTGGGCGACCGGCACCGGCAGTCCGGCCTCCACGACGATCAATCGCAGGATGCTCTCCGACGGCGATTCGGCCTCGCCCGTCGCGAGCGCGAGCAGCATCTGTGCCCTGTGGATACCTCGCCGGTCGCGACGGTCGAGAAGGCGATCCCGGACGTTGGCGTGCAGCACCGCCCGATGGTCCGGCGTGAGGTTGTGCATGGCCTCTTCGAGCGCGGCGAACGCTGTTCGTTCGGCACCGTCGCAGAGGTGATCGGCCAGCGCGCGGTCCAACGAGAACACGGGAAGTTCGTCCAGTTCGACGATATCGGACGGGTGAAATTCCGCCCTGTGCACCACGAGCCCTGACCTCGATTCGACCCGTCTCGAGTACGGGACGGTCAGGTGGACCGCGGCGCCCTCCGCAGCCGAAATCCCATGCAGGGCAAGAGAAGTGACGCCGGACAGGACGGCGGGCGGCCCGATCGCGAGCAATGCCGCCTGCGCCAGCGTCGGCAGCTTGAGCAGATCCGCGGCGTGGACGACGACACCCCGCCACGGCTGCACCAGCACGCCGCGCGCCAAGCCTTCGAGGACGGCTCTCCGCCCCAAGATCCTGTCGGCCTCACTACGCGAGACCACCCCATGACGTCCTCCCCAGTTGATCACGTCTTCGAGAATCGAAGATCGGATCGGCCTTGGGAAGACCCGATTTCCCGAGCTGTGGATAACTCGCCCAGGCTGTGGATAACCCTGTGCGCGGATGTCCGGACCCGTTAGGGCGAACATCCGTGCACAGGGGCGGAACTCGCGTGATTGAAGACGGAACTCGCGTGATTGGGGGCGGAACTCAGGCCAGGGTGGCCAGGGCGGTGTGGACCAGCGTGCGGACTCCGCACAGGAGCGAACGCTCGTCGAGGGTGAAGGTCGGGCGGTGGATGTCGGCCATCGGGCCTTCACCGGACCACACGCCGAGGCGAGCGAAGGCGCCCTGGACGTGCTCCAGGTACCACCCGAAGTCCTCGCCACCGGACGACTGCTCGGTCCCGGCCACGGCGGTCTCGCCGAGGGCGGCCTCGACGCCGGCCCGCATCAGCGCGTGCGACTCCGGATCGGAGACGACCGGCGGCACGCCGCGGCGGTAGTCGAGGGAGAACCCGACCCCGGTCGGCGCGAGCAGCGACTCCACCGAAGCCGCGACGAGCGGCTCCAGCATCGTCCAGACCTCGTGGTCCGCCGTGCGCAGCGTGCCGCGCAGCACCCCGTCCTGCGGGACGGCGTTCGCGGCCTGCCCGGCGTGCACCGCGCCCCAGACCAGCACGGTCCCGGATCGCGGGTCGACACGCCGCGAAAGGACCGCGGGCAGCGACGTGATCACGGTGCCGAGCGCGTGCACCAGGTCCGCGGTCAGATGCGGCCGCGAGGTGTGCCCGCCCGGCGACGTGAGCCGCAGCTCGATGAGGTCGGCGGCCGAGGTCAGCGCGCCGACGCGCAGCCCGACCTTGCCGACCTCGAGCCGCGGGTCGCAGTGCAGCCCGTAGATCCGCTCGACGCCTTCCATCGCGCCCGCCGCGATCATGTCCAGCGCGCCGCCGGGCATGACCTCCTCGGCGGGCTGGAAGATCAGCCGCACCCGGCCCGGCAGCTCCGGCGCGCCCGCCAGCGCCCGGGCGGCGCCCAGGAGGATCGCCGTATGCGCGTCGTGCCCGCACATATGCGCGGCGCCGTCGGTCTTGGAGGCGTACGGGAGCCCGGTGGCCTCGGTCAGCGGCAGGGCGTCCATGTCGGCGCGCAGCGCGACGCAGCGGTCGCCGCTGCCGATGTCGCAGACCACGCCGGTGCCCGAGGGCAGCACCCATGGCTTGAGCCCCACCGAGCGGAGCAGGGACATGACCAGTTCGGTCGTGGCGAACTCGTGGCGGGAGAGCTCCGGGTGCGCGTGGATGCGACGACGCCACGCGACGACGTCGGTGGCGTTCGCGCGGAGCCAGTCGTCGAGCCAGAAGGGGCCGCGCCCGGCACCCAGATCATGCACAGGTGCCATGCTGACGCCGGCCTCGGAGATCAGCGCGGTGGGCGCCTCTATAGGGGCTACGACGCGACCCTCGGGGTCGCCTGGAATGTCCGGACGTGAATCGAGCACCGTCACGCCGCACCTCCTCCCGCAACACAGTCACCTTCGTCTACCACCGTACGAGTGGTCGCTGAAGGCACGCTGGGTGCCGTTCGATCTGTGATACGCATTTGCGATAGATCGTGCACCATGCAGATGACAAGCCGCTCGTCGAGTGATCGAACCCTAGACGGCCGGTAGTGGATCTGCGATGAACGGCTGCGAGAGTTCGGCCCGGGCTAAGCGGAGAGTCCTTCTACTTACGGGTAGCGGTTCAGGACTTCTTCTTCTTGGAACGGGAGCGCCGCCCGAGGATCACCAAGCCGAGCAGGATGGCCGCGGCGATACCCGCGATGACCTTGTTCTTGGTCTCCTGGCTGTTGGCCTTGTCGGTCTCGGCGGGGTCGAGCACCGGCCCCGGAGGCGCCTGCTCCAGCGCTTCGTGCACCGCCGCTGCCTGCATGATCACCGGCGCGGGCGCCTGGATCTCAACGGCCTGCGCGACGGGAGCGCAGACGACCAGCCCGGCGGCGACCAGCCCGGCCAGCTGCCCGAGACGAGACCTTTTCGGCATGACTCCCTTTCGTCGGCGTAGCGCGAGTCCGATTCTGCACTCTGCCGGGTTCCCGCGTCAGCCGCCACGCGGAGGACCGGAGAACGCCTCCAGAATCCGTTGGGCGGCCAGCGTCGGGGTCAGCTCACCGTCCCGGACCGCCCGTTCGACGTCCGGAACGACCGCTCGCACGTCCGGATGCGCGGCGAGCCGCCCGAGCAGCTGTTCGCGGACCATCGCCCAGGTCCACTCCACCTGCTGCCGCCGTCGCCGCCCGTCCAGTTCACCCGAAGCGGTCAGCACGTCACGGTGACGCCCGATTTCGGCCCAGATCTCGTCGAGCCCGACGTCGGTGAGCGCGCTGCAGGTCAGCACCGGGGGCGTCCACTCGGCGTCCCGGCCGTAGATCATCCGCAACGCGCCCGCCAGTTCGCGAGCCGCGCGTTTCGCGTCGCGTTCGTGGTCGCCGTCGGCCTTGTTGACCGCGATGACGTCCGCGAGTTCGAGGACGCCCTTCTTGATCCCCTGCAGCTGGTCGCCGGTGCGGGCCAGGGTCAGGAACAGGAAGCAGTCGACCATGTTCGCCACGGTCACCTCGGACTGCCCGACGCCGACGGTCTCGACCAGCACGATGTCGTACCCGGCCGCCTCCATCAGCACGATCGTCTCGCGGGTCGCCCGCGCGACGCCGCCGAGCGTGCCCGAAGTCGGCGAAGGGCGGATGAACGCCTTCGGGTCCACCGCGAGCCGCGCCATCCGGGTCTTGTCGCCCAGGATCGAGCCACCGGTCCGCGTCGACGACGGGTCGACGGCCAGCACGGCGACCTTGTGCCCGGCCTCGGTCAGATCCGTGCCGAGCTGATCGATGAAGGTCGACTTGCCGACACCGGGAACCCCGGTGATGCCGACGCGCCGCGCGCCACCCGCGTGCGGGAGCAGCTCCACCAGCAGCTCCTGCGCCTGCGCCCGGTGATCGTCCCGATTGGACTCGACGAGCGTGATCGCCCGCGACAGCAGGCCGCGGTCACCCGCGAGGACACCTTTGGCCAGCGCCCCGACGTCGATCTTGCGCGGCAAGGTTCAGGACTCCTGGGCGGTCAGCTGTCCGATGAGGTCGATCGCGGCTTCGGCGATCACCGTGCCGGGGCCGAAGATCGCCGCCGCGCCCGCCGCGCGCAGCTCCTCGTAGTCCTGCGGCGGGATGACGCCGCCGACCACGACGATGATGTCCTCGCGGCCCTGCTCGGCGAGTTCGGCGCGCAGCGCGGGCACCAGCGAGAGGTGCCCGGCGGCCAGCGACGAAACGCCGATCACGTGCACGTCCGCCTCGATCGCCTGCCGCGCGACCTCGCCGGGCGTGGAGAACAGCGGGCCGACGTCGACGTCGAAACCGATGTCGGCGAAGCCGGTCGCGATCACCTTCTGGCCGCGGTCGTGGCCGTCCTGGCCCATCTTCGCGACCAGGATCCGGGGACGGCGGCCTTCCTCCTCGGCGAACTTCTCGACCAGCTCGCGCGCCTGCTCGACGTTCTCGGTCTTGCCGACCTCCTCGCGGTACACACCGGAGATGGTACGAATCTGGCCGGAGTGGCGCCCCCAGATCTTCTCCAGCGAGTCGGAGATCTCGCCGACGGTGGCTTTCGCCCTCGCGGCGTCGATGGCCAGCGCGAGCAGGTTCCCGTCGGACTCGGCGCCCGCGGTGAGCCGCCGCAGCGCGTCCTGGGTGGCGTCCTCGTCGCGCTCTTCACGCAGCCGCCGCAGCTTCTCCAGCTGCTGCGCGCGCACGCCCGCGTTGTCGACCTTGAGCACGTCGATCTGCTCGTCGTCGGTCACTTGGTACTTGTTGACGCCGATCACCGGCTGGCGGCCGGAGTCGATCCGCGCCTGCGTCCGCGCCGCGGCCTCTTCGATGCGCAGCTTGGGGATGCCGGCGTCGATCGCCTTCGCCATCCCGCCCGCCTGCTCGACCTCGGTGATGTGGCCCCACGCCTTGCGCGCGAGGTCGTACGTCAGCTTCTCGACGAACGCGCTGCCGCCCCACGGGTCGATGACGCGCGTGGTGCCGGATTCCTGCTGCAGCAACAACTGCGTGTTCCGCGCGATGCGGGCGGAGAAGTCGGTCGGCAGCGCCAGCGCCTCGTCGAGGGCGTTGGTGTGCAACGACTGCGTGTGGCCCTGGGTCGCCGCCATCGCCTCGACACAGGTGCGGACGACGTTGTTGTAGACGTCCTGCGCGGTCAGCGACCAGCCGGAGGTCTGCGAATGCGTCCTCAACGACAGGGACTTCGACGACTTGGGCTCGAAGCCCTTCACCAGCTTCGCCCACAGAAGACGCGCCGCGCGGAGTTTCGCGACCTCCATGAAGAAGTTCATCCCGATCGCCCAGAAGAAGGACAGGCGCGGTGCGAACTTGTCGACGTCCAGCCCGGCCTCGACGCCGGCGCGGATGTACTCGACACCGTCCGCGAGCGTGTACGCCAGCTCCAGATCGGCGGTCGCCCCGGCTTCCTGCATGTGGTAGCCGGAGATGGAGATCGAGTTGTACTTCGGCATGTTCCGCGAGGTGAACGAGAAGATGTCCGAGATGATCCGCATCGACGGCTGCGGCGGGTAGATGTAGGTGTTGCGGACCATGAACTCCTTGAGGATGTCGTTCTGGATGGTCCCGGCCAGTTTGTCCGGCGTGACCCCCTGTTCCTCGGCCGCGACGACGTAGAGCGCGAGCACCGGCAGGACGGCGCCGTTCATGGTCATCGAAACGCTCATCTTGTCGAGCGGGATGCCGTCGAAGAGCTGGCGCATGTCGTAGATCGAGTCGATCGCGACGCCCGCCATGCCGACGTCACCGGCGACACGCGGGTGATCGGAGTCGTAACCGCGGTGCGTCGCGAGGTCGAAGGCGACCGAGAGGCCCTTCTGCCCGGCGGCGAGGTTGCGGCGGTAGAAGGCGTTCGACTCCTCGGCGGTGGAGAAACCCGCGTACTGGCGGATGGTCCACGGCTGGTTGACGTACATCGTCGGGTACGGGCCGCGCAGGTACGGCGCGACACCGGGATACGTGCCGAGGAAGTCCACTCCGGACAGATCGTCGGCGGTGTACACCGGCTTGACGCCGATACCCTCCGGCGTCTCCCACGCGAGCGCGTCGGGGCCCTTGCCAGTGGCGGCGTGCAAGGCTTCGGTCCACTGAGGACGGTCGCCCGGCTCGGGGCTGCCGAGCTCGATTCCGGCGAAGTTCGGGATGGTCATCACTGCACTCCGAGCTCGTTCAACGTGCCGGTCAGGATTTCCAGGGCGTCGCAGCCCGTGAAGAGGTAGCCCGTGACGTCCGGGTGGTCACCGGGTTTACCGGCGAGCAGCACCGACGTGGCGCCCGCTTCCTTCAACGCCTTCGCGACGCTGTCCGCTTCTTCGGCGTAGGAAGTGTTGCTGCCGCAGAGGCAGGCGATCTTCGTTCCACTGGCCCGGAATTCCGCGACGACGTCCTCGGGCGCACCGGGGTTCACCGCCTCGATCCCGCCCGCCTGGAACAGGTTCGCCGCGAAACTCGCCCGCGCGGTGTGCGCCGCGACCGGGCCGAGGGTGGCGAGGAAGACGCGAGGACGGCTGGGATGCGCGTCCGCCCGGTCTCGCAGCGCCTCGAACGCTTCGGCGTACCGGTAGCGCGGCAGGCCGCCACCCGGCAGGTCGCCGAGCGGGTCGCGGACGACCGCTTTCTCCGTCAGATTGGGGAATTCGCTGACGCCGGTGATCGGATCGCGTCGGGTCCCGATCCGCTTCGACCGCTTCTCCCAGGTCTCGGCGAGCCGTGCGGCGAGCGCGCCGGAGGCCAGTTCGGCCTCGATCCCGCCCGCCGCCTCGATGGCGGTGAACTCGCGCCACGCGGCCTTGGCCAGGTCCTCGGTGAGGTTCTCGACGTACCAGGAGCCGCCGGCCGGGTCGATGACACCGGCCAGTTTGGACTCCTCCAGCAGGACGGCGTGCGTGTTGCGCGCGATCCGCGCCGAGAACGCGTCCGGCTGGCCGATCGCGGCGTCGAACGGGAGCACGGTGATCGCGTCCGCGCCGCCGACCCCGGCACCGAAACAGGCGAGCGTGGTCCGCAGCATGTTCACCCACGGGTCGCGCTGGGTCAGCATCGCGGGCGAGGTGACCGCGTGCTGCCGCATGCCGGACGCCTTGCCGCCGGAAACCTCGGTGACCCGCGCCCACAGCCGCCGCGCGGCACGGAACTTGGCGATCGTGAGGAACTGGTCGGCGGTGGCGGCGAGCCGGAATTCGATCTGCGCGGCCGCGGTGTCGACGTCCAGCCCCGTTTCGGTGAGCGCCCGCAGGTACGCGACACCCGCGGCGATGGTCGCGCCGAGTTCCTGCGCGTCCGAGCCGCCCGCCTCGTGGAACGGCAGGCCGTCGGCGACGATCGTCCGCACCTTCGGGTGACTGACGGCGACCCGCGCCGCCAGTTCCGCGGCGGGGGCGAGCGGATGCGCCGAACCGGTGCGCGCGGCCGACCCGATCGGGTCGGCGCCGAGCGTCGCGGTGACCGCGCTCGCCGGGATCTCGCGTTCCGCGAAAAGAGCGAACAACTCGTTCGCGGCGGCTTCGTACTCGTCGCCCGCGTCGAGGACGACGGGTGCGAGGTCGATGTAGACCTCGTTCAGCGCGTCGCCCAGATCGGCGACGGGGACGCCGGTCGCGCCGGCGCGCAGCCAGATGGAGCTGACGCCGCCTTCGAGGTCGGCGAGGATCGCGGCGTTCGTGGCCTTGGCGTCACGGCGCGTGTACCGGGCGCGGACGTCCCAGCCGGTCGTCACCGCGCCCTCGGGCCGGGCGCTTCTCACGAACGGCGGAAGGCCGGGAAAACCAGTCCCGTCGACGGTGTCTTCGGCCGTGTAGAGCGGCTGGATCTCCAGGCCGTCGTACGTCCGCGTGACCAGCTTGCTTTCGGGCAGGCCGTCGAAGGACTCGTCGATGGCGCCGCTCTTGCGCAGCACGCCCGCGACCAGCTCGCGCCACTGGTCCCGGCTCGCTTCGGGGAACTCCGCCGCGAGCTCCAATTCTTCCGGCGCGTCGGGCTCGCCAGGGGTCGGCACTGACTCCGTCTCGGCCACTTCCGTCATAGCCATCGATGCTAACGGCCCTCAAGTGGCACCACCTGTGACGCTAGTCGCGCCTAGGGGGTGATTAGGGGGCGATGCCGGGCGGTCGTGAACGGCGGTTTCGCGTGACTGGCCGGACGGCACGTGTGATCAGACGGACGACACGCGTGATGGAATGGACGACACGCTCGGAGCCGGGCTTCCGCCTCGAGTCGTCCGTCTGATCACGTGTGTCGTCCGGCCAGTCACGTGTGTCGTCCGTCTGATCACACGAAACGACCCGGCAGCGCACCGCTGTCCGGGCGGCCCGTTCACTCCGACAGGGCACGGCGCATAGGGCCGCCACACGGGCATACGACACAATTGGGCCGTGCCGTCCGACACCACCGAGTCCAGCGAGAGTCCCGGCGACGAGAAGCGAGTAGTCGCCGGGCGATATCGGTTGCGCTCGGTCATCGGATCAGGGTCGATGGGCACGGTCTGGTCGGCTTACGACGAGTTCCTGCACCGCCCCGTCGCGGTCAAGGAGGTCCGCCTCCCGCCCGGCGTTCCGGCGTCGCAGGCCGACGAACTGCGCGAACGGACCCTGCGCGAAGCCCGCGCGATCGCCGTCCTGAGCCACCCGAACGTGATCATCCTGCACGACGTCGCCCGCGAGAACGACGAACCGTTCGTCGTGATGGAGCTGCTGCCGTCGCGCAGCCTCGCGCACATCCTGCGCGACCACGGGCCGCTGACGGTCGAGCAGGCCGCGGCGGTCGGCATCGCGGTGGCGTCCGCGCTCGAAGCCGCGCACGCCGCCGGGATCACCCACCGTGACGTCAAACCGGGCAACGTCCTCGTCGCGGGTGACGGCCGGATCAAGCTCACGGACTTCGGCATCGCGCGCAACGTCTCCGAAGCCACCATGACCCGCACCGGGATGATGCTGGGCTCGCCCGCCTACATCGCGCCCGAGGTCGCTTCCGGCGGCGCCGTCGTCCCCGCCGCCGATCTGTGGGGTCTCGGCGCGACACTGTTCGCCGCCATCGAGGGCTCGCCGCCGTACGACGCCGACGGCGACCCGCTCGAAACGGTCGGCAAGGTCGTCAACGGGAAGGTGCCGAAGCCCGGCCCCGGCCCGCTGGCCGACGTGATCGGCGCGCTCATGAAGAAGGAGCCGTCGAAACGGATCACCCTGCGCGAGGTCCGGCGCCGGCTGTACCCGTTGCAGGCCAAGACGCTCATCGACCTCTTCCCCGCCGAGCTGTTCCACACGCCCGACGGCAAGAAGACCACCGCGCATCTGGACGCCACCGACACCCAGGTGATCAAGCCGGTCGCGCCGGAGAAACCGGGCGAGGGCACGAGTTCCGAACTCGCCGCCGACCCCGGTCCGCTGCCGTTCCTCAACCAGCCCGCGCCGGCGCCTCCCGTCGAACTCGCGCCGATGCCGACCGTCACGCCACCGCCGCCTCGGCGGCCCGGCCGCTCGACGGTGGGCACGGTGGTGCTGGCGCTCGCGTCGGTCGTCCTGTTCCTGCTGGCAGCGGGCGGCGGGTTCGTGCTGGCCAGGGCCGTCGGCGGACAGGATCTGCGACCGCCGGAGAAGCTGCAGCAAGGCGACACGATCATCACCCAGCCGCCGCCGAAACTGATCACGCAACAGGGTGACGCGAGCACCGTGAACGGCCTCAAGGGCGGCCGGTTCAGCCTCGGTGTCCCGGAGGGCTGGCAGAAGTTCGTCGCGCCGCATATCACCAGGGGTGTGCCGAGCACGGTGGTCCAGTACGTCTCGCCCGACGGCCGCCAGGCCATCCGGGTCGAGCGGCTGAGCGGTTTCCTGGCCGAGAGCCCGCCGCCCGCCTACTTCAGCTGGCTGAGGAGCCAGCATCCGGAGATCGCCCCCATCGGCGGGCCGACCACCGTTCCCGGCCGGGGCGACGACAGCCAGCGGTACACCTACCGGACGACGGAGCGCGCCGCCGGGAACCGGGACGCCGTGAACGAGAGCATCACGCGGACGACGTACATGGACCTGTTCAGCGGCGGCACGGATCTGTGGATCCTGTCGGTGACCTCGACGATCGAGCAGGAGAACTCAGCGAAGACCGGGATCTTCGAGCCGGTCGCCTTGTCGTTCATCGTCGACGGTTAGCCCGGCGAAGTACGCCTTCGACGCGCGCTGCTGCGCCAGCCTCCGCAGCACCGAGAGCAGCCTGTCGCCCAGAACCGTCTCCACGACGGCGATCTCGATGATCTGATCCAGCGACTCGATCCCCGAGATCCCTTCGAGGTCCAGGTCGGCGGTCCGGTCGGCGATCTCGGCGTAGGCGTCGAGTTTCTCGAGATACCAGCCGTGCCCGACCTCGCGGATCGTGCACAGGACGCCGACCAGGGCCTGGATGACCAGGTCGTCTTCGTCCTTGCAGGGCCAGCCGCGGCGGTCGGCGAGGGCGCGGACCGTGGCGAGCGCCCATTCGCGGGCTTCGTCGTCGACGACCCGCTTCGACGTCGTGATGCCCTGCTGCGCGATACCGAGAACGTGGTGGGGGCTGGCCTCCCCGGCGTCGACCGCGGCGAGTACTTCGCCGACCGTCGCGAGCGAAAGGCCGCCGACGTCCATCAGCGCCCTGATCAGCTTGATCCGCTGCACGTGCCCGTCGTCGTACTTCGCCTGGTTGGGGCTGGTCCGCTCGCCCGGCGGGAGCAGTCCTTCCCGCAGGTAGTACTTGATCGTGGCGACCGGGATCCCGGCTTTTTCGCTCAGTTCGGCCATCCGCACGCGTGCGTTCTCCCATCTCGGGGACGGTTCCAGGGTCATCCCTGAAGACTTCTCAGGATGGATAGTTTAACTTCCCATAACGGAGAGCTTGACTATCCATTTCTGGGAGGGACCCATGACCATCTTGACCGATCTCCGCGAGAGAACCCGCACCTGGCACCGGGGTTCGTATCGCTTCGCCCAGGCCTTCGCCGTGATCACCGTGCTGTGCGTCTTGGCCATGCTGATCGACCAGCGGACGCTGAACGGCGCCCCGCTCTGGGCGAAACCGTTCAAATTCGCCGTCTCCGCCACGCTGTACTTCTTCACCTGGAGCTGGCTCGTCTCCCTGCTGCCCAAGTTCCGGCGGACCGCGAGCTGGCTGGCGAACACGCTCGTCGTGATCTTCGGCGCCGAGTACGCGCTCGTGATCTTCCAGGCCGCCCGCGTCCGCGCGAGCCACTTCAACAACGCGACACCGCTCGACAACACGATCTTCCAGGTCATGGGCGGGATGATCGCCGTGCTCTGGATGGTCAACCTCGTCCTGACGATCGCCGTCATGTTCACCCGGATCCCCGACCGCGCGACGGCGTGGGCGGCCCGGATCGGCGCGATCCTCGGCATGATCGGGATCTCGCTGGCGACGCTGATGAGCAGCCCCACCCCGGACCAGCAGGCCCTGCTCGACGCGACCGGCCAGTCCGCGATGATCGGCGCGCATACCGTCGGCCTCCCCGACGGCGGCCCCGGCCTGCCGATCCTCGGCTGGAGCACGGTCGGCGGCGACCTGCGGATCCCGCATTTCCTCGGCCTGCACGGCCTCCAGGCGCTTCCTCTGCTCGCGCTCGCCCTCGGCGTCCTGGCCGCGCGCTACCCGCGGCTCCGCGACGACGTCCTCCGGCTGCGGCTCGTGGTGATCGCCGGCGTCGGCTACGCGGGCCTGCTCGCGTTGCTCACCTGGCAGGCGCTGCGCGGCCAGTCGATCGTCGCCCCCGACAGCCAGACCCTCACCGCCTTCGCCCTCCTGATCGCGGGCGTCGCCTTTAGCGGGCTGATCGCGATCGGGCGGCCGGCGAAGGACAGGGAGCTGGAGGCCTCGCTGCGATGAGCGTCGAGACCCTCTTCACCTGGACCTTCCCGCTGGCGACGCCGTTCTGGCTGCTGATGATCTTCCTGCCGGGCTGGTCGTGGACCCGCCGGATCATGGCGTCACCCTGGACGCCGCTGCTGCCGCTGATCCCGTACTTCGTCCTCGCGATCGCGCATTTCGGCGAGCTCTGGACGGCGGTCAGCAGGCCGGACCTCGGCGTGCTCGGCGCGTTCACCGGATCGCCGTACGGGGCGGCCACGATCTGGGCGCATCTGATCGCCTTCGACCTGTTCATCGCGCGCTGGATGTACCTCGAATCCCGCGAGCACCGGATCCACCCGCTGGTGACCGGGCCGATCCTGGCGCTCACGATCTTCCTGTCCCCGTTCGGGCTGGTGGCGTTCCTGCTCGTGCGAACCGTCCGGATACGCTCGTCGCATGAGTGAGAACGAGGTCGCGGCGGCCGCCGCCATCGCCGAACGCACCGGCGTCGAGAAGCACGACATCGCCGTCGTGCTCGGTTCGGGCTGGCGCCCGGCGGCGGACGTCATCGGGGAGCCCGAGGCGGAGATCCCGCTGGGCGAACTGCCCGGATTCGCCGCGCCGGGCGCGGTCGGGCACGGGGGAACCGTCCGGTCGGTCCGCGTCGGCGAGAAGCGCGCGCTGATCCTGCTGGGCCGCACGCATTTCTACGAGGGCAAGGGCATCGACCCGGTCGTGCACAACGTGCGCACCGCCGCGGCGGCCGGTGCCGGGACGGTGCTGCTGACCAACGCCGCGGGCGGCCTGCGCGAGGGCTTCCGCGTCGGGCAGCCGGTGCTGATCTCCGACCACCTGAACCTCACCGCGCGCTCGCCGATCGTCGGCGCGAACTTCGTCGACCTGACGGATCTCTACTCGAAGCGGCTGCGCGACATCGCGCGCGAAATCGACCCTTCGCTGGAGGAGGGCGTGTACGCGGGGCTCACCGGGCCGCATTTCGAGACGCCCGCGGAAATCCGCATGCTGCGGACGCTCGGCGCCGACCTCGTCGGCATGTCGACGGTGCTGGAGGCCATCGCCGCCCGCGCCGCCGGGGTCGAGGTGTTCGGGCTTTCGCTGGTGACCAACCTGGCGGCCGGGATGACCGGGGAACCGCTGAACCACGAAGAGGTCCTCGAGGCGGGCCGTCAGTCCGCCACCCGCATGGGCACCCTGCTCAAGGAACTCGTCTCCCGCGCCTGAGAAGTGTCATGAAAGGGTCGTTCAGGACGTTTTTCGTCCTGAACGACCCTTTCATGACATCCGGGGCACTTCTCAGCCGGCGAACTCGGGAAGCCGCTGGGCGACCTCCGCGGGCGAAGGCATCGCGGCGACCTCGTCGGCGAGCCGACGTGCAGCACCGCGGACGGCCTCGTCGGCGAGCAGCTTTCGCGCCTGCTCGAAAATGACGTCCTCGACGGCCTCGGCACCGATCAGCTGCGCGCCCACCCCGGCCGCGACGACGGCCTCGGCGTTCGTGAACTGGTCCGCCCCCTGCGGCAGTACCAGCTGCGGCAACCCGGCGCCGAAGGCACCCATCGTCGTCCCGCTGCCGCCGTGGTGGACCACGAGATCGACGTGCGGCAGGAGCTCGACCTGCGGCACCCAGCTCTCGACCCGGACATTGCCCGGGACTTCGCCCAGGCTCGCCGGATCCACCGTCGGGCCCGCCGCGACGATGACGTCCGCGTCGAGCCGCGCGAGGGCGCCGATGGCCCGCTTCAACACGTCTTCGTCACCGAAGGCGGTCCCGAGGGTGAGGTAGACGAGCGGACGGCTCTTGTCCCGGCCGACCACACCCGCCGGGAGGTCTCCCGGCTCGGCCCAGCCGACCGGACGTAGCGGGATCCGGGTCGCCGTGGCCAGGAAATCCGGCGCTTGCACCGATTCCGGACAGATGTCGACGACGGGATCGCCGAAGGACGGCAGCTTCAAGCCACCCAAACCGACTTCCGTGGCGAATTCCGCGACGCGGCCGTAGATGACATCCATGACGTCACCCGGCGAGAATCGGCCGAAACCGTGCCCGATCGCGGGAATCCCGGCGAGGTGGGCGGCGATGGCACCACCTGCGTTGCCGCTTTCGTAGACGACGAGATCCGGCCGGTGCCGTTCCAGCAGCGGTGTGAGATCGGCGACGAAACGCCGGGGCAGCACATTTCCGAACACTTCGCCGATGACGGGATTGAACGATTCGGGCGGGGCGTCGGAGGCGTTGGGTTTCGGAGCGTCGGGCCCGGCGATCGACTCGAACGCCTCCCGCATCCCGAATCCGGCGATTTCCACTGCCAGACCGGCCTTTTCGACCACCGCCAGCATGTCTTCGCCGGTGGCGAAGACGACCTCGTGCCCGGCGTCGCGAGCGGCGACGGCGAGCGGTAGTAGGGGATAGAGATGACCATGACTCACCAGAGAAGTGAAGATCAATCGCACCCTCTCCAACGTACCCGTAGGCTGACTCGGTGACGACTTCCTTGACCTCGGATCTCCGGGATCGGGCGTTCCGCTGGATCGCCGACGACCCGGACGACGATTCCCGCGTCGAGCTGCAGAACATCCTCGCCCGCGCGATGGGCGGCGAAGCCGGTGCGGCGGACGAACTCGCGGACCGCATGGCCGGACCGCTCGAATTCGGCACCGCCGGGCTGCGCGGCCCGGTGCGCGCGGGCCCCCATGGGATGAACGTCGCGGTCGTCACCCGGACGACGGCGGGTGTCGCGGCCTGGCTGACCGCACAAGGACATTCGGGCGGTGTCGTGGTGGTCGGCCGCGACGCGCGGCACGGTTCGGAGGCCTTCGCCAAGGCCGCCGCCGAGGTGCTGACGGCCGCCGGGTTCGCGGTGAAGACGCTGCCCGGCCCGCTGCCCACGCCGGTGCTCGCGTTCGCCGTACTGGAACTCGGCGCGGTGGCGGGTATCCAGATCACCGCGTCGCACAATCCCCCGGCCGACAACGGTTACAAGCTTTACGACGCGACGGGCGGCCAGATCGTCCCGCCTTCGGACGGCGAGATCGAGCGCGCCATCGAAGCCGCTCCCCCGGCGATCAGCGTGCCGCGCGAGCCCGGCGCCGAAGTGCTGGGCGACGAACTCCGCGACGCGTACCTCGCCAAGGTCGCGCTGCTGCCGCGCGGCCCGGAACGCGCGGTCAAGGTCGCCGCGACGGCGTTGCACGGCGTCGGCGCGGAGACCCTGCGCGCCGCGTTCGAGCGCGCCGGTTTCACCGAGCTGAGCCTGGTCGCCGAGCAATCCACGCCTGATCCCGACTTCCCGACGGTCGCCTTTCCGAATCCGGAGGAACCGGGCGCGACGGATCTCTTGCTGGCTCTGGCGTCCGAGGTCGGCGCCGACCTGGCGATCGCGCTCGACCCGGACGCCGACCGGTGCGCGCTGGGCGTGCGCGAGCGGGACGGTTCGTGGCGGATGCTGCGCGGGGACGAAACGGGCGTCCTGCTCGGCTGGCACGTTCTGTCCACTGTAGACAGTGTCGATCCGCTGGTGGCCACGACGATCGTCTCGTCGTCGATGCTCGGCGAAGTCGCGAAAGAATTCGGAGCGCGCTACGCGGAGACCTTGACCGGGTTCAAATGGCTGGTCCGTGCCGGCGAAGGGCTCGTGTTCGCTTACGAAGAGGCGCTCGGCCTCTGCGTGAACCCCGGTTTCGTGCGCGACAAGGACGGCATCTCCGCCGCCGTGCTCGCCGCGGGCCTGGCCGCCTCCCTGCGCGCGGCGGGCCGCGGACCGCTGGACGTCCTCGACGAACTGGCCGTGAAGCACGGCGTGCACGTGACGGATCAGGTCTCGCTGCGCGTCACCGATCTGTCGGTGCGGGAGCGCCTGATGGCGGGCCTGCGCGCCACACCCCCGGTGTCGTTGGGCGGCACCGACGTCACGATGGAGGACCTCCTGCCCGACGCCGACGTCCTCCGCCTGAGCGGCGAGGGGCTGCGTGTCGTCATCAGGCCGTCCGGGACCGAGCCGAAACTGAAGGCGTACCTGCAGATCAAGGAGCCGGTCACCGGCGATCTCGCCGAGGCGCGTGCCGCCGCGGACGCGCGGCTGGCGGCACTCCGGGCCGACATCGAGTCCCGGCTGGCCTGACATGCCGAAGCTGCTGATCGTCCACCACACGCCGTCGCCCTCGACGCAGGCGATGTTCGAAGCCGTGCTCTCCGGCGCGAACCATCCGGACATCGAGGGCGTCGACGTCGTGCGCCGCGCGGCGCTGGGCGCGACCGTGCCCGACGTCCTGGAGGCCGACGGCTACCTGCTCGGCACCCCGGCGAATCTCGGCTACATGTCCGGCGCGCTGAAGCACTTCTTCGACACCGTCTATTACCCGTGCCTGGATTCCACGCGGGGGCGTCCGTTCGGGTTCTTCGTGCACGGCAACAGCGACACGTCCGGCACCGTGCGCGGGATCGAGGCCATCACGACCGGCCTCGGCTGGGAAAGCGCGGCCTCGCCGGTGCTCGTCACCGGCGAACCGGGCAAAGCGGATCTCGAGGCCTGTTTCGAATTGGGCGGCACCCTGGCCGCCACGCTCATGCCCTGACCCCACACCAGCATTTCGTCCTCTGAATGCGGTCGTTCGCGATGCGGACTATCGCATTCAGAGGACGAAACGCGAGGGGTGAAAGTAAAGGGGCCTGTCACCGGAAGCCCTGGGGGTCGACCTCCGGCAACAGGCCTAGGCCAAGGGTTCGCCGTGATGGCGATCAACCTTGGCTGCCTCAGCGTACTACATCCGGCACGATCTTGTGCACCCACCGGAAAAAACGGCTCTCACTCCGGCGTCCGTACACCCCCAGGGCACGGATTCCGGAGTGAGAGACCGGACACGGCACGAAACCGCTTGACAACTGTAAACCACTGCATACATGCGCTGTCAACAGCTGCGGACAGGCTGTATCGCGTTACACTCCAACTACGGAACGGGACTACGGAACGGTTGGGGGGTCATGTCGCCGTATCAGACCTTCGCCCAGAAACTGACCGCGCTGATCGATTCGGTGCGCGCGGACGAAGGCGCCCCGCACAGCTATCGCGAGCTGTCCGCGGCGATCGACCGTGCCGGCGGGCCCACCATGTCGCCCGCGTACCTCCAGCAGCTCGCCACGGGCAAACGGGTCAATCCGAAGATCCACTACGTCGAAGCGCTGGCGAAACTGTTCGGGGTGCCGATCACGTACTTCTTCGACGAGCAGGAGCCCCAACCGGTCGGAGAGGCGACGCTCATGGCCATGCGCGCACAGGAACTGTCCCCGCAGGGCCGTCGTCAGGTGATGGACCTGCTGGAGCTCGTCGAACGCTACGAACGGGCCGAGCGCGAGCAGCCGGAAGAGAACCGATGAAGGAACGGGAACTCCGCAAACGCTGCCGCAAGATGCTGAACAAGCTCGACATCGAGCCGCCGCTCGACGTCGGCGTGCTCTGCGAACGGCTCGGCGAACAGCGCGGCAGGCCGATCCGCCTGATGCCGTATCCGCTGGAGGTCCCCGGCCCGTTCGGCTGCTGGATCGCCACCGGTTCGGCGGACTACATCTTCTTCCAGCAGGAGACCACGAAGTCCCACCAGGACCACATCATCCTGCACGAACTCGGGCATATGCTCGCCGATCACCATCCCGGCGGCGACGCCGAACCCGCCGACTTCCTGCGCGGCCCCGCCCCCGGCCTCGACGGCGACGCGGTACACCGCGCTTTACGCCGCACCTCCTACGATGAGGCGCACGAATGGGAAGCCGAGACCGTGGCGACCATCATCCTCGAATGGGCGTCGGTCTTGAACTACACGATTCCCCGTCGCGCCGACGACGATGACGTCCGCCGCGTCCAAGGCGCGCTGGGCGACCATCAAGGGTGGCTGTGACTCCACTGTTCTCCCCCATCAACGTCGTGGCGATGGTGCTGTTCGCGACCGCGCTCGCCTGGCGGATCTACCAGACCTACCGAGCACCCCGCCTGCTGCCGAACTGGGCGATCACGATCACGATCGTCTGCGTCGCGGGCTCCTTCCTCGCCCAGCAGAAGGTCATCGTCGGCTGGCTCGACGACCTGACCGGCAAGGGCACCGGCCGCCTGGTCAACAACGTCCTGCTCGCCATCGGCGTCTGCGCGCTGTTGATCGTGTTCCTCGGCTCCGCACTGGGCCCGCGCCGGCCGGGGCGCGTCCTGTTCGAACTGATCCCGTTGTCCGGCGCGATCGCGCTGATGCTGGTCGCCATGGCCGTCACGCCGCCGGAGGTGCGGGGGCTGGCGCTGAGCCCGAAGCTCGTGCACGTGCCCGGGGTGGCGCTGTTCTACCTCGGCGCCGGGATCTACCTGATCTACGGCCTCGCCGCCTGCGCCTGGTGGATCTTCCGGTACATCCGCACCGCGGACCGCCATCTGAAGATCGGGCTGAAACTCAGCGCCGCCGGGCTGATCTGCCTTTCCGTCGGCAGCGTCTTCCGCGCGCTCTACATCGTGATCGCGTGGGCGTTCGGGCCGTCGATCCCGATTCTGCTCACCGTCGCCGTCCCGCTGGTGCTCCTCGGGATCGTGCTCTTCCTCGCCGGGATCACCTATCCCGGCGCCCGCGCGCGGTTCGCCGCGCTGCGACGGCGCCGTCAGCACCGGCGGCATCACGACGAACTCACCCCGCTGTGGACCGCGCTGGCCGGGATCTACCCGAACATCGTGCTCCGGACCACCCCGCAGGGCGCGTGGGAGCGGTGGCGCCCGCGCACGGTCCACCGCCGGTACTACCGCCGGGTGATCGAGATCCGGGACGGGCTCGTGCAGCTGAGCCCCTATCTGGAAACCGATCTGACCGCACTCGCCGCGGACGATCCGCACGCGGCGGCGGAAGCCCTCAAGCGCGCGATCGCCCGGCAGACCGCGGGCGAGGAGACCGACGGGCGCGCGAAACTCGTGCTCCCCGGCGGCGCCTCCGACATCGAATCCGACGTGCGGCCGTTGCTCGCGCTCTCCGCCGCCGTTTCCAGGAGCGACGCATGACGAAACAGCTTTTGCTGACGGCGAGCCGGATCCTGCCGCGTCCGAGCACGCCGGTCGAAGACGGCGCCGTGCTCGTCGAGGGCGACCGCATCCTCGCGGCGGGCCCGCGCGCCGAGGTCGCGGCACAGGCGTCGCCGGAGGCCGAGAAACTCGACTTCCCCGGCGCGACCCTGTTGCCCGGCCTGTTCAACGCCCACGTGCACCTGGCGTTCGACGCCACCCGCGAGATGCTGCCGAACTTCCTGGCGAGCGACGACGAAGCCCTGCGCGCGGGCGCCAAAGAGCGCTTGGGGCAACTGCTGCGCAGCGGCGTCACGACGGTGCGGGATCTCGGCGATCGCGGCGCTTTGGGCGCGCGGGTCCGCGCGGAACTCGAAGGCACCGCCGCGCCGCGTCTGCTGACCGCCGGATCACCCCTGACCGTCCTCAATGGACACTGCCACTTCTTCGGCGGCGAGGTCGGCGACGACGACGCGATCCGGGCCCTGATCGACGCGAACGCGGCCGCCGGCGCGGACGTGATCAAGGTGATGGCCAGCGGCGGCCAGATCACCGAGGGCGGCGCGGACATGTGGGAGTCCCAGTTCGACGTCCGGGCGCTGCGCCTGATCGTCGAGCACGCGGGGCGCCACGGGCTCCCGGTCGCGGCGCACGCCCACGGAGCCGACGCGATCGAGGCGTCGGTCGAGGCGGGTGTGGCGACCATCGAGCACTGCACCTGGATGACCGGACCGCAGCGACAGGACCGACGCGAAGGCGTCGCCAAGCGGATGGCCGCCGAGGGCATCGCGGCCTGTTCGACCAGCAGCCGCAACTGGCGGATGCTCGCCGAGCGCATGGGCGAGGAGCTCGCGAAGACCGTCTACGGCAGGCTGTCCTGGCTGGAGGAACTGGGTGTCCCGCTCCTGGCGGGCACGGACGCCGGCTTGCCCGGTTCGGTCTTCGACGATCCCGTCGGCGCCCTCGAACTCTACGAATGGCTCGGTTTCGGCAGGCGCCGGATCCTGGAGATCGCGACCGAGGACTCCGCCGCCGGGCTCGGCCTCGGCGAGGTGACCGGACGGCTCGCCCCGGGGCTGAGTGCCGATGTCCTGGCGGTCGACGGCGATCCCCTCGCCAATCTTTCGGCCCTGCGAAACCTGCGTTTGGTGCTTTCGCGCGGCGTTCGGGCCTGATTCCCGGAAGTGGGACGCCGAGTTTGGTGACAGCGTTTTAAAACAGTGTTATCGTTGCCTCATGGAAGGACCGATCAAACTCTTCACCGTCATCGCCCTCGTTTCGCTGCCGACGGTGATGTACGGCGGCTACGCCCTGATGGGTGTCCTGCGCGACAAGAAGCTGACCGAACACCAGCGCGGGATGTTCCGCGCCGGCCACGCGCATGCCGGCGTCCTGCTGGTCCTCGCGCTGGTCGCGCTGCAGATCCTCGGCCGGACCGGGCTCCCGGACACCGCACGGTGGATCGTCTGCTTCCTGCTGCTGTTCGGTGTGCTCGCCCAGTCCGGCGGCTTCTTCCTGCACCTGGCACCGGGCAAGGGCAAGCTCGGCGGGCGGGTCACCAGCGCCGGGGCGGTCCTGCTCGGGGCGGCGATCCTGACCACCGCGTACGGCGTGGCCTTCCCCTGACAAAACCACTGGCAACGGCTCGTTAAGCTTGTTGACGTGCCTGAATACCTGCCGACAGCCCCCGCCAAGGGGACCCGCGACTTCCTGCCCGCCGAGATGTCCGTCCGGACGCAGGTGTTCGGCCATCTCTACGACGTGCTCGAACTGCGGGGTTTCCTCCGCTACGACGGGCCGATCCTCGAACCCGCCGAGATCTACGAGCGGAAGTCCGGGCAGGAGATCGCCGACCAGCAGCTGTACACGCTGACCACCAAGGGCGGCGAGCGGCTGGCGCTGCGCCCGGAGATGACGCCGTCGGTCGCCAGGATGATCGCGGGCAACGCCAAGTCGCTGCAGTTCCCGGTGCGCTGGTACAGCCACCCGAACTGCCACCGCTACGAGCGGCCGCAGCGCGGGCGGGTCCGTGAGCACTGGCAGATCAACGCGGACATCTTCGGTTCGGACAGCGCGAACTGCGAGATCGAGATCTTCGAGCTGGTCCACGACATGATGAGCGCGCTCGGGGCGACCCCGGACATGTTCCAGGTGCGGGCCAACGACCGGAACCTGCTCTCGTCGGCGCTCACCGACATCGTCGGCGTGACCACGGAGCAGTTGCCGCAGGTGTTCACCCTGGTGGACCGCTGGGAGAAGTCGGATCGTACGAAGCTGAGCGACACCGCGACCGAGATCGGGTTGACCGACAAGCAGTTCGAGAAGCTGACCGAGATCCTGTCCTCGGGCTCGGCCCTGCTCGACGAGCTGCCGGAGCAGGTCAAGGAGAACTCGAACCTGGTCAAGGTGCTCAACAGCGGCGCCGCGGATCTCATCACGTTCGATCCGATGATCGTGCGCGGGCTCGCGTACTACACGTCGACCGTGTTCGAGGTCTTCGACACTTCGCCGGAGAACCGTCGTGCCCTCTTCGGCGGCGGCCGGTACAGCGACCTGGCGTCGTTGTTCACGTCGCAGCAGATCCCCGGGATCGGCTTCGGCATGGGCGACGTCACGCTGATCGACTTCCTCGACACGCACGGCCTCACCCCGAAGCCGCGCAGCGAGGTCGACGTCGTCGTGATCCCGGTGACCGAAGAGCTCACCGACGCCTCGCGCGAGGTCGCGGGACGGCTCCGCAAGGCCGGTCTGCGCACGTCCACGCCGGTCGAGCTCCGCAAGCTGGGCAAGGAGCTCACCCGGGCGGACAAGGCCGGGGCGCGGGCCGTGGTGATCGTGGGCCAGGAGGACTGGGACGCCGGGAACGTGACGGTGCGCGGTCTCGCGACCCGCGAACAGCAGACCGTGGCGCTCGACGGTGTGGTCGAAGCGGTCAACTCCTCGCTCTGACAAACGAAAAAGCCGGCGCCCTTTCCGGGGGCGCCGGCTTTTTCGTGTTCAGCGGGACAGCAGGCGCATGGCCGCTTCGGGGTAGCGCTCCCCCGCGACCGCGTCGACGGGGACCGCCTCTTCGATCGCGGCGATGTCTTCGGCGGTCAGGTTCAGGCCGACGGACGCGACGTTCTCTTCGAGGTACTTGCGGCGCTTGGTGCCCGGGATCGGCACGACGTCGTCGCCCTGCGCCTGCACCCATGCGAGCGCGAGCTGTCCGGCGGTGACGCCCTTCTGCTCGGCCAGCGCGCGCAGCGCCTCGACGATCGCCAGGTTCCGCTCCAGGTTGCCTTCGGCGAACCGCGGCTGGGTCGTCTGACGGAAGTCACCGTCCGCGAAGTCCTCTTTGGACTTGAAGCGACCGGTGAGGAAACCGCGGCCCAGCGGGGAATACGGCACCAGCCCGATGCCGAGTTCGCGGCAGACCGGGACGACCTCGTTCTCGATGTCGCGCGACCACAGCGACCATTCCGTCTGCACGGCCGTCACCGGATGCACGGCGTGCGCCCGCCGGATCGTCTCCGGACCGGCCTCGGACAACCCGATGTGCCGGATCTTCCCCTGCTCGACCAGCGAGGACAGCGCACCCGCGGTCTCCTCGATCGGCACCTCCGGGTCGACGCGGTGCTGGTAGTAGAGGTCGATATGGTCGACGTCCAGCCGGCGCAGCGACGCCTCGACCTGTTGCCGCACATAGAATTCGTCGCCGCGGATGCCGCGCTTCGAGGGATCAGCTTCGTCGCGCACGATGCCGAACTTGGTCGCCAGCACGACCTGGTCGCGCTTGCCCGCGAGGGCGCGGCCGACCAGTTCCTCGTTGCGGCCGAAGCCGTACATGTCGGCGGTGTCGATCAGGGTGACGCCCAGCTCGATCGCGCGGTGGATCGTCGCGATGGATTCGGTGTCGTCGCCTTGGCCGTAGAACTCGCTCATGCCCATGCAGCCGAGCCCTTGCGCGCCGACTTCCAGCGTGCCGAGCCTGCGGGTGGGCAGGGTGGAACCCGTCATGATTTCTTCTCGCACTTCTCTCGGGTTATTTGCCGGCCGCGCGGGCGAGCCGCTCCGGGTAACGCTCACCGGCGATCGCCTCGAGGGGCGCGGCCTTTTCGATGGCTTCGATGTCCACTTCGGACAGTTCCAGCTCCGCGGCGGCGGTGTTCTCTTCGAGGTACTTGCGGCGCTTGGTACCCGGGATCGGCACGACGTCGTCGCCCTGCGCCTGCACCCAGGCGAGCGCGAGCTGTCCAGCGGTGACGCCCTTCTGCTCGGCCAGCGCGCGCAGCGCCTCGACGATGGCCATGTTGCGCTCGAAGTTGCCCTCGGCGAACCGGGGCAGCCCGCGGCGCATGTCGTCCTCCGGAAGGTCCTTCACCGACGTCACGCTGCCGGCGAGGAAACCGCGGCCGAGCGGCGAGAACGGCACGATGCCGACGCCCAGCTCACGCGCGGTCGAGAGGATCTCCCCCTCGATGCCGCGCGTCCACAGCGACCACTCGCTCTGCAGCGCGGTCACCGGGTGGACGGCGTGCGCGCGACGGATGGTCTCGGCACTGGCCTCGGAGATCCCGGCGAAACGGATCTTGCCTTCCTGGACCAGCTCCGCGAGCGCGCCCCAGGTCTCCTCGACCGGCGTGTCCGGGTCGACGCGGTGCTGGTAGTAGAGGTCGATGTGGTCGACGTTCAACCGGCGAAGGGACTCTTCGCAGCTCTGCTTGACGTACGCCGCGTCGCCGCGGGCGGACATCCCGCCGTCCTTGTCCCAGACGATGCCGAACTTGGTCGCCAGCACGACCTGGTCCCGTTTGCCCGCGATCGCGCGGCCGACCAGCTCCTCGTTCGCTCCCGCGCCGTAGACGTTCGCGGTGTCGAGCAGGGTCACGCCCAGTTCGAGGGCGCGGTGGACGGTGGCGATCGACTCCGTGTCGTCGTCGCGGACACCGTAGGCCTGGCTCATCCCCATGCAGCCGAGTCCCTGCGCCCCGACTTCCAGACCGCCGAGCCTCCTGGTGCTGATCACGCTGAAATTCCCTCCATGGTGGCTCCGGTGCCGAGCACCTTCCGCTCCACCTGGTCGTAGTGGTCGATCTTGTAGTCGAGGATGTCGAGGCAGGTCTGCAGCTCGGCGATCCGATCGGCGACCGACTTACGCTGGTCGACCAGGATCGCCTTGCGCCGCCCCGCGCTCGCCGCCCCGTGGTGACGCAGGGAGGCGTACTCCCGCATCCGCTTGATGGGCATGCCGGTCAGGCGCAGTTTGGTCAGGAACCCCAGCCACCCGAGGTCGTCGTCGGTGTAGGCGCGCCGCCCCGCGGCGTCCCGCGCCGGGGGCTCGACGAGTTTGATGCGCTCGTAGTACCGGAGAGTGTCGATGGACAGTCCGCTACGTCGCGCGGCTTCCGCTATCGAGTAGCTCATGTGAACGACACTACGACCTGGAGTGCGCTCCAGGTCAACTCCGAATCCGAGCGATTGATAACAGCGTTGCGTTACGCTGGGATCATGCCCCGCCCCAGGACGCACGACGAGAACCTCCGGCTGAAACTGCTGGACCGCGCCGGTGAGCTCATCTCGGCCGACGGACCGAAGGCGCTCAGCCTCCGCAAACTGGCCGCCGACGTCGGCACGTCCACCACCGCGGTCTACTCGCTCTTCGGCGGGAAGACGGATCTCGTCAGCGCGCTCTTCACCGAGGGGTTCCGCCGGTTCGGACGGCGGATGTCGGGGGTCACGCTGAGCGGTGACCCGGTCGAGGACCTGGTGCGGCTGGGCGTCGCGTACCGGGAAAGCGCGCTGGCCGACCCGCATCTCTACGCGATCATGTTCACGAAGTCGGTGCCGGGTTTCGAGCCGGCGGACGAAACGGCGGGCCAGGCGCGCGCCACGATGGCGCCGCTCGAGGAGACGATCCGCAAGGCCGTCGCCGACGGCGCCTTCCTCGACGTGCCGCCCGAGGTCATCGCCGTGAGCTGCTGGGGCATCGTGCACGGGCTCGTGTCGCTGGAGCTGAACGGGAACCTGCCCGACGAGTTCACCGTGAGCGCGGCTTACGAGGCCGCGCTGCGGGCGAACGCTTCGGGCTGGCTGCGTCGCGTTTAGCCCGCTAAACGCGATCTGCCACTTCGGGCGCCCGAGTACATGAAGGTCCCCATCCTTGCGCCTAGCTCCGTGAAGGCCCCCTTCATGTACTTCCCTGCCCCATAGCGCCTGACGGATCGCGTTTAGCGGGCTAAACGCGATCCGGGCACTCAGTACAACGGAAGGCTGCCTTCGTGGAGCGTCTTCCCCTCGGCATCGAGAACGACGACGCCCGCCTGCGCGTTCGGGTCCATCGCTCCCGGAAGCTCCGGCCGCCAGACCGCGAAGGTCCCTTCGGTGACCGTCGCGTCGACCTTCTTACCCGCTCCGAAGTCGAGCTTCACCGTGGTCGCGGCCCGCGGGACGACCCCGATGAACGGGGTCTGCGCGTTGCCCGACCCGCCCTGTTCGGCGGCGCCGAGCGTTTCGGTCGACAGTTTGCGCACCGGTGGCCGCTCGGCCGCCAAGTCGGCGAAGACGCGGTAGTACTCGCTCGTTCCGTCGCGGTAGCCAAGCCCGCCTTGGCAGACGACGACCCTGTCGCCGAGCCGCGCGGTCACCACCTTGACGCCGTTGCCTTCGAGCAGCGTTCCGATCTCGTACACGTCCTCGTCCGGCAACGGTTCCGACGCTCCGGCGATACAGGTCTTGAAGAACTCCCCCGCCGGCGTGTCCCGGATCGGCACCACCGGCGGGATGCGATCGATATCCGTCACGACCGGCTCGGGCGCGGGCGGGAGGACGTGTGGCGCGTCGGTGACGGCGTCGTTCGAGTCCCCGGTGTACGGCCCGACCGAGTACGTCGTCGACGAAGGCTTGGACTGCGAGATCTCCACGAACAGGTTCCCAGGCCGGAACACGCGCACCTCGGTCGAGCCCGTCGTATCGGCGGTCCGGCCGAAGAGCTCCATCTTGTCCCAGCCGGGGTCGGCCACCCCCGCGACCGTCCCGGCGCGGGTCATCAGCAGCGCGGCGGCCTTGGTCCCCGCCGAGTACGACGGGGAGGCGTCCGGGTCGGACACCGTCACGGTGATCGCCGTGGTTTCGCAGAAGAAGACCTTGTCGCCCGCGCGCACCGCGACGACCGTGATGGACGTCCAGGTGGGAGTGGTGGTGAACTGCGGCACCCACTCGTCGCGGGCCGGGAAGCCCGCCGCCCTGCCCTTCTTCTCGATCGCGGCCCAGCACCGGTCCATCGCCGTCACGGCCTTCGGCCAGTCGAGGGAGAAGTCAGGGTTCGCGACGACGGGTCCCTGTCCGTCCGGCTCCCGGATGACCACGGTCGCGACCAGCGCACCCGCGAGGACCAGGACGACGGCGGCGGCCGCGGCGACGATCGGCCATCGCCGCCGCGCGGGTTTTCCCATTCCCTCCCGCAGGGTCATCCGCAGGTTGTCCAGCACTTCCGGAGGAAGTTCACGCCTGCCCGGCAGGCCGAGGTCGTCGGTCATTTCTCCTCCAGGGCGGCCCGCAGCTGGGCGCGGGCCCGCGAGATGTGGGCGCGAACGGTCACCTCGGCGACGCCGAGCAGTTCGGCGGCGTCCGGCACGGAGAGATCGCCGAGCAGGCAGAGTTCGACGGCTTGTCGTTGCGACTTCGGCAGTTTCGCGACCAAGGCGAGCACGTGCCGGAGTCGGTCTTCGCCGTCGAGCTGATCGACGACGGTGTCGGCGTGGTCGGACACCGACCGCGGTTCCGGCAGCCGCCGGACGAGCCGCAGCCGCCGCCCGGCACCGCGGTGTTCGGTGCGCGCGAGGTTGCCCACGACGGTGTACAGCCAGGGCAGCGCGCTGTCGCGGACGAGCGTGATGTCCGCCCTGCGCCGCCAGGCGGTGAGAAAGGCCGCCGACGTCAGGTCTTCGGCCGACGCCCACGACCCCGTCAGCCGGTAGGCGTGGTTCCACACCGACTGGACATGCCGTTCGAACAGCTCGGTGAACGCCCCGTGATCACCGCCCGCGGCCGTCCGCCACAGCTCCGTGTCGCTCCTGTCGGAAGGAGGTTCGCGTGAGTCCACCGGTACCCCCACCGTTCCGGTCACTGTTCTGGTCACACCTGTCAGTGACCGGCAACGGCGGAGATGTTGCGGATCGCGTTTAGCCCGCTAAACGCGATCCGGGGTCAGACGGCTCCGTACTGCCGGTCCCCCGCGTCCCCGAGCCCCGGCACGATGAACCCGGAGTCGTTCAGCCGCTCGTCGATGCTCGCGGTCACCACCCGCAGCGGCAGCCCGGTCTTCTCCAGATGCTCGATGCCCTCGGGCGCCGCCAGCGCGCAGATCGCCGTGACGTCGGTGGCGCCGCGGTCGGTGAGCAGCCGGATCGTGTACTCCATCGACCCACCGGTCGCCAGCATCGGGTCGAGCACCATCACCGGCCGGTCGGCGAGCGATTCGGGCAGCGATTCGAGGTACGGCGTCGGCTTGAGGGTCTCCTCGTCGCGGGCGAGGCCGACGAAACCCATCTGGGCGTCGGGGATCAGCTTGTGCGCCTGATCCGCCATCCCGAGCCCGGCGCGCAGCACCGGCACGAGCAGCGGCGGGCTCGCCAGCGCGTAGCCGTCGGTGCGCGCCACCGGCGTGTGGATCCGCTCGATCCGCACCGGCATGTCGCGCGTGGCTTCGTAGACCAGCATGACGGTCAGTTCGTGCAGCGCCGCGCGGAAGGCGGCGCTGTCGGTGCGCGCGTCGCGCATGGTGGAGAGCCTGGCCTTGGCCAGCGGGTGATCAACGACGTGCACATCCATGCCGGTCAATTTAGCCGTTCACGCCTGCCGCGCGAACCAGCCGACCCAGCGGCGCTGCCAGGGCGTCTCCACCGAACGCTTGTCGTGGTTGGCTCGCGCCCAGGCCACGGCCTCGTCGGCGCTCAGCCCGGAAAGCGTGGCGAGGCAGGACAGCACCGTGCCGGTCCGCCCGACTCCGCCGTAACAGGCGACCTCGACCCCTTCACCCCTCGCCGCCCGCTCGTGCAGGTCGACGATGCGCCGCCGCGCGTCCGCCCAGTCCGTCGGCAGCAGGAAGTCGGGCCAGCGGATCCACGCCCGCTCCCAGTCCATTTTGTGATCGTGTTTCCGGCGCAGCTTCGCGCCGCCCAAATACAGTCCGAAATCCGGCGAGGGCCCGTCCGGCCAGGGACGCCCCAGGCCCCGTCCGCGCACCTTGATCCCGTCCGGCAGCTCGACGGCGCCGGGTAGTGAGTTCCCCATCTCGGGAGGATGCCACTGTCGACCATAAGATGGACGCTCGGCCCTCCCGTCGGCGCTAGGCTCCTCCGCGTGAGTGAAGAACCGGCCCTGCCGGGCCCCGAACAGATGCGCATCTCCGACGCCGATCGCGAGCAGGTCGCGCAGGTGCTGCACGCGGCGATGTCCGAAGGGCGCATCACCATCAACGAGCTGGAAGAGCGGCTCACCACCGTGTACGCGGCCAAGACCGTCGGCGACCTCAAGCCGGTCACCGCGGATCTGCCGCAGCAGTCACGGTCGGCGATCGAGCCGGCGACGTCGCGCGCGCTCGGCCTGCCCGACGACCGCATCGGCGGGCATCCCGGCTCCGGCGCGTCGATCGCCGTCATGTCCGGCGCGTCGCGCAAGGGCAGCTGGGTCGTCCCGCCGCAGCACAACAGTTTCGCGTTCTGGGGCGGCGCCGAACTCGATCTGCGGCACGCGCGGTTCGCCGAGAAGCATTCGACGATCACCGCGGTCGCGATCATGGGCGGGATCGACATCATCGTGCCCGACGACATCAACGTGGACGTCACCGGAATCGGCTTCATGGGCGCGTTCGAGCTGGAAGACCGTGCCGGGACGCCCGCGGCGCCGCCGACGGCGCCCACCGTGAAGATCACCGGCCTGGCATTCTGGGGTGGGGTCGTCGTCAAGCGGAAGCCACGCAAGAAGGACGTGCCTGAAATCGAAGGCTGAACACAACCTGGGGGGACATCCGATGCGCCGAACCGTCGTCGCGATCGCTTGTGCCGCACTGCTTTCCGTTACCGCCCTCCCGGCAGCGGCCGCCGGGAAGACCGATCCGCGCCAGACCGCGATGGACGCGGCGGTCGCCGCGGGCATCCCCGGCATGGTCGCCGTCGCCGACGATTTCCGCGGTGTCAGCGGCGTCGCGGACATCGAGCGTCCCGGCAAGCCCGACGCGTCGGGCCGCTGGCGGATCGCGAGTGTGTCCAAGGTGTTCGTCGCGACACTGATCCTGCAGCTCGTGGCGGAGAAGCGTGTCGGGCTGGACGAGCCCGTCCAGCGCTATCTGCCCGGATTGCTGCCGTATCCGGAGCCGATCACCGTCCGCCAGCTGCTGCAGCACACCAGCGGCCTCCCGCGCGACCTGGCCCCCGAGGACACCTGGGCCTCCGGTCCGGAGGTCGACACCGAACGCTTCGAGCACTTCGACAGCGACGACCAGATCCGCCTGAGCGTCACGAAGCAGCCGCTGCAGTTCAAACCCGGGACGAGCTGGGCGTACTCGAACACCGGCTACAACGTCCTCGGCCTGCTGGTCGAGAAGACCACGCGCAAGCCGCTGGAACGCGCGCTCGCCGAACGGATCACCGGGCCGCTGCACCTGCGCGACACCTCGCTGCCCCGCGACTTCCCGTTCCTGATCCGCCCGGCCGCCCGCGGCTACGAGCAGCTGTACGACGCGCCGCGCGGCCTCACCGACGTCACCACCTACAACTACTCGCGCTACTTCGGCGCGGGCGGCATGGTGTCTTCGGGCAAGGACCTCAACCGCTTCTTCGAGGCGCTGTTCGGCGGCCGCCTGCTGCCCGCGGACCTGCTGAAGCAGATGAAGACGACGGTCCCGGCGGGCGGTATGGAGTACGGCCTCGGCCTGATGAAGCTGAACCTCAAGACCGCGGGCGCCTGCGCGGACGACCACGTCGTCTGGGGTCACGGCGGCGATCTGCCGGGCTTCAACACTCTCAGCTTCCACGACGACTCCGGCAAGGACATCTCCACGCTGGCCACCGTCGACCTCACCGTGTCGCCGGACGCCGCGCTCAAGCGCCAGCTGCCCATGGTCAGCGAGTTCTGCACCCCGGTGGTGCCCTCGACCAGGGCCGTCGCCCAGGCCCCGGTGCCCAGCTTGTAGGCCGCTTACACTCACCCGTATGACAGCTACGACCAGCTCGTCAGCGGCGACGGCCACCCCGTCGCCGCTGGCGGACGCGACTCGCGACGAGGCGAGCCTGCGCCGGTTCCTGCACGGGCTGCCTGGTGTCGACCAGGTCGGCGTCGAGCAGCGGGCGGCGGGACTCGGCACGCGCAGCATCAAGAAGGCCGCCAAGCTCTGGGCGATCGACACTGCCATCTCGATGGTCGACCTGACGACCCTCGAAGGCGCCGACACCCAGGGCAAGGTCCGCGCGCTCGCGGCCAAGGCCAAGCGGCCGGACCCGGAACGCCCGGACACCCCGCAGGTCGCGGCCGTCTGCGTGTACCCGGACATGGTCGAGACGGCTGTCGAGGCGCTTCGCGGCACCGGCATCCACGTCGCGAGTGTGGCCACCGGCTTCCCGGCCGGCCGCACGAGCCGCGAGATCAAGCTGGCCGACACCAAGATCGCCGTGGACGCCGGCGCCGCCGAGATCGACATGGTGATCGATCGAGGCGCGTTCCTGGAAGGCCGTTACCTGGAGGTCTTCGAGGAGATCCAGGCGATCAAGGCCGCCTGTGGCAGCGCTCACCTCAAGGTCATCCTCGAAACCGGTGAGTTGGCCACCTACGACAACGTCCGCCGCGCGTCCTGGCTCGCGCTGCTGGCGGGCGGCGACTTCATCAAGACCTCCACCGGCAAGGTTTCGCCCGCCGCGACGCTGCCGGTCACCCACGTGATGCTGCAGGCCGTCCGCGACTGGTTCGTCCAGACCGGTGAACTGCGCGGCGTCAAACCGGCCGGTGGCATCCGGACGACCAAGGACGCGATCAAGTACCTGGTCGCGGTGCACGAGGTCGCCGGCGAGCAGTGGCTGAACCCGGACCTCTTCCGGTTCGGGGCGTCCAGCCTGCTCAACGACCTCCTGCTGCAGCGCCGCACCCAGGCCGACGGCCACTACAGCGGTCCCGACTACGTGACGGTGGACTGATCCATGGGCATCTTCGAGTACGCGCCCGCGCCCGAATCGCGCGACCTCGCGAACCTCAAGTCGCATTACCGGCCGTTCGTGAACGGCGAATTCGTCGACGGCTCGGGCGAGCCGCTCAAGACGATCAACCCGGCCACCGAAGAGGTGCTCGCCGAGGTCGGCACCGCGTCGGTGTCCGATGTGGACACCGCGGTGAAGGCCGCGCGCAAGGCGTACAACAATGTCTGGTCGAAAATGCCGGGCTCCGAACGCGCCAAGTACCTGTTCCGCATCGCCCGCCTGATCCAGGAGCGGTCGCGGGAGCTGGCCGTGCTGGAAAGTCTCGACAACGGCAAGCCGATCAAGGAATCGCGTGATTCCGACGTGCCGACGGCCGCCGCGCACTTCTTCTACCACGCGGGTTGGGCCGACAAGCTCGATTACGCGGGCTACGGCCCGAACCCGAAGCCGCTCGGCGTCGCGGGCCAGGTCATCCCGTGGAACTTCCCGCTGCTGATGCTGGCGTGGAAGATCGCGCCCGCACTGGCCACCGGCAACACCGTGGTGCTCAAGCCCGCGGAGACCACGCCGCTGACCGCGCTCGTGTTCGCGGAGATCTGTCAGCAGGCCGAACTCCCGCCCGGCGTGGTCAACATCCTGCCCGGCGCCGGGGACATCGGCGCCGCGCTGGTCGGCCACGGCGACGTGAACAAGGTCGCCTTCACCGGATCGACCGAGGTCGGCAAGGCCATCCAGCGCCAGATCGCGGGTACCGCGAAGAAGCTGACGCTGGAGCTCGGCGGCAAGGCGGCGAACGTCGTCTTCGATGACGCTCCGCTGGACCAGGCCGTCGAGGGGATCGTCAACGGGATCTTCTTCAACCAGGGCCACGTCTGCTGCGCGGGTTCGCGCCTGCTGGTGCAGGAATCCGTCGCCGAGGAGGTCCTCGAAAAGCTGCGCTACCGCGTCTCGACGCTGCGGCTGGGCGACCCGCTGGACAAGAACACCGACATCGGCGCGATCAACTCCGCCGAGCAGCTCGCGAAGATCAAGGGGCTCGTGGAGTCCGGCGACGCCGAGGGCGCGCAGCGCTGGACCAGCCCGTGCCCGGTGCCAGAACGCGGTTTCTTCTTCGCTCCCACGGTGTTCTCCGACGTCCAGCAGTCGATGCGCATCGCCCGCGAGGAGATCTTCGGGCCGGTGCTCTCGGTGCTGACCTTCCGCACGCCGGACGAGGCCGTCACCAAGGCGAACAACACGCCGTACGGGCTTTCCGCCGGAATCTGGACGGAAAAGGGCTCGCGCATTCTCTGGATGGCGAACCAGCTCCGCGCCGGTGTCGTCTGGGCCAACACGTTCAACCGCTTCGATCCCGCCGCGCCGTTCGGCGGCTACCAGGAGTCGGGTTTCGGCCGCGAAGGCGGACGCACCGGACTGGAGGCCTACCTCGATGTCTGACCGTATTTCGGTGGCGAAGACCTACAAGCTCTACATCGGCGGCAAGTTCCCGCGTTCGGAGTCGGGCCGGGTGTACCCGGTCACCGACACCAAGGGCAAGTTCCTGGCGAACGCCTCGCACGCGTCGCGCAAGGACGTCCGTGACGCGGTTTCGGCCGCCCGCAAGGCTTTCGGCGGCTGGTCGGCGGCGACCGCCTACAACCGCGGCCAGGTGCTGTACCGGGTGGCGGAGATGCTGGAAGGCCGCCGCGAGCAGTTCGTCGCGGAGGTGTCCGCGTCCGAAGGCGTCGCGGCGAAGAAGGCTCAGTCCATTGTGGACGCCTCGATCGACCGCTGGGTCTGGTACGCGGGCTGGACGGACAAGATCGCGACCGTGCTCGGCGCGGCCAACCCGGTCGCGGGCCCGTACTTCTCCTTCACCGTGCCGGAACCGACCGGTGTCGTGGGCGTGCTCGCGCCGCAGCAGTCGTCGCTGCTGGGTCTGGTGAGCGTGCTGGCCCCGGTGCTGGCGACCGGCTCGACCGCGGTGGTCGTCTCCAGCGCGGACCGGCCACTGCCCGCGATCACGCTTTCGGAGGTCCTGGCCACTTCCGACCTGCCCGGCGGGGTCGCGAACATCCTGACCGGCCGCGCGTCGGAGCTGGGCTCGTGGCTGGCGTCGCACGGCGACGTCAACGCCCTCGACCCGACCGGCGCGGAGCCGTCCGCGCGGGCGGATCTGGCGCGTGAGGCCGCTGGCACCGTGAAGCGGGTCCTGACCGTCCCGGACACCGAGCCGGACTGGACCGCCGACGCCGACATCGCGCGACTGCGGCGGTACCTGGAGGCGAAGACCGTCTGGCACCCGCTGGGTGTCTGAGCCGACCCGTTTTCCGCAGTTGGACAGCTGACCGCGGGGCAAATGTCAGGAAAGGGTCGTTCAGGACGTTTTATGTCCTGAACGACCCTTTCCTGACATCCGGGACCTCACGGACTCACGGATCGAGATCGGCCCCGGTCAGCACCCGGCCCGGCAGCGGCTCGTTCGAGCCCACGGCCCGCAACCCGTCGATCATGATCCCGATGCACCGCCTCGTCGCCATCCGCGCGACCTCCTCGCCCTTGCCGGGCATCTGCCGCAGCAGCGTCGCGAAGAGGATCGCGACGTCGCCGGTGGCGACGTCCGTCCGGAGCCTGCCCTCCGCCTGCGCGCCCTGGACGAACGAGTCCATCACCAGGAGCAACTCGTCACGCAGGGCCTTGATCGCGGGGTCGCTCTTCAGGATCGCCAGCGCCCGCGGCGAGACCATCGCGAGCTGAATGCTGAGCTGTAGTTCCATCGACTGGTGCAGGAGCCGGATCAGCGCTTCCCAGTCCGAGGACTCCTGGTCCTTCGCCGCCTTCGCGTCCCTGAGGACCCGGTCGAAGTTGTCGACGGCGACCGCCCGGATCAGTGCGTCCCGGTCCGGGAAGCGCCGGTAAAGGGTGCCGACTCCGACGCCGGCCGAGCGTGCGATCTCCTCCATCGGGACCTCGGCGCCCTGGGCGGCGAAGATGACTCTCGCGGCGGCCAGGATCTGATCCCGGTTCCGGCGCGCGTCGGCACGCAAGCGGGTCTCGGGGTCGGCTGTCATGGTCCTCGCCTCTCGAAGGTCCTTCAGGGCCGTGATTCTCGCACGTAAGGGCGTGCCCTTCACGCCTCCCGCGAAACCACCCCTTCGCGAGTGGACGACCTGTCTCCACTTGAGTACCTTGGGTGCATAAGCGGAATGAAACCATCCGCATACGTTTTGGGGCTCGCTGTCCGATATCGCCCGAACCCACCCGACATTCTGGGGAAGGACAACCCGATGACCGACGTCGAGGAAACCACCGCGACCTTGCCGCTGGCGCGTAAATGCCCGTTTTCGCCACCTCCCGAATACGAGACGCTTCGCGAGGAAAGTCCGATTTCCCGGGTCGGTCTCCCGTCCGGGCAAACGGCGTGGGCACTCACCCGGCTCGAGGACATCCGCGAAATGCTGAGCAGCCCGCATTTCAGCTCCGACCGGCGTAATCCGTCGTTCCCGCTGCTGGTGGCGCGCCCGGTCCGCTCGGAGGACGACTCGTTCCGCCCGTCCCTCATCGGAATGGATCCGCCGGAGCACAGCCAGGCCCGGCGCGACGTCGTCGGCGAATTCACGGTCAAACGCATGAAGGCGTTGCAGCCGCGGATCCAGCAGATCGTCGACGAGCATATCGACGCCCTGCTCGCCGGCCCCAAACCCGCCGACCTGGTCCAGGCACTTTCCCTTCCGGTTCCGTCGCTGGTGATCTGCGAACTGCTCGGCGTTCCCTATGCGGACCACGATTTCTTCCAGTCGTGCAGTTCCCGCATGCTCAACCGGGAGGTCAGCCCCGAAGAGCGGCAGACGGCGTTCGAGGGCCTCCGGAACTATCTCGACGACCTCGTCACCAAGAAGGAAGCGAACGCCACCGAGGACGATCTCCTCGGCCGTCAGATCCTGAAGCAGCGTGAATCGGGCGAAGCCGACCACGGCGAACTCGTCGGTTTGGCGTTCCTGCTGCTCATCGCCGGACACGAGACCACCGCGAACATGATCTCGCTCGGCACGGTGACCCTGCTGGAGAACCCGGATCAGCTGGCGAAGATCAAGGCGGATCCGGACAAGACCCTCGCCGCGATCGAAGAACTCCTGCGGGTGTTCACGATCGCCGAGTCGGCGACCTCGCGCTTCGCCACCGCGGACGTCGAGATCGGCGGCACGCTCATCCGCGCGGGTGAAGGCGTCATCGGCCTGAGCAACGCGGGCAACCACGATCCGGCCGGCTTCGAGAACCCGGACACCTTCGACATCGAGCGCGGCGCGCGGCATCACGTCGCCTTCGGATTCGGTGTGCACCAATGCCTCGGGCAGAACTTGGCGAGGTTGGAACTCCAGATCGTGTTCGATACGTTGTTCCGGCGAGTGCCGGGCATCCGGATCGCCGTACCGGTCGACGAACTGCCGTTCAAGCACGATTCGACGATCTACGGCCTCCACGCCCTGCCGGTCACCTGGTAGGAGGAGCCATGAAGATCATCGCGGACACCGGGAAATGCGTCGGAGCGGGCCAGTGCGTGCTCACCGATCCCGATCTGTTCGACCAGAACGAGGACGACGGGACGGTCCTTCTGCTGAACGCCGAGCCCGAGGGCGAAGAAGCCGAGGAGAACGCGCGCACCGCCGTGCACATCTGCCCGGGGCAGGCCTTGTCGCTCGCGTGAGGCGTGGGGGTCGTGAGTGGCGTTTCGGGTTCTAACCCGAAACGCCACTCACGACCACCTGTACCGACGCCTTACTTGACCGCGCCCATCGAAAGGCCGCGCACCAGGTGGTTCTGCGCGATCCAGCCGACGATCATCACCGGCAGCGACGCGAGCAGAGCGGCGGCGGAAAGCTGCGCCCAGTACAGGCCTTCGCTGGTGATGAAGCCGACCAGGAACACCGGCACCGTCCCGGCCCGCGCGGCGGTGAGGTTGACCGAGTAGAAGAACTCGGTCCACGAGAAGATCACGCAGATCAGCGCGGTCGCGGCCACCCCGGGCGCGACGACCGGCATGATGATCTTCCGCAGCAGGGTCGGCAGCGTCGCCCCGTCGATCCGGCCCGCCTCGATCATCTCGTGCGGCACCTCCAGGAAGAACGATCGCATCATCCAGATGGCCAGCGGCAGGTTCATCGAGGTGTACAGGATGATCAGCGCCCACACGTTGTCCAGCAGCCGGGTGTTCTGCGAGATCACGTAAAGCGGAATGATCGCCGCCACGATCGGCAGCATCTTCGTCGACAGGAAGAAGCCGAGCGCGTTGCTCGTCCCCTTCACCGGCGCCAGCGAGAGCGCGTACGCCGCCGGGATTCCC
Organism: Amycolatopsis japonica; assembly: GCF_000732925.1. Lineage (NCBI taxonomy): Bacteria > Bacillati > Actinomycetota > Actinomycetes > Pseudonocardiales > Pseudonocardiaceae > Amycolatopsis > Amycolatopsis japonica. The sequence continues at coordinate 7,537,888 of NZ_CP008953.1, forward strand.
AGCAGCAGCACGAAAAGCGTCGAAACGACGGTCACGAACGCCGAGTTCGACAGGTACGGCAGGAAGCCGCGTTCGAGCACGCCCGCGAACTGGTCGAGGGTCGGGGTGAAGAGCAGCCGAGGCGGATCGGTGTAGGCGTCGGCCTCCTGTTTGAAGGCCGTGAGGATCATCCACAGCAGCGGGAACACGAACAGGATCGCGATCACCCAGGTCGCGACCGTCAGCGCGCCGGGGCCGAAACGGCTTTTCATTTCGCGCCTCCCTGTACCGAGAACGTGCGGAACATCAGCCGCAGCGCGAAGGTCGCGACGATCATCGTCAGGATCACGACGATCACGCCCATCGCGGACGACTGCCCGATGTCGAAACCTTGGAACGCCCGCTGATAGATGTAGAACGGCAGGTTCGTGCTGGCCGTCCCCGGGCCGCCTTGTGTCATCAGGAAGATCGCGTCGAAACTGTTCACGATGTAGATCGCGCCCAGCAACGTCGCCAGCTGCAGGAACCGGCTCAGATGCGGCAGCGTGATCGCGGTGAACGTCCGCCAGCGGCCGGCGCCGTCGACCGACGCGGCCTCCAGCACATCCTTCGGCTGGCTCTGCAGCCCGGCCAGGATCAGCAGCATCATGAACGGCGTCCACTGCCAGACGACCTGCGCCATCACGGCGGCCAGCGGGAACTCCGACAGCCAGTCGACGTCGGTGCCGAAAACGAAGTGCAGCAACCCGTACGTCGGGTCGAACATCGTCGTCTTCCACAGCAGCGCGCCCGCCGCGGGCAGGATGAGGAACGGCGTGATCAGCAGGGTCCGGACCACCCCGCGGCCGAGGAACTTGCGGTCCAGCAGGATCGCCAGCCCCAGCCCGAGCAGCAACGAGAAGAACACGCACACCACCGTGAGCACGACGGTGTTCAGCAACGCCCCGAGGAACGTCGAGTCGGCGAAGACGTCGATGTAGTTCTGCAGCCCCACGAAATGCCGCGAACCCGGCCGCACCAGGTTCCACGACTGGAACGAATAGAACACCGTCAGCACGAACGGCAACTGCGTCACGGCGACGACGAACAGCAGCGCCGGCAGGAGCGGCAGCCGTCGTTTGAACGGGGTGTCGGTGCCGCGTTTCGGAGCCGCCTTCTTCGCATGGGCGGGCTCTGGGCGAGCAGGAGCGGAGATCGTGGCCATCACTGCACCTCCTGATACGACTTGCCGACGGTCTGCGCGTACTCCTGCGACTGCTTGAGCGCTTCGTCCACGGTGATCTGGCCCGCGATCGCCGCCGAAAGCTGCTGGCTCACCCGCGTGCCGAGATCCTGGAACTCGGGGATACCGACGAACTGGATCCCGGGATAGGGCACCGGATTCGCCATCGCCTTGCGCTGGTCGGCGTCCGCGATGCCGTCCAGCGTCGGCTGCGCGTAGGCCTTGGCGGCCTCGCGGTACTGCGGGATGTCGTAGGTCGATTTCCGCACGCCCGGCGGGACACGGTTCCAGTCGCCGAACTCCTTCGCGACCCGCTGCACGTAGGCCTTGTCGGTCATCCAGGCCATGAACTTGAAGGCGGCTTCCTTGTCCTTGGCGACCTTGGGGATCGCCAAAGCCCAGGTGTAGAGCCAGCCGCTCGCCTGCGTCTTCTCCACCGGCGCCGGGGCGTAGCCGGACTTCCCGACGACCTTGCTGGCCGACGGGTCCTCGTTCGTACCCGCCATGACCGTGGCGTCGTACCACATCGCGGCCTGGCCCTGGGTGTACCGCGTGCCGCATTCGGAGAAGCCCGCGCTCGACGCGCCGACCTCGCCGTGGTTCCGCACGAGGTTCACGTAGAACTCGGCGGCCGCCTTGAACTCGGGACTGGTCAGCTTCGCGTTCCAGTCCTTGTCGAACCATTGTGCGCCGAAGGTGTTGGCGACCGTGGTGAACGGCGCGAGGCTCTCACCCCAGCCGGGCTTGCCGCGCAGGCAGATCCCCGCGATGCCCTTGGCCTTGTCGTCCAGTTTCGCGGCGTACTCGGCGATCTGCGTCCACGTCGGCTTGGCGGGCATGGTGATCCCGGCCTGTTCGAACAGATCCTTCCGGTAGGCCAGGAACGACGATTCGCCGTAGAACGGCACCGCGTACATGGACCCGTTGTGCGACAAGGATTCCTTGATACTCGGGATGAAGTCGTCCGCGTCGTAGGACGGATTCGCCGCGATATGCGGGCCGAGGTCTTCGAGCCAGCCGTTCGCGGCCCATTGCGGCGCCTCGTAGTTGCTGATCATGACGACGTCGAATTCGCCGCCCTCGGTGGCCGTCGACGCGGTGATCTTCGCGCGTGCCTGGTTCTCCGGCAGCGACACGAATTTGAGGCTGACGCCGGGATTCGCCTTCTCGAACTC